>CAMYML010000233.1:0-3371 GCA_947259305.1 uncultured Gammaproteobacteria bacterium | reverse complement strand
CTGCGCTCTCGGATTTCATACAGATTTTTACCTGCAGGCACCCAGGTGTTACTCATGTCGGTGAGATTGACGAAGAAATCATTCGTCAGTGCACCCTCGCGATCGGTGAACACACCGTGACTGCTGCCACCGTGGTTGGTGCCGATTACGCGCATTCCGCCAACCAACACGGTCATTTCAGGCGCGCTCAGCCCCATGAGCTGGGTCCGATCTAGCATGAGCTCTTCGGCGCCAACAGCGTAGTCCCTGTTAACCCAATTACGGTAGCCATCATGAATGGGCTCGAGCGCTTCGAATGACTCAACATCGGTCATCTCGTCAGTCGCGTCGCCCCGCCCCTTTGCAAACGGTACGGTGATATCGTGGCCCGCTGCCTTCGCCGCCTGCTCGATGCCGACGTTGCCGGCAAGCACGATAACATCGGCCACGCTTGCGCCTGAATCAGCCGCGATGCCTTCGAGCACGCCAAGTACCCTGGCAAGCCGCTCGGGCTCGTTGCCATCCCAATCCTTCTGCGGAGCGAGACGGATTCGGGCACCATTCGCACCACCACGCTTGTCCGAGTTGCGGAAGGTTCTGGCGCTGTCCCAGGCGGTTGTAACCATGTCGTTAACGCTCAGGCCACTGGCTTTGATTTTTGCCTTGACCCCGTCCACGTCATAGCTCGTGCTACCCGCGGGCACCGGATCCTGCCAGATCAGATCTTCATTGGGTACATCGGGACCGATATAGCGTGCCTTCGGACCCATGTCGCGATGCGTAAGCTTGAACCAGGCGCGCGCGAATACGTCGTCGAAATAAGCCGGATCAGCGTGGAAGCGTTCGGAGATCTTACGATACTCCGGATCCATTTTCATCGCCATGTCGGCATCGGTCATGATCGGATTTTGGCGCACCGACGGATTCTCTACGTCGACCGGCATCTCTGCTTCGCTGATGTCCACGGGTTCCCACTGCCAGGCGCCCGCAGGACTCTTTTTCAATTCCCATTCGTGGTTGAGCAACATGTCGAAATAGCCGTTGTCCCACTCTGTCGGATGGGTTGTCCAGGCACCTTCGAGACCGCTGGTAACCGTATCGTTGCCGATGCCCCTGCTGGAATTATTCATCCAGCCCAGGCCCTGCTCCTCGACGCCGGCACCCTCGGGTTCCGGGCCCAGCACCGAGGCATCACCATTACCATGGGCTTTACCCACAGTATGGCCGCCAGCGGTAAGAGCGACGGTTTCCTCGTCGTTCATGGCCATGCGCGCGAAGGTCGTGCGCACGTCGTGGGCGGTCTTGAGCGGATCGGGCTTGCCGTCAACGCCTTCCGGATTCACGTAGATCAGGCCCATCGTCACCGCAGCCAGCGGATTGTCCAGGTCTCTTTCACCCGAGTAGCGGCTGTTCGGATTATCGGTTGGCGCCAGCCATTCCTTTTCTGAGCCCCAGTAAACGTCCTTTTCCGGATGCCAGATGTCGGCGCGACCGAAACCGAAGCCGAGGATCTTGAGGCCCATGGATTCATAGGCGATGCTGCCCGCAAGCAGTATCAGATCGGCCCAACTGACCTTATTGCCGTATTTTTTCTTGATTGGCCAGAGCAGGCGACGCGCCTTGTCGAGATTGGTGTTGTCTGGCCAGGAGTTGAGCGGCGCAAAGCGCTGATTGCCAGTACCACCGCCACCGCGACCATCGGCGGTGCGATATGTGCCGGCGGCGTGCCATGCCATGCGGATCATCAGGCCGCCGTAATGCCCCCAGTCCGCAGGCCACCATGCCTGGCTATCTGTCATCAGGGCATGCAGGTCTTTTTTCAGCGCTTCCACGTCAAGCGACTTGACCGCCTCGCGATAGTCGAAGTCCGTCCCCATTGGGTCGGTCCTGGTATCGTGTTGGTGCAAAATATCGAGGTTCAGCGTTTTGGGCCACCATTCGGTGACAGATTTGTCGCCCGTCGTAATTGCCCCGTGCATCACCGGACATTGACCGGTAACTTTCTCTGCGGTTGAGCTCATGGTTGCGTTCCTTTCGTTGGTGATTTCGAGCGTGGATTATACGAAGCAAAGGTTATTAATTAAATTGAATTTATACTACCTGATTAATTTAGAATAACTATCGGAAGAGAATCGCTCTATAGCTCCAGATCGCCCGCACTCTTTGCCTAATCAGTGAATTCTGGTGACAGTGGTAGAGACCAGGAGAAGATCAAGCAAGGGACCAAGGGACAGCAAGTAGAAGAAAACCGCAGAAAACCGGGACAGATCTAATTATGATGAAATAAATCTGTCCCGGTTTTCGCGCGCTATAGTTATTGAACAGGTTTGGAGCTATCGTGGAAACATCGTGCTACTCAGCATAAATACCGGGTCCGTCAGCGGGTTTTTGCTGGCTGCGGCTGCCCTGTTCGCAAACTCGGCAGAAGCATCCCACAGTATTAGTGCGATTGGTGCCTTAGCGACCGGCGTATGGTATCTGGCGATGGGTATTGTCGGCTTCGCACTGCTTGTCGGCCTTATCGTTGCTTACCTGTCCTCGGGCAGAAAGCAAAAAAGTATTCCGCTCTCTGTCTGGCTGCCGTTGATACTTTTTACCTTGCTGGTCTTTTATCGTTTTACCCATCCGGAGCTCGATCTGGAAACCGCGGTGATTGTCGGTATCACCCTTTTATTTCATTTCGCGAGTTACTATTTGCTGCGCGACCGAAAGGCAGCACATCTGGCCTGCCTGGCCGTGTTTGCGGTATCCATGGTCATGTTGCTGAGCGATCCCGTCATTCTAAATTTCAAGAATTACCGTTTTAGCGATGTCATTCCAATAGAAGGCGATCTTCAGGGAACCGCAGTAAACCATCCCGTATTCAGTGATACATTTTTCGCCAATCGATTCTTACAAACCTCGGACGGGGCTCTGTATTATGGTGAGCGCTTTTTCGGGCCTAACCACCGAAGTGGCGCACTATTACGCGAGACCGCGAGCGCCTGTGATTATGCCTGCAGACACTGTAGCGGGGATTGTTTTAACTTTTTTAAAGTTCAGATCGACCGATATGCCTTTGCCCGCCCCACGGCAATGATCGATTTTCAAAGCCAAAATAACTTTCCCGAAGGCGAGCGGGCAACACCTTTCGCGCTGATCAACATTCCCCTCGAAGACGAAATCATTAACCCCTATTCGAAAGTTCCGATCGGGATGCTGAAACTGGTGCGAAACGCGGCCCAGGCGGAGATCTGGAATCCGGCCAGTCACTGGTTATGGTCGGAAGTTTGCGGGGGTGGTATTCGCGACGAACTCGCGACCGCATTGATCAACGCCGGCGCAGACCCGAATTTTACCGCGGCACCTGATAAGGAAAGCACGTTCAACTGTGCGCTCAGAAGCCGAAGCCT
>CAMYML010000232.1 GCA_947259305.1 uncultured Gammaproteobacteria bacterium | reverse complement strand
GACCGATATCGACGATGAAGTCGGCCGCGTGAATCGCATCCTCGTCGTGCTCGACCACGATCACCGTATTGCCGAGATCGCGCAGAAAGGTCAGGGTTTTCAGGAGGCGGTCGTTATCGCGCTGATGCAAACCGATGGAGGGCTCGTCGAGTATGTACATGACACCGACCAGCCCGGCGCCAATCTGGCTGGCGAGCCTGATGCGCTGCGCCTCGCCCCCGGAGAGCGTTTCCGCGCTGCGGCTCAGGGAGAGGTACTCCAGGCCGACATTGACCAGGAAGCTCAGGCGTTCCCGAATTTCCTTGGTGATCTTGGCCGCTATGGTGCCTTTTTGGCCTTCTAACGCGAGCTCATTGAAAAACTTTAAGGTTTCATCGATCGGCAGACGCGCGATGCTGGCGAGGTTGCGATCGGTGACAAAGACGTGGCGGGCGGCCTCGTTGAGTCGATCCCCGTGACAGACCTGGCAAGACTGGTCTGACATGAACTTGGCCAGTTCCTCGCGCACCACGCTGGATTCGGTGTCGCGATAGCGGCGCTTGAGATTGGGCAGAATACCTTCAAACGGGTGTTTCTGTACGCGTTGATCGCCGCGTTCGTTGCGGTAGCTGAACCGGACCTCTTCGGGCGAGCCGTTGAGGATGATGTCCTGGATCTTCGGCGCCAGCTGTCTGAACGGCATTTCAACGTCGAAGTCGAAATGGGCCGATAGTGACTGCAGCATCTGGAAGTAATAACCATTACGACGATCCCAGCCGCGAATCGCGCCACCGGCCAGGCTCAGTTCGGGGGATTTGACCACCAGCTGGGGATCGAAAAACTGCATTGTGCCGAGACCGTCGCATTCGGGGCAGGCGCCGACCGGGCTGTTAAACGAAAACAGTCGTGGTTCGAGTTCGCTGATCGCGTAGCCGCACTCGGGGCATGCGAACACGGCCGAAAAGCGTATTTCTTCGAAGTCGGAATCCGGGTCGATACTGGCGAGCTTGACGATGCCGTCCGACAGGTGCAGCGCGGTTTCGATCGATTCGGCCAGGCGCAGCTTGAGATCAGGGCGCACCTTGAAGCGATCGACGATGACGTCGATATTGTGTTTCTTGCGCAGCTCCAGCTTCGGTGGGTCGTCGAGTTCGCAGATTTCGCCGTTGACGCGGGCGCGGATGAACCCCTGTTTTTGCAGGCTGTCGAACAGCTGAACGTGCTCACCCTTGCGATTGCTGACCACGGGCGCCAGCAACATCAGGCGCTCGTCCTCGGGCAGTGCCAGCACCTGGTCGACCATCTGGCTGACGGTGCTGGCTTCGAGCGGCAGGTCGTGGGTGGGACAGCGCGGCGTGCCGACGCGGGCGAACAGCAGGCGCAGGTAATCGTAAATTTCGGTAATCGTGCCGACCGTGGAACGCGGGTTGTGCGAGGTCGTCTTTTGCTCGATCGAAATCGCCGGCGACAGGCCTTCGATATGGTCTATATCGGGTTTTTCCATGACCGACAGGAACTGGCGCGCGTAGGTCGACAGCGACTCGACGTAGCGCCGTTGGCCCTCGGCGAAAATCGTGTCGAAGGCGAGCGAGGACTTGCCTGAACCCGATAATCCGGTAAACACGATGAGCTTGTCGCGCGGCAGCGTCAGGTCGATATTTTTCAGATTATGGGTGCGCGCACCGCGAATTGTGATTGATTTCATGGGTAGCCGATCAGTGGAGCCAAACCGGAAATTATAACGGCTTGGATACAATATTTCGCGCTTTAATCAGAATTAGTTAGTATCGGTTCCCATCCTCGGGCTGAATCGCTAGAATCTCGCCGTTGCTTGAGCCTGAATATCGTACCAGTCGGGCTCGGGCCTTTGACTAATACGTTGACTAGTTGGAAGAAAAGTGTGTTTTCAGTAGAAAAAACAGAAATGCCGTTTGCTACCTGCCCGAGCCCTGTCCCTGTTACCGGTGCAATTTTCAGGCTAGACCACTCGTCCCGCGCTGATGCTTAAAACCGAAAACAGAGCCGCCTTATCCCTCGCGCTGGTATATGCCCTGCGCATGCTCGGGTTATTCATGATCCTGCCGGTTTTCAGCCTGCATGCACATGATTACGCGGGCGCAACACCGGTCCTGATCGGGCTTGCTATCGGCATTTACGGGCTCACCCAGGGTCTGTTTCAACTGCCGTTCGGCTTCCTTTCGGATCGCTTCGGACGCAAGACCGTTATCGTCGGTGGGTTGCTGATTTTCTGTGCCGGCAGCATACTCGCGGCCGAGGCGGAGACGATAACGCAGGTGATTGCCGGGCGCGCGCTGCAGGGTCTCGGCGCTATCGCGGCGGCGGTGATGGCGCTGGCCGCCGATTTGACGCGTGAAGAGGTGCGTGTGCGCATCATGGCGATCATCGGCATGTCGATCGGTGTCAGTTTCATGCTGTCGATGGTTCTCGGTCCGATCATCGCCGCGGCTTATGGTTTACGCCTGCTGTTCTGGATTACCGCCGGGCTGGCGGTACTGGGGATCCTGGTTATTGTCTTTGTTACGCCGAATCCGAAACGCCAGAGCTTTCACCGCGACGCGCAGGTGTCGCTGCGAGATATCGGCGGGGTTGCCGGCGACATCGAACTGTTGAAACTGGGATTCGGGGTCTTCGTGCTGCACCTGGTACTGGCGGCGACCTTTGTCGTTTTTCCGCTGGTATTGCAGCAAACCCTGCAGGTCGATGAAGCGCTGCACTGGCGTACCTACCTGCCGGTGTTCGTGTTGTCGATATTTTTCCTGGTGCCGATGATCATCGCGGTTGAAAAGTACAGGAAATCGCGGCTGGTATTTACCTGTGCGGTCGCGATGCTGGCGTTGGCGGAACTCGGACTGGCCTTTAGTCAGACTTACCTCGCGGTATTTTCGATGCTGGTCCTGTTTTTCGGCGCCTTCAATTTTCTCGAAGCGATCATGCCGGCCACGGTCAGCCGCATTGCGCCAGCCGATATGAAAGGCACCGCGATGGGATTGTTCTCCAGCGCGCAGTTTATCGGTGCGTTTGCCGGCGGACTGCTGGGTGGCATTCTGCTAGGGGCGGGTGACTATGCAACCACATTTCTGTGGCTTGGCGGCATTCTGGGGGTCTGGTTTCTGGTCGCGCTGAGCATGAAAACCCCGCGCTTTCTGGCGTCAAAAATCGTCTCGCTCAGGGATCTCGACGCGCAGGGGCTGGAACGTTTCGTCGAGCAGGCGAGAAATATTCAGGGCGTGCATGAAGTCTCGATCTACGAAACCGATCGGGTGGCTTACCTCAAAGTCGAAAAGAACTTCGACGACAACGAGTTGCAGGCACTGGTCTCTCGCTAGGTCTTACTCATTGTCATCCCGCGGTTGAACCGCGGGATCCAGGTGAATTGGCAAACTCCAGATTAAACTGGATACCTCGGTCGAAGCCGCGGTATGACAACAATTAAAAAGATCCGAAACGGAATTATATGTGGGTACCTGTCATCCTGCGGTTTTACCGCGAGATCCAATGGTTCAAGTACAGTCCCAACCTGGCTGGATACCGCGGTCGAAGCCGCGGTATGACAATAAATATTATCTCTGGTACGGAATCAATCGAACGCAACTGTCGTTCCGTGACTTCGGGTGACTCTGGCATTCGGCGTCATCCGTCAGCCGGGACGCTGGACCGGCACAGGCCTGTATTCTCCGTCATACCGCGGCTTGACCGCGGTATCCAGAAATTACCGGGATCCAGTCCAAACCGGAATCCGCGGCTAAAATGCGAGACGACAATAGTATTGACTAAACATCTGTAAGAGAGCCCCGATTAAAGTTTTTTGAAAAAACAGTTGCATTTCGAAACGGAATGCGTATGATTTTGTCCTACAGACCGACAGTCTGTAGGAGCCTAAGAGAATTTAGGCAAAGGAAACCGTTCCACTGGAACTAAATAGTTACAAGGAGTAACCATGAAAACCATCACACTGTTCGCAGCACTCGCTGCATTTTGTATCTCATCTGTCACCTCGGCCGCTCCGGTCAACATCAATACCGCCAGCGCCTCGGAAATAGCCGAAGCGCTTAATGGTATTGGTTTGAGCAAGGCGCAGGCAATCGTCGAATACCGCGAAGCCTATGGCGAGTTCAGCCGTGCCGATGAAATCGTGTTTGTGCGCGGTATCGGAGAATCGACTTTTGAAAAAAACAAGAGCGACATTCTTGTTAAGTAAATAGTCATCAGGGATGAATGTTCGGCAGGGACGCCGATTCTGGAATTCCGAGTTTTCAAGCAGGGAGCATAATCATGGGCAAAGGAATCAACAAGGCCGTTATTGTCGGCACACTGGGCAGGGACCCGGAAATCAGGTACTCGTCGAATGGCAAAGCGGTGGTCAACATCAGCGTGGCCACCAATGAATCCTGGAAAGATCGCGAAACCGGTGAAGCACAGGAACGCACCGAGTGGCATCGCATCGTCATCTTTGGCAAGCTCGGCGAAATCGCATCGCAGTACTTGAAAAAGGGTTCGCAGGCTTATTTCGAAGGCCGGATCAAGACCAGTAAATGGCAGGATCAAAGCGGTAACGATCGCTACACCACCGAAATCGTCGCCAATGAAATGCAGATGCTGGGTCGCCGGCCGGAACAGGCTACCTGAACGAAATTCCAACTCGCTTATTGGGTTGGGTGCAAGTAAAATACCGGCTTTCCAATCGGACCCATTACTTTACTAGCGGAGCAAGGCATGGCCAGAGGTGTTAACAAAGCAATTATCGTTGGAACGCTGGGGCAGGACCCCGAAGTGAGATATACAGCGAACGGTGGTGCCGTGGCCAATATCAGCGTTGCGACCAACGAATCCTGGAGAGACAAGGCGACCGGCGAGGCGCAGGAACGCACCGAGTGGCACCGCATCGTCATGTTCGGCAAGCTCGCGGAAATCGCGCAGCAGTACCTGAAGAAAGGCTCGCAGGCCTATTTCGAGGGGCGTATCCAGACCCGCAAATGGCAGGATCAGACCGGTAACGACCGCTACTCCACCGAAATCGTCGCCAACGAGATGCAGATGCTCGGCGGCCGCGGCGGTGGCGGCGGGGCACCGATGGACTCGGGCGGCGGTGAACAGTCACAGTCGCAGTCGAAACCCGCAGCGCCCGAGACCGCGCCGATGGACGACGGTTTCGACGATATACCTTTCTAGAGGCCTGTTATTGTAATGTTACTTGTCATCCCGCGGCTTGACCGCGGGATCCATTAATATAGAGGCCGAGTTCAAATGGCCTGTTACGACGTTTTCAATGGCGATGCCGACGGCATTTGCGCGCTCCAGCAGCTACGTTTGCAGTATCCGCGCGATGCGCAGCGAATTAGTGGACTGAAGCGCGATATCGACCTGTTGCAGCGGGTCGATGCACGGCCGGGAGACGAGATTACCGTGCTCGACGTTTCCCTCGACAAAAATCGCAACGCCCTGTTAAACGCGCTGGCCAAAGGCGCCAGAGTTTTTTACGCTGATCATCATTTCGCAGGCGAAATTCCAGGGCACAATTTGCTCGATTGCCATATCGACGTGGCCGCGGATACCTGTACCAGTCTGATCGTCAACCAGGTACTCGAAAATGCCCAGCCGCGCTGGGCAGTGGTCGGCGCCTTCGGCGATAACTTCGATCGGCCCGCAACCGACCTGGGGCGGTCGATTGGTTTAACTTCGAGTGATCTCAATGCGATGCAACAACTCGGAATCTGTCTGAACTATAATGGCTATGGATTCGAGCTTGACGATTTGTTGTTTCACCCGGCTGAGCTGTACGAGCTAGTGCACCCTTATTCAGACCCGCTCGGTTTCATCGAAAATGAGGACGGTTACGCGAAATTGCTGGCGCGGTATCAG
>CAMYML010000231.1 GCA_947259305.1 uncultured Gammaproteobacteria bacterium | reverse complement strand
GTGTGCCTTGGATCGAATTTTTAAATATTGATTTTCCCATTCTTTAAATTTTGCCAAAGCATTGGATTCGTTTCGCTCGGTTAGCCGAAGAAGATTATCCACGAGCAGGTAGGCCTCGGCTTCACTTAGAATCGATGAATCAGCCTCCGACGCAACTGCGGAGCTACACGAAAGACATAACAACAAGAAATATAGTCGTATCATAATTCTAGGAACATAACAGCTCATTTAGAAGGCCTTCAGCCTTCTAATATATATTAGAGTGCGCGCCTTATTGATTTTAAGGGTTGCATTGGCTGGTTGTAACTGGTTGATATTCAAGAGCTTATTCCGCTTTTCCGATTGCTCGTTTCGTTAAAGTGGCTTTGGCCATCATAACAGAGAATTTAATTGACTAAATCATGATTTCAGCTGCATCCGTTCCGGTTTGATCGGTATTTGCCGAGTTGCGACGGTGATAGAAATCGGCGGGCGCAAAAAAAACCACCGATTCACGAGAGGAGTGCAAATCGGTGGGCAATTCCAGAGCTACAACAACAAATGGACGGGTTTTCCTCCGCGTCATGCGACCAACTCTGGCTGGGAGCCTATATGCCGCCACTTAAAACGTCTGCCACCTTACGGGTGACGCCGGCCAGCAGAACGAAGGTACTGTAACTGCCGTTTGATACGGTCATGCTGGCGCCTGCCGGGTCGCGGGCCAGCGATTTGTCCGGTAAGACCGGCATTCGCTCAGCGGTAGCACCAGTACTTGACTGCCTGGCGTTTGAGGAAGATTTCTGCGTCCTTGCCCTGCAGCATGGCCAGGGTGGATAAAATGCCGGCCTCAGTGCAGGTGGCCGCGGCTACCGTTACCGATAGCGGTGAGTCGGTGTTGGGCCAGCCGGTGTCTGGATTCAGGATGTGTCCGTAGCGTTTGCCGTCCTGCTGGATGAACTTGAACACGTCGCCGCTGGTGGCGAGCGCACCGCTTTTGAGTCGAATCACGGCGGTTGCGTCGCCAGGGCGATGTGGGTTCTCGATGCCTGTCATCCAGGGCGAGCCGTCGGCCAGCGGGCAGCTGGCATGGCAGTCGCCGCCGTAGTTCACGATGAAACTGTCTCTGGTTTCTTGCGATAACAGGCGCAGCGTCGAATCGACGGCATATTCCTTGCCGATGCCGCCGAAGTCGATTTCCATTCCTTGCGGCACCGTCAAACAGGGGTTTTCCCAGTTGACTTTGTGCCAGCCGATATGGGGCAGTAGACGGTCGATTTCCTGTTGCTCAGGGATACGCGCGCCGTCGACGAACTTCCAGGCGCGGCGCAGAATGCCTGAGGTAATATCGAACCAGCCCTCGCTCAGGTCATAGCAGTTGTTGGCAAAATCGAGCAGGAGCGCGGTTTCCGTGTCGACTTCGATGCGCCCACCAGCGCTGTTGATTTGATGCACGATATTGTCGTTGCGGTAGCGGCTGAACTTTTGCTCGATGCGCAGCGCCTCCTGTTGCCCCAGTTCGGCCAGCTCTCGCGCTTGTGCCCTGTTTTTGCATTCGAGCAGGATTTCGCAGGGGCTCGCCATGCAGCGAAACTGGCCGACCCACAGTTTGCCGCGTCTGCTGAGAGAAAGGGATTTTGCCACTGTTTACGATGCTACCGCCGTTGCTTGAAGGCGCCGATTTCGAGCCGGGGCAAGCGGCGCCATGATGCAGCCTATTCTACCGCTGCACCGGCGTGGCGCAAAATCCCTTGCGGGCTGGTTAAAATCGGAACGAATAGTTGAACTGAACGATGGCCGCTTCCAGGGTCGGGTACAGGTCCTGCTGGGCCAGTTGTCCGAAAGCCTCGGACGGTGACGAATCGCCCGACTGTTCATACAGTTCGAGACGCAGCGACCAGGCCTGCTGTTCATCGATATCCTTGCCGAACTTGAAGCCGATCGTGGTGGCTTCCATTTCTCCGAGCCGATAGTCCGCGCTGGCATGCTCCGGGCTTTCGCCGGTGCGCAGGAAGTAGTTATAAAAGTCGGCTTTCGATTGCTGGTACAGGCGCAACCGCGGTTGAATGTAATAGCCGCGGCTCAGTGCAAAGCGATAGCTGAAGTCAAAGGTATTCGAATCGATACCCCAGTCGTCGGTCATGAAGCGGTAAGACGCGGTGAAAATGTCCTTGTTGGACAGCATCTTCTTGTACTTGCCGTAAAGGCTTTGACGCGAACGCGAGTCGGGACGGCTTTCGAACAAGTAATCGGTCGGTAATCCGGTGGTGTTATCGACCACGCTGAGAATTTTATAGGGATCGGTCATGTAACCGTCGGCCTCGCTCAGCGACAGGTTTATCTGGAACAGGCTCGAACGGTCGATCACCTGGGTGACGCCGAACAGCAGGTCGACGATAGTCCTGGATTCGGTGCCGGACATCTTGTTCTGATCGTCCATGTCGGTCAACGGTTCCGGCGCGCCGCCGACCGGGTCGATCTGGTCGGCCTCAATATTAATACCGTAGGACCAGGTCGTGTTCTTCTGGTTGGTGTCGTGTTGCCACAGGGCGTTGGCGCTAATCGACGTGAAATCGTATTCCCTGGAAATATTGAATCCGAGATTACGCCTGTCATTGCGACCGACCGATTTTTCCCAGTTCATGCTGAAACTGACGCGGGTGTCCTTGAAGGAAGGGTCGAGCGGAGTTTCATTGGGCGCGACAGTGTAAGCATCCCTGCCTGAGGGACTGGTGAAGGTTTGCACCTGGGTCGACGGCACCGCGCCGCTTGCCGAGGAGCCCGTCAGGCTGTCGAGCACCAGTTTAAATGACAGCGATTCGTCATCGCCGAGATCCCTGGTGGCGCTGATCACCGGCTCGAAGGCCTGCACCCGATCATCGGATTCGGCGTAATAGAGTACCGCGGTGTCGACGTCCCAGTCGTCTTCGGCATGCGCGGGCACGCCCAGTAGCGAGCAGGTCGCCGCGGACAGCAAACCAGCAACTTTCTTGCTGCTTAGTTGCATCCACAGCCTCCGCCGGCAAATCCCTGTCCGCCGCTAGAGGCTTCCTTACTGAAATAAATATGTTCGTCGAAGGCCAGATCGAGCGCCTCCGCGTCCATCAACATATCTTCGCGCGCCAGCAGCTCACGCTCCCAGGGCTTGACGCCCAATGACGAGCAACCGCTCGCGGCGAGCAGCGTGCCTAACAGTAGCCATTGAAGCTTGAGACTCATAGCAATTCCTCGATTTCGCGTTCGTACTGGTCGACTTTTTTAGTGTAGAAACCGACGTGCTTCTTTACCACCTTGCCGTTAGCGTCGATCAGATAAGAAGTCGGCATGCCTTCGATCTTAAATTCTTCGGCGATGCGCCCGCTGGGGTCGTGGAAGATATCGAAATCCGCCTTAACCTTGCTCAGAAAATGATGCATCGCGTCGGATTCGGCATCGAGGTTGACCGTGATCACGGTAAATTTCTCGGCCGGGTACTTGAGCAGCAGCTTGTTCATCCACGGAAACGACTTCTGGCAGGGTTTGCACCATGATGCCCAGAAGTCGAGGTAGACGACCTTGCCCTTGTAGCTGCTAAGATCCAGCTGGTTGATATTGTAAATCTCTGCCTTGAGCGGCGTTGCTGCCAGCAACAGCAGTATTAGGATCACTCTCATTACGGGTCTCGCCACAGTATTTTCCTATTTGACACTAAGGTCGATCATAGCGTTCGCTTCGTTAACAAATTGTTAATCCGCGAACCTGACTTTGGCGATGATGCCGCCCGTGGGATTGGCCGCCAGTTCCAGCGACCAGCCCTGGTAGTCGCAGATAAGCTTGGAGATATACAGCCCGACACCGTAACCCTGGCTGTTCTGCCCGCGAAACCCGAAATCGAATATATGCTGCAGCGCGTCGCTATCGATACCGATGCCGCTATCGGTAATGCAGAGCTTGGGGCCCTGCATATCGATCCTGATCGAGCTCTGCTGGCCGTGCTTGACCCCGTTTTTGATCAGGTTGGTCAGCACCACGGTAGTCAGGGTCTTGTCGGCCTTGATACTGATATCAGGCCCAAGTTCGTTGTAGATGCTGATTTCCTTGGCATTGATTTCGGGTTGCATATTGTCTGTGATTTCATCGACCAGTGCGCGCAGGCCAACCTGTTCGCCGGTGTTTCTGGTCGGCTGATCCCGGGTCACCGCCAGCAGCGCATGAATCATGTTGGCCATGTTGGCCGAAGCGCGGGTGATTTTTTCCAGATGGGGCAGGATATCGGGATCGTCATGGCGGCTCGAAATCAGGTCGGCCGAGGTTTGCACGATGGTCAGCGGCGAACGCAGTTCGTGACTCGCCATCGCCGCGAAGGCCATTTGTTTCTCGACATAGGAATCCATTTTCTGGGTGTAGGAGTCGAAGGCCTGGGCGATGCGGCCAACCTCGTCGTCGGCGAAGCGATGGCTGAGCTGGATACCGCGCTCGTCCGGATTGATGCGCGACAACTCCTGGCTCAATTGCTGGATCGGAGCGGACAGTTTCTTGCTCAGGGTCCGCGCGATAAAAAACATGACAACCAGCAATACGATCCAGGCGACTATCAGGATATATTCCAGCAACTTCTCGGAACGCTCGATTTCGGTAACGTCGGTTTGAATGTAAACCCGGTCATCGGCTACCGGCGCGACCATGACATGGTAAGCCTTGTCGCCAACCTTGATGTCATGCGTGACGCCGTCGGCGAGTCCCGCCAGGTAGTCGGGTAGCGGCATACTGTCCTGCCGGCTTTGCAGGTAAATGCTCAGGCTCGCCGAACGCGGTAGCGGGGCGTTCGGATCCGCCGTCAGCAACTCCAGAATGTTGTATAGCTCGAACTCGGTTTGCCTGGCGAGCAGGTCGTCTTCGAGAATTTCGTTCGAGTAGTAGACGACGAGGGTCAGCAGCGACAGGAAAAACACCGACGCCAGCAGGAAGCTGACCATGATTTTGCGAAACAGCGGCGAGCCGCCGAGCAGGGATTTCACTAAACATCGCTCCCGATGCGATAACCAATGCCGTGGATGGTATGAATCAGTTCATTGTCGAAAGGTTTGTCGATTTTCGCACGCAGGCTGTGGATATGCACGCGTAGCGGGTCCCCTTCGGGCGGGTCGTCCGACCAGATGTGGTCAATCAGCTCCTGGCGGGAAATGACCCGTTCCGGGTGGGTCATCAGGTATTCGAGAATACGGAAAGCCTTGGGTTTCAGCTTGATCGACTGTTCGGCGCGGGATACCTGCATCGTGTCTCGGTTCAACTCGAGATTGTCGATGCGCATCACAGTAGCGTTTGCTTTATTTTTGCCGCGTCGGGTCAGCGCATGTACGCGCACTTCGAGTTCGCGCAGCGAAAACGGCTTGACCAGGTAATCGTCGGTGCCGGCCTCGAAGCCGCCGATCTTGTCATCGAGGGTGTCGCGCGCGGTCAGCATCAGGATCGGGGTATCGTGCCTGGTCTGCGAACGAAACTCGCGGCAGACGCTAATACCGTCCTTGCCGGGCAGCATCAGGTCGAGAATGATGAGGTCGAATCGTTCTTCGAGCGCGAGCTTGAGCCCCAGCGGACCGCTGTAGGCGAAGTCGAGTCGATGGCCCTTGTCCTCGAAATACTGACCGATATTCGAGGCAATGTCCGCATCGTCTTCGATAATCAGAATTTTCATAAGAGGTCAGGTTAACCGGCACGATGTAAATGAGATGTTAACAAGGCCGTTAACGGCTGACATCGCAGTCGGTCAGGCCGTCCCAGTCATGAATCAGCAATACCAGGGGCGTATTGCCGCCGGGGCTGATAAAGTAACCCTCGTAGGTGGCTCCATCGACCTGGTAGGTGACTGATTTGCCGCCAGCCCAGGCGCTCGCCACCGCCGCGTAGCGGCGAATCGCCTCGGGATCGACGATGCCGTGGCTGTAGTGGGCGTAGAGGTCGGCGACGT
>CAMYML010000230.1 GCA_947259305.1 uncultured Gammaproteobacteria bacterium | reverse complement strand
TTTTTAAATATTTTTCCTGATAATTTTTGATGTACTTGCAAACAACTTTACAGGTACTATAGGACAATTACTCAGTTACCTGAGCTTATCAACACATTTCGATTCTATATCGCGCGGAGTTATTGATTCCAGGGATGTATTATACTTTTTATCAATTGCATTCTTAAAATTTTCAGGGGTGGGGTCTACGAATTTGACTTGAATGCCGAATTTTTTTGGGAAGGTTAAGTCAAACAGGGTGTAGGTGCCACCGTAAATGGTTTTTGAGGCCACTATATTATCACCGGAATTGGCTATGGTGAGTATAGACATGAAGGTTGCTGCCTGTCCTGCAGACAGTGATGCGGCAATAAGACCTCCTTCCAAGGCTGCAATTCTTGCTTCAAGAGCCTCGTAGGTGGGATTAGTGAAACGGTTATAAATTTCACCTGGGAAATCGGGTGGCTTGAGGGCAAAGAGATTGGCTGCTTGTTCCGTATTGTCAAAAGTGTATGCCGCTGTCTGGTATATGGGAACCGCCCGAGCCCTGGTTGTAGGGTCCGGACTGTAGCCGCTGTGCAGGGCCACCGTGTCTGGTTTGAGATACGAAGATCGACTCATAGCTGTCTCCCGGGGTTAGCGAATCGCGTCAAAATCGAAGGGCAGGTCGACGATGTTACCAATTTTTCCGTCCACCGTTAGGGTTTCATTCGCGCTCAGGAAATCGCGTTTCATCATCGCCATCGCCAGGTATTTCTGGTAGCGCGGCGACCAGACCTGAGAGCGCACGTCGCCGACGACGCGATCGTCCGCGATAATGGCAAAATCAGGGAAGAATACCGCTTCATCAAACACCAGCCCCATCAACTGGTGAACGTGCTTGCCCCTGATAGCGCGCAAAGCCGGCAGGCTCATCGATTCGATATCGGCATCGAGATCGATGAAAGCGTCGAGACCGCACTCGAACGGATTGTGGGTGAAATTCATATCGTTGCCGTAGGACAGCAGGCCGCTTTCGATCCGTTCGATCAGGTTTGGCCCGCCGGGACGCACGTTCAGGTCCTGACCTTGCTCGAACAGCTCGTCCCACAGGGGTTCGGCCAGATCGGGGTCGTTGAGGTAGATTTCGAAGCCGCCCTGTTTGCTGTATCCGGAGCGCATCACCATCATTGCCTTGCCGCGAAACTCGAGCATTTTCGAACGAAAGAATCGAATGCCGGGCACTTCGTTACCGAATACCCGGGTCACCAGTTGTTCCGCTCTCGGCCCCTGAACCGCGAGCGGCCAGATCGCTGCTTCGCGAATCTTGACATCGAGTCCGAAACCATGCGCCAGGCCGCGTGCCCACAGCCGCACATCGCTGTCCGCGATCGACACCCACCAGTCGTTGTTGGCGAACTTGATCAGCACCGGATCGTTGACCAGACCGCCGCTTTCGTCGCACAGGGGCGCATACAGTCCCTGCCCAATCACCGCTCTGGAAATGTCTCGCGGCGTCATCAGCTGAATCAGGCGCTCGCTATCGGGGCCCGATACTTCGATCTGCCGCTCGCAGGATACATCCCACACCTGGACATTCTGGCACAGGCTCCAGTAATCATCTTCGTTGTTGGTAAAAAAGGTGGGCAACAGCATATGGTTGTACACCGTGTAACCCTTGACACCGGCAGCCTCGACGCGGCGGGTGAACGGGGTCGCACGCGTGCGCCGCGAAATGCTCAGGATTTTGTCTGTCAAAGCCGGGTTCCACCGTGGTTATGCAGCTCTAGCTGTGGTTAAAAAATGCGCTGCAATGCTAGTCTTTTTTGATTTGTCTGACAAATAAGTAATTATCTGTTTGCCGCCTGTTCTTAGCAGATCGCGACCTACCCGGGATAACGCGGCGCGCTGGCTTCGATTTCGGCCACGCGCGGACCGTAGTGCAGGATACTCGATTCCTTGTTGCCGCACAGGTTCGGTCGGGTCGAATAGCCGAGGATAGCCTGCAGGCGTTGCCGCTTGCCCTCGACCGGGGTTACCCGGTGCAGCGAGTAATGCCCGCGAAACAAGGACAGGGTGCCAGCCTGCAATCGATTTTGCAGCACCCGCTCGCGGTTGCCTTCGAGCACCGCTTTTACCGCGTCGAAATTCTCGTCTTCGTCGGAGCGGATCGCCGGCGCGTATTCGAAAATGCCGCCGGCCGCGGGTGCCTGCAGCAGCAGGGTGGTAACCATGTCGCCGCTGTCGAAATGCCATAGCTGGCAGCCGCCTTCAGCCATCACCGAAACGTTGAGCGACTGATAAGGATCCTGGTTGCGATAAATCGGCTGCCCGCTAACCGCGCCGAGAAAATCGAGCATCAACCTGCTGCGATACAGCTGGTTGAGTAAAAACTCGGCGGGTATCAGGTCGGCGGCGACCTGCGCGAGATTACGCCTGCCCCGATGTTTCAACGGGTGGGCCTCGGGCAGGCACTCGTCCTTGCCCAGCTGGTAGTTGAAAAAATAGGGAGAAACTTCAGTCGGCCCGGGGTAGGCGAGGTGGGTAATGCCGCGTACCTCTTGCGCCATTTGCTCGAGCGTTACAGGATTGACGAAATCGGGTAGCAGGCAGGATCCGTCGCGTTCGAACTGACCGCGTACTTCGGCGATCCAGAGCTGGGCTGCGGTCGAGCTCAGATCGTTTACGGGGTAGCGATCGGTATTGATAATCATTGCCGGCATCGGGATAAAATTACATGTTTTATAAGCCGATGCAAGCCTGTCATACTTGTATCTTGCTGCCGCTTTAATTTAGTCTTGCCGAACCATGTTTCAACATTACCCAGCGCAATATATCGAACCTTTGTTTCGTCCGCCGAGCGAGGCGCGCTCGTTGATATTTCAGGTCAGCAACGGCTGCAGCTGGAACCGCTGTACCTACTGCGAAATGTATACCGACTCGCAAAAGAAATTCAGGCCGCGAGCCGAGGCGGAAGTGCTTGCCGAAATCCGCCAATGCGCGCAGCAGGGAATAGAGCCACGCCGGGTCTTTCTCGCCGACGGCGATGCGCTGGTGCTGTCGATGCGCCGCCTGCGCAATATTCTTGGGGAAATAAAATCCTCATTACCATCGGTAACCCGGGTGTCATCCTATTGCCTGCCTTCCAACCTGAAGCATAAGAGCGATGATGACCTGGCGGAACTCGAGGCGCTAGGCCTGAAAATTATTTACGTGGGTGCTGAAAGCGGCGCTGACGAAGTGCTGAAAAAAGTCGATAAGGGCGAAACTCACGCCAGCACGGTAGCGGCGTTGGTGCGCGCCAAAGCCGCCGGTATCAAGACTTCAGTAATGATTCTAAACGGGCTTGGCGGCAGGGCTTTAAGCCAGCAGCATGCGCTGGCATCGGCGCGACTGGCGAATGCAACCCAGCCCGACTACCTGGCGACCCTCGTGCTGACCTTTTATAAGGGACGCGAAAGGTTCGAAGCCGGATTCGAGCAGCATTTCGAAGATCTCGATACGCTGGCTTTGTGCGCGGAGATGAAAACCTTTATCGGCGCGCTGAAACTGGAAAATACAATTTTCCGCAGCGACCATGTTTCCAATCACATGGTCCTGAAAGGGGTGCTTGGCAAGGATAAAAATCGGCTCCTGGCCCAGATCGACCAGTCGATCGAGTATTTCGGAAATCATCCGGAATTTGATCATGACAACTTCGGCTACTGATCGCGGACCGCGCGTCGAATCACCCTGCGTGCGCAAGTGCACGCTCGATAGCGACGATATCTGTTTCGGCTGTTTTCGCAGCATCGAGGAAATCTGCGCCTGGGGCGGGGCCGACAATACGCGGCGCCGGGAAATCTTGCAGCAGGCCGCGGTGCGGCGCGAGACTAAAACCAGACGTGCCTGATCTCGATCAGCTCAGCGCCGAAGAAATCCGCCAACGCCTGCAAACCCAGAGCGGCACCACCTATGATGTGCCGCCGGAGTTGCTCAGTGATTCTGCGCGCGAGGCCGCGGTGCTGGTGCCTTTCCTGCGCATCGAAGATGCCTGGCATATCCTGTACATTCGGCGCGCGCATCACGCGAGTGACCGCCATAGCGGTCAGGTTGCCTTCGCCGGCGGTAAACGCGACGACTCCGACGATTCGCTACTCGCCACCGCGCTACGCGAGACCGAGGAAGAGGTTGGCATTGCCGCGGGCGATATCGAAGTGCTCGGCCATATCAACCATCACCACACCATCAGCGAGTTTCAGGTGCGCCCCTATGTCGGTGTCATTCCCTGGCCCTACGAACTGATCCTCGATGACATCGAGGTTGCGCGGGCCTTTACCATGCCGTTGAGCTGGCTCGCGCAGGAGTCCAATTATCGCACCGAGGAACGCCAGCATCCCGACTCTAAACGGCCGTGGCCGGTGGTTTACTACGATTTATACGAAGGTGAAATGCTGTGGGGTGCGACCGCGCGCATGACCCTGTCGCTGATCGATGTGCTGCGCGACGATGCCTAGTGATACTTTTCGGTCGTGAAATGGCCGGGGTCGCGGCGCCGGTGTTTTTTCATGTCGCGCGCACTTAGCTCGGCGCTGACGTCGGTAATCATGTCGGAGCTGCCGCACATCATGACGTGAGAATCGTCCGCGTTGATGCTTATTCCGGCATGTTGTTCGAGACTGCCGTCCTGCAGCAACAGCGGCAAGCGTTTGCCAAGCGCGCCCGGCTGCGATTCGCGCGTGACCACGGGGACGAAATGAAAACGATCGCCATGCTCGGTCATGATTCGTTCGATCACGTCCTGGTAGGCCAGTTCTGCGGCGTAACTCACCGAGTAACACAGCACAATCTTGTCGAATTTCTGCCACGCGGCTGCACTTTTCAGAATTGCGAGGAAAGGGCCGATGCCGGTGCCGGTTGCAATCATCCACAGATGTTTGCACGCAGGAATTTCGGTCACGGTCAGGAATCCGGAAGGATTATCCGATACCAGGACATCGTCGCCTGCCTGCAGATCGAACAGGCGCGGCGATAGCGGGCCTTCTTCGACGACATTAAAATAAACCTCCAGGTGCTGCTCCTGAGGGGTGTTGACCAGTGAATAGGGGCGGGCGAGCACGTCCTCGCCATCGGGCAACCCGATGCGTACGAACTGGCCGGCCTCGTAATCGCCGAGATCGACATCGATTATCAATGCGGTCAGGTATTCGTTCAAACGCCTGTTGTCGACTACTTTGCCGTCAAGCCAGTTTGCCATTTAAATCTCCGCTATATTCACAATTTTCTGCCTCATTTCGGCGCAGGCCCGCGCGGCCTGGCTGGATCCTGCAGCCATGGTGACTGGTCAGGATTCCTGCCTTCGCGGGCGTCGCCACGATTCGATCCATTTTACGCCGCCAGTGAATGCAGGCTGTAAGAGTCGTTCTTCTGCATCGCCGCGAGGTAAAGGTCTTCGAAGTCATCGACCACCGAAGCGCGCACTTCGGGCAACGCCAGCAGCCGCTCGGCCCAGGCGTTGACCCTGGGCATGGTCTGCGGATTCAGTACCGACAGTTTACCGCCGGCGACCGAATTCTGACGAAACAATGGCGCGAACGCGGTATCGGCGAGTGAAAATTCTTCGCCGTTAAACCAGGGACCATCGCCCAGGCGCTTTTCGACGCGTTCAAGCTGGCTCACCAGTAAATTACGGTACTTGTGGTAGCGCTCCTCGTCCTTACTCATTTTCATCATGTAGAGATTGCCGAGCATATTGGAGGCAAACTCGATCCAGGCGCGGTTCTTGGCACGCGCCAGCGGATCGTTCGGCTGCAGGTCACCGCCGGTAATTTCATCGAGATACTCGTTGATGACCGCCGATTCGAACAGTATTTCATCGTCGACCTTTAGCACCGGAACCTTTTCCAGCGGCGAGATTTCGAGAAACCACTCGGGTGGATCGGCCAGGTCTATATAGGTAATGTCAAAATCGATATTCTTGTGTTTCAGCGT
>CAMYML010000229.1 GCA_947259305.1 uncultured Gammaproteobacteria bacterium | reverse complement strand
CTACGGGTGACATATAACAAACTCTAAGGTGACGATTAATGGTAATTCAATCGTTTCAATCATGCACTCGATTTATGCCAAAAATTGCGACACCAAGCGCAGTATTTGCCGCCACGAAGTATTGTTTAACGCCAGGTTCAGTTATCTCTCAGACGCTTGCGCCTGCCTGGGGTCGGGCTCGAAACGCGACCGGTAATCAAGGGTTTTTATCGATCCCTAAGATCCTGCCCGGCAAAACCCCCGTTTCGGCTGGCCACGCCTCGTTTTCCTGCGTAACATTTCGCAGAAGCAATTCTACTGGAGTCCTCATGAATTCATCAGGTCCACTTACAGGTTATCGCGTGATTGAGCTGGGTCAGTTGCTGGCCGGGCCGTTTGCCGGCTGCCTGCTCGGTTATTTCGGTGCCGAG
The DNA here is from genome assembly GCA_947259305.1 of uncultured Gammaproteobacteria bacterium. Taxonomy (GTDB): domain Bacteria; phylum Pseudomonadota; class Gammaproteobacteria. Next base: position 7,136 of record CAMYML010000229.1, on the reverse strand, counting down.
GTTATTAAAATCGAACCGCCCAACGGTGGCGATCCGATCAGGCGCTGGCGAGAAATGCGCGGCGATACTTCGCTCTGGTGGCGTTCGCTGGCGCGCAACAAGAAATCGGTGACGCTCGATCTGAAAACGGAGCAGGGCGTAGATCTGGTCAAAAAACTGATCGAACAGGCCGATGTCGTGATCGAAAACTTCAGGCCAGGGGTGGTCGAAAAATGGGGGCTTGGGCCGGAGAGTTTTCGCCACAGCAATCCAGGGCTCGTCTACGCACGTATCTCTGGTTATGGACAGGATGGGCCATACGCGAGTAAACCCGGTTTCGCCTCGGTGTGCGAGGGTATGAGCGGCTTTCGCTATGTCAATGGTCACCCCGGAGAAGCGCCGGTGCGGCCCAACCTGAGTATCGGCGATACCATTTCCGGAATTCATGCCGCGCTCGGCATCGCCATGGCCTTGCTCGAGAAAAATCGTAGCGGTGCCGGTCAGGTCGTCGATGTGGCGCTGGTCGAGTCGATGTTCAACCTGATGGAAGCCGTAGTACCGGAATTCGATGGCAACGGAGTCGTGCGCGAGCCGTCCGGCACTACCGTCACCGGAATCGTGCCGACCAATACTTACCGCTGCGGCGACGGCAAGTACGTCGTGATTGGCGGCAACGGCGATTCGATTTTCCAACGCCTGATGGTCGCTGCCGGCTACCCCGAGATGGCCACCGACCCGCGCCTCGCATCGAATCCCGGCAGAGTCGAACACGAGGCTGAAATCGATGCCGCCCTGTCGCAATGGTGCGCGGCCCACGATTCTGCTTACCTGTTGGCGCAACTCGATCAGGCGAGGGTGCCGGCAGGACCGATTTATAACGTCGAGGATATGCTCAATGACGAACACTTTCAGGCGCGCGGATTATTCGAGACCGTCGAAATCGATGGCGTAGCGCTCAAGATTCCGGCCCTGGTGCCCAGACTGTCGCGCACACCGGGCGCCACGCGCTGGCCTGGAGGTGACCTGGGGGCTGAAAACCAGGAGATTCTGGGCGGTTTGCTGGGCTTGAGCGAACAGCAAATCGAGCGGCTGCGCTCGTCCGCGGTTATTGCATGACGGTATAATCGGGTGAACGAAAATTCTCGTGGCAAGTCCAATAGTATTTGCCGTGCTGAGCGTGATGGTGATGCCGGTTTTTGCCGACGGTGGCGATAGCTCAGGCCCGGGCACGCGACTGAAACCGTTCCAGAAGCTGATCGAAAAGCAGCAGTTCCAGCAGGCGATCAAAGAGCTTGACGCGGCTTTGCTTGACGACCCGGACAACGCGGATCTGTTAAATCTGCTGGCTTATAGTCATCGCAACCTGCAACGCTACGACATTGCCCTGGAGTTCTATCAGAAAGCCCTGCAGCTCAAACCCAAACATCGCGGCGCCAACGAGTATCTGGGCGAGCTTTACCTGCTGCTGGGGCAACTTGAGAAAGCCGAGCAGCGTCTCGCGGTTCTCGACAAGGCCTGTTTTTTCGGTTGTGACGAATTCGACGAGTTGAAACAGGCGATCGAAGAGTATCGACGCAAAAATCCTTCCTGACTGGGTAAAGGAGTCGGCGAGTAATTCATGATAAGCTCGCGGGGTGATTTATTACCGTGAGTTAATGCTTGATCGGGCCAGCGAGTCACGTAAAGATCGCGCATGGCTGGAGCAACAATGGGCGCGGCAATACTGCCGCGTCTTCGTTTTGCGCAACAATAAAAGCCTGATGCGCTGGCGCGATCGTGACGCCGATAAACCCGAAGTTATCCATATTGATCAGACTGAAGTCGGCAATCTGGCCGCGGAACTCGATCAACTGGTATTTCTCGGACTGGACGATGCGGGGCCGCTGTTCGCGCTGGATGTGTCAAGCCATCACGACGCCGCGCTCACCGCCATAGTTCAGGACAGGGAATTCATCGATCTGCGCGACGTCGGCTGGTTGCTGGATAAGCAACAGGCGGCGCAACTCGCCTATGCGCGCGGGTTGGTGTTCTGGAACCGGCACCATCGGTTTTGCGGTACCTGCGGCAGCCCGACGCTAAGCGAAAATGGCGGTCACATGCGGCGCTGCAGCGACAGCAATTGTGCGCGCATGCACTTTCCGCGTACCGATCCGGCGGTGATCATGTTAGTCGAGGATGTGTCGCAACCGGCGCGGCCACGTTGCCTGTTAGCGCGCAATTCACGTTTCCCCAGCCGCATGATGTCGACCCTGGCCGGATTCGTGGATCCCCTGGAAAGCCTCGAGGAAACGGTGGCGCGCGAGGTTTTCGAAGAGTGCGGTATCCGGGTTGGCAACATCGAATACCAGGCATCGCAACCCTGGCCCTTCCCGTCTTCTATAATGCTTGGCTTCAGGGCCCGGGCCGAGACTCTCGATATTCGGGTTGACGGGGTCGAGATCGAAGAGGCGTACTGGTTCGAGGTGGAGCAGTTGCAGGAGTTTGGCGAGTGGGGCGACGCCGGGGACAACTTTTGCCTGCCGCGACGGGATTCGATCGCACGCTACCTGGTGGAATCCTGGGTCGCTGCAAACGCCTGAACCGGGCCGACGTGGCGTTTCGCGGGTGGATTCTGGCCGAACCCGCCTGCCTGCGCGCTGAATCAGACCAGACGCGAAGCCAATAGCGACTCGTCGTCCGTCAGCGCCGGGCGATGATCCCCGGCGAAGAAGGTGTAAATCACTGGTAACACGAACAGCGTGAACAGGGTGCCTATGGCAAATCCGGAGACGATGGTGATACCGATCGCCTGGCGACTCGCGGCGCCAGCACCGCTGGCTATGACCAGCGGCATAATGCCGATAATTGTAGAGAATGACGTCATCAGGATTGGGCGTAGCCTGATCGAGGACGCTTTGATCACGGCTTTGACGGGATCCAGATTTTCATTTTTCTGAATTTCGTTGGCAAATTCGACTATCAGAATGCCGTGTTTGCTGACCAGGCCGATCAGCGTGATCAGACCAACCTGGCTGTAAATATTCATCGACACCTGGCCGAGGAACATTGGCAACAGCGCGCCAAACATCGCCAGCGGCACCGTGGTTAGAATGATGAAGGGATCACGCAGGCTTTCGTACTGCGCCGCCAGCACCAGGAACACCACGATAATCGCAAAAGCGAAGGTCAACGCCAGCACCGATCCTTCCTGAATCAACTGGCGTGATTGACCCTGGTAATCGAAAGTGTAGCCCGCCGGCGCGATGTCCTCGCTCACGCTGCTCAGGTATTCGAGCGCTTCCGCGAGCGGTACGCCCGGCATCGCATCGATCCTGGCCGCGTTTTGCTGCTGGAATTGCACCAGTTCGCGCGGTACTGAACTGTATTCGATGTCCACCAGCGAGGAAAGGTTGATCTGCTCGCCCTGATCGGAGTAAACATAGTACTGGCTTATCACCTCCGCATTTTGCCGCTCGGCGCTGCGTGCCTGCGGGATGATCTTGTAGCTACGCCCGGCCAGGTTAAAACGGCTGACATAGCCTTCGGCCAGAATGATCCCCAGGGTTTGCCCGATCTCACGCATCGAAATCCCCATGGATTCGGCGCGTTCGCGATCTATACTGATCCGGATTTCGGGTTTGCTGAAGTTGAAGTCACTCTTGATAAAGTAAAATTTGCCACTCTCGCGCGCCTTGCTCAGCACCTGTTGCACGACCCCGTAGAGTTGGTCGTAACCCTGCTGGGTCTTGATGATGAATTCCACCGGCGTGTTGCCACTGGCGCCGGGTAGCGATGGCGGATTAAAAGCGAAGCTTTGCAACCCGGGCTGCTGGTCCAGGGCCAACTGTATCTGCGGAATTATCTGCATCGAGCTCAGGCTGCGTTCCTCCCAGGGTTTGAGCAACATGCCGGCGAAGGACACCGTCGGCCCGCTAAATCCGTTGGCCATGAACGACGATTGGTACTCGGCCTCGTACTTGCGAAATATATCGATGTAGGGGGCGGTGTACTTGTTCAGATAATCGATACTGCTGTGGTCCGGCGCCTGCGAAAAAGTAAAAATAACCCCTTGATCCTCCTCCGGCGCCAGTTCGTACTGCACGAACCTGAACGGGGCCGGCGGAATCAGGATGACTACAATCAATGCAACGATGGCGACCACGAATACGACCGTTACAGAGCGTGTTTTCAGCGAACTGGCAAGAATCTCTTCGTAGCGCAGATGGATACGTTCGAACAAGTTGTTGACGAAACGGGCATAGGCATTGTTGGCGATCGTCGGCTTGAGAACGCGGGAGCACATCATCGGCGACAGCGTCAGCGCGATGATGGTCGAGATAATGATGGTGCCAACCAGGGTAAACGCAAACTCCTTGAATAGCACCCCGGTCAATCCGCCAAGCAGGCCGATCGGGGCGTAAACCACGCATAGCACAATCGAGGTACCAATCACCGGTTTGGCGATTTCTCGCGCGCCCTGCAGTGCTGCCTGCATCGGCTGCAGGCCCTCACCGATATGCCGGTAAATGTTTTCCACCACCAGGATCGCATCGTCAACCAGCAGTCCGATGGCCATGACCATCGCCAGCAGGGTCAGCAGGTTGATCGAGTAACCCATGACCTGCATGTAAAACAATACGCCGATGATCGACAGCGGAATTGTCACCAGTGGAATCAGGGTTGATCGAAACGAGCCCAGGAACAGGAAAATGACGATGACGACGATCAGCGCCGCCTGCGCCAGTGTCATTATGACTTCGTTGATCGAAGCCTCGATAAATTCGGTCGAATCATAGGCGATTGCGGCGTTGAGGCCAGGCGGAAAGGATTTTTTCAGTTTTTCGAGTTCGGCGTTTACCAGCTGGATCGTGGTCAGGGGATTACCGTCGGTAGTGCCATTGATGCCGATGTAGATCGACGGCACATTGTCGAACATAATCAGCGAATCATAGTTTTCCGCACCCAGTTCGACATCGGCGACGTCACCCAGACGCACCCGGTTATCGCCTTCCTCGCGAATGACAAAGCGTTTGAAAACCTCGGGATCGCTGCTGTCTGTAACCGCATTGACGTCGGTCTGCACCAGCTGGCTGCGGGTTTGTCCGGCGGCTGACTGATAATTCTCGGCGCCGATTGCATTGACGATATCTGCGGCTGAAACCTTGAGCGCCGACATGCGTACCGGGTCCATCCAGACGCGCATCGAGTAGGTTTTTCCGCCCAGGATTTCGGCCTCGGCAACCCCCTTTAGCGTCGATAGCGAGGGCTGGACGGTGCGCAACAGGTAATCGGTAACTTCCACGTCCGACAGGGTTTCGCTGTAAAAGCCGTAGTAGGCCAGGGCGAAGCCATCGGCGGATTGCTTGGCGACAACCGGATCTTCCGCTTCGGCAGGCAGCTCGCCGCGAATCGAGGCAGCCTTGGTGCTGACTTCGGTCAGGGCGACATCGGCGTCAACGCCGAGTTTCATATGAACCTCGACAACGGAAACGCTGTTACTACTGCTGGAGCGGACGTAGTCGATGCCCACGGTGCTCGATACGACCTGTTGAACCGGGGTTGTAATAAATCCCTGAATCAGCTGGGCGCTGGCGCCGGGGTAGGCCGTAGTGATGGAAATAACCGAGGTTTCCAGCTCCGGATATTGCCTTACCTGGGTATCGAAAAATGCCTGTGCCCCGAGCAGCACGATCATGCTGCTGATGACCAGCGACAATACCGGACGTTTGATGAAAAAATCGGTCAGCATTATTGGTTATTGTGCGTTGGGCTGGTATTCGGGTACATCGTCGACAATCGCGACCCGCAGGTTGGGGTAAAGCTTGAGCTGCCCCGAAGTGACGACCCTGTCGCCGGCCACGATCCCGCTGGCGATCCCGGCAACACCATCGTTGCGATAGGCAACATCTACCTGGCGCGCGGCCAGTCGAAAATCGGGGTCGGGATCATTTTCGGTGGCCTCCGGCTGTTCGAGAATGTAAACCGCCTGGCCGTAAATATTGTAGAAAATGGAAGTTTCCGGCACCGTCACTACCGGCACCTGGCGCCGTGAGCGCACCTGCATGTCGGCAAACATGCCCGGCGCTAGCAGGCGTTGATGATTATCGACAATGGCGCGAATCGAAATATTGCGCGTATTGGCATCGAGCTGCGGATTCCAGGTTTCGACACGGGCGCTGAATGTCTGCTCAGGATAGGAGCGCACCTTGAACTCGATCAACTGATCACCAACGAGGTCTTTGAAGTTGCTCTCGGGCAGGGTGAAATCCAGGTAAAGCTGATCCAGCGACAGCAGGGTGACAATAGTGGTGCCGGGTGCAACATATTGACCAAGGTCGACCCGGCGAATGCCGAGCTTGCCGCTAAACGGCGCATAAATCCGCTTTTTGGATAACGCCGTTTTGGCGACATTAATTCGGGCTGCCGAAATATCCACCAGCGAGGCCTGGGTATCGATATCGTTGCGCGTGACGAAGGATTGGTCCTTGAGTTTGAGCAGGCGCTGGTACTGGCTATTGTCGGCTTCGAACTGGGCCCGTGCCGATTCGAGATTGGCCATTTCGGTGCGATTGTCGAGTTCGACCAGCAGCGACCCGGATTCGACCTCGTCACCCGATTCGAAGTTAATCGAGGTGACGATGCCCGATTCCTCGGTGGTTATATTTACGCCCTGGTAGGCCACCAGCGTGCCGACGGCGCGGATACGTCGATTCCACTGTGCACTCCGGGCTTCGGCCACGGTGACGCTGATCGGTGGCGGTAGCTGGCTGCCCTGTGCAATCTGTTCCTGAATTTGCAGGCTTTTCTGGTATGCCAGTACCCCGGTAAGCGCCAGCAGCAGCATTATCACTACGATAATTCTTAACCAGAGGCGCGGTTTGGGCGCCGCAGCTGAATGATCTGTCACCTGAGTATTGTCCATGTAAATTGTTCAGATTAAGTGGATGTTCAAACGTCGAATAAAAGCATAAATGCAGATAATCTGACAGGTATTTTGCCGGTCTGTTTCACAGCTTCCCTTATTCTCACCTGCTTTGTATCCAATGCAGGTGTTTGTTACGTTTAATAAATTGATAAATGTCTTTTAATCAATAATAGCTACATAGATCCGGAGAATTACTATGAATGCTAGATTCCAGAGTATCGTAGTGGCCGAAAACGAAGGCGATCGCTGCAGC
>CAMYML010000228.1 GCA_947259305.1 uncultured Gammaproteobacteria bacterium | reverse complement strand
CCAGCGTTCGACGCTGCCGTCACCAAAGTTAAGGAGTTCATTCCCCCTCTGCGTGACCTGTGGGACCAGCACGGCCCGATGGTCATGGACGTCCTCGACGGCGTCAAAACCGTGTTCGTCGAACTGTTCGAATTCCTCGGCGCCGGACTTGAGCAGACGTTCTGCCTCGTCCCAGCCGAGCGCTTCGGAGGAAAGCTGTTGCGCTACGTCCACCATGTGATAGCGAACCGAACCGGCAATCCTGGAGAACGCAGTCGCTTCTGCTGTCTTGGCATTAAGGGTCGCGGTATCGGCGACCATCCCGGTCATACCGAACAGGGTAACGCCGCCGATCGAGATAATGGTCAACGTCATCGCACCGATAAGTACGATAAGACGACGACTGATTTTGCTGTTACTAAACATTTTATGACCCCATGAATCTGTGTTTTAACTAAAACTGGTTGGTTTTCGAATTTCGCCTATTGCTTGCCTTTCAGATAATCGACCGAAACGCCAAGCACCAGGACACCGATGGTCCTGTCCCGCGAAACAATCGGTGCGCTGATCTGTACCTGGGTTTTCTGAGTACTCTCGTCAAACTCGAGTGGACCGATGAAAACAGTCCCGTCGCCGTTGTTGTAGGAGGCGGTCCACTTTTCCTCGTCGCCCTGCCAGTAGTCACTGGTGGGTGGGAAGGCGGCCACATTGGCGCCCTGGTTGTCGGTCAGGAACACCTCGTCGATCGCAACATTGTTTTCCACGCGGCGTTCGAAATACCGCGCCACCCTGTTCTCGGTAATGTCCCTGATTAGCGGGATGGGTTCGTCACCGGCATTCTTCCATTCGTCGTCGCGGCGTTTGATTTCGGCCAGCGCGAGTTGCTGACTGTTCTGCGCTTCGACCGCGCGCACGATGCTCGGGTTGAGCGCTATGTGGCGGGCGAAGCGGATTTTGACCTCCAGCAGCTCCTCGAGTTCTTGCTGGCTCAATTCGTTGGCCAGCACCAGGCCGGGAGCGACCAGCAGGCTGATAAATAAAATTTTTCGAAACATGACTCAATTCTCCAGATCGATGTTTGATCGCGTCGTTAAACGTTTGTCGGTTCTATAGCATTGCGCCCAGGGCGGTGAAGAAGGCTTTTGCGTCCCACTCGACCCAGGCCTGTTCGTCTTTCAGGTAAAAGCTCCGCGCATGCGTACGGATCAGCGACGGCAGTGGCGGCTCGGTCGTCGTGCCGTCCTCGTCGAGCAGCACCAGCAGTCGTGGAAAATCGTCCACCCAAAATGCAGCCGCGGTCTCGTTCTGGCCGACCACGACCAGGCGCCGTTTGCCTGGCGGCGGTTCGATCGCGAACAGCACGTGCAAATCGAATACCGGGATCATGCTGCCGCGCACGCTGATGACCCCGTCGAACCACGCCAGGGTATTGGGCAGGTGGCAAACCGCCGGACAGTCGATCAGTTCGCTGACTTCGTGCTTCGGCAACACCAGCCCGATGTTGCCAATCAAAACAGTGTGCACCTGCAGATCGTGATCGTCATCGACCGCGGCGCCGAGGTCGAACAGCAGGTCCTCGCCCGATTCGAGCTCCGGATTCGGGGCCTCGTCGGGCAGCAAGCCGTGTTCCTGTTGTGCGTATGCGGAGCTCATCGCCAAATCAAATATAAGTGTTCAGTTGCTTCACAATCGCATCGCTGTCGATCGGCTTGGTCAGCAGCGCCTTGGCGCCCTGCTTTTCCGCCCAGATGTGGTCGGCGCGCTGATTCTTGGTGCTGACGAATACCACCGGAATATCGCTGGTGTCCTGGTTGCGGGTAAGTTCCCGGCAGGCACCATAGCCGTCGAGATCGTCCATGACGATGTCCATGAACACCATGCTGGGTTTTTCGGCCTGGGTCTTTGCGATCGCTTCCTTGCCCGAGGTCGCGGTGATCACCTGATAACCGGCTTCGGAAACAATTTCTTTCAGCTGTTGCAGGTGCGCGGCAGTGTCGTCAACCACCAGTACTTTTTTCATCGCCATGTCGTTTATCTCCAATCGGGTTTCAAATTCATGTATCGGCTAAATTCAGGGTTTCTCTAGGTTCGCCCGCCCGCTCATTGCGCCCGGGCGATCTGTGCAAACTGTTCCTTGCGACGGGCCAGACTTTTAGCGAGCTCGTCTGCGAGCCGGTCATCCGCCGGCGGCTTGGTGATGTAGGCGTCGCAACCAGACATCGTGCCCCGGACCTTGTCGAAGGGTGATTTTTTACTGGTCAGCATGACCACGTAGGCGCCGTTGTCCGCCTTGATCTGCTTGCAGACCTTGTAACCATCGACGCCTTCCATCATGACGTCGAGAAAGACCAGGTCATAGTCGTGCCGGGCCGCCTTGTAAATGGCTTCTTCGCCACTGGTCGCAAAACTGAGGTTTATCGGAAACTCGGCCAGCTCCCCCAGCTTGTGCTCCATGTACTTGCGCACCGGGAAACTGTCGTCAACGACGAGAATGCCGAGCGCCGAGGGCTCGCTCTTGACGTCATCGAAATCCAACGAGGATTGATCGATGAGGTTTTCAAGCGCTGCGATGAGCTTCTGCACCCGAATCGGACGCTGAATAGTGCTGGCGGAGCCCGCGAGTTCGGCACTGTCGGTCAGCATCAGCGAAGACAGCAGACGATTGTTCTGGCGCAGGTCATTCCAGGTGCGGATCGCGGTGGGATCGTCGCCGTTCACGAGGATGAGATCCGCGTGCTCGATCTGCTCCGCCGGAATCAGGGTGTAGTTTTTCTTAAGTTGCGGGGCCAGCGTGAAGATGCTTTTCAGCACCTTGGTTTCGAGCTCCGTCAGGCCCAGATAGCTGAGGTAAGTACCGTCGTGCATGATCTAAACCTCGACCACGTACGGTGGAACTTGAATTATCCGGTGCTGCGGTTTATTGAACGTGGGTGTTCCTGACCTCTTTAATGCATCGGGCGTGTGATACGCGCCGTGATCCCCTCTGCTAGTCCATTGGCCTGCGCCGGTAACCAGTGATGCAGGTTTGGCCAATTTTCGACTCCACTCTCTATCATGATCGGACTGATATGTATAGCCCAGGAATTCACCATCTACAGGTAAAAAATACCTTGCAAAGCCTTATCAGAGCTTGATTTGCGCGCGTTTGACCTTGCCGATTTCCCGAATTGTCGACAGACGGGGCAAAACGGGCTACAAACGGTCGATTTACGGCGACGAGACCGTTTATCGGATATCAGGCACCGTTCAGGTCGCAAATGAACGTGATTATTCCGATTTTTATTCGAACGTAAAAATTTTCGAATCTTGTGGGAAATTGGAAAATTATGCTGACAGTTAACTGATCCTCGAATGAAGTAAACTGTCACCATAATCGGCAACAAGCTCCTGATCAAACAAGGCGTAGATCTGAACGCCCAACACAAAGACGGCGAAACCCTGCTGCACCGTATCGTCGTTGATGCCTACCTGAGAGATCGGGAGCAGTTAACCCGGTTTATGTTATCGGCCGGCATGAACGCACGTGTCGAGCGTCATGACGGCGTGACGGCGTGACCGCACTCGATCTCGCCAAATCAAGAAGGGCCAGCCTGATCAAAGATTCAAACAAGTCCAATCGGGAACAACAGGTCTTATCAGATTTAAACAAAATAATCGCATTACTAGGAGGGGGCTTAATATCAAAAAGCAAATATAGGGTAAATATAGGGGGCAGGCCCTACATCTCAAAAGGGATCTGAACAGAAATGTAAAATGTAAGGCCTGACCCCGTATTTTGCCGCGCCTTGTTAACACGCTGGCGGTGAAGCAATACGATGGCTTGAAGTACAGCGGTGACCGCCATGATGCATTCCATCTCGCCCACCTGATGCGATTGGGTATTTTGCCGACGGGGTATATTTACCCCAAGGAACAAAGAGCGATCCGAGACTTGTTGCGTCGGCGCCTTTTTCTGGTCCAGACCGCGAGCGCGCAACTGATCAGCGTGCAAAGCCAGATCTGGCGGAGTACGGGCCTGCGGATTAAATCGGCAGATCTGCGTAAAGCAGACTTCGAACCTCGCGTCGTCGAAGGCTATACTTTGCAGGCGGTCGCGGCTGGACTGGCCGTCTATCAAGCCGTGCAACGGGAAATCGATACCCTGGAACGATCCGCCCATGAAGCGGTCAAGCTGTCAGATGATTTCAAGATTCTGCAGACGGTCACGGGCATTGGAAAGATACTCGGCCTGACCATCATGTTGGAAACCGGCACCATCGCGCGATTCGCCGGGCCTGGCAACTATGCATCCTATTGTCGTTGCGTCGACAGCCGACGCGACAGCAATGGTAAAAAGAAAGGCGAAGGCAATGCCAAGGCGGGCAATAAGTATCTCTCCTGGGCGTTTTCCGAGGCGGCGCATTTCGCGGTCCGATTTGAACCCATGGCGCAGCGATTTTACGAACGCAAGAAGGCGCGGACGAATGGCATTATTGCGATCCGGGCGGTAGCCCGGAAACTGGCGAGGGCGACCTGGATGATGCTCAAGCATCAGGTACCCTATGATGCCAGACTGATGTTTCCGGGATAGGTTTGGGCGGCTGAGATCAGCCAGGCCGGGGAGTGGTACAACCAGCCATACTGATTGGAGATCTCAGCCGACCATTGCTGGATACGCTTCGCCCACAGCGTGAGCGGTTACGGAACTGGACAGCCAGGGGCTGAACCATCGATTCTGTGAAGATACGATTGGCCGCGCTGTGGTACCGAGAATTGTGAGGGGCGCCGAGGCGCCAGGGGCCGGAATCCAGGGACGAATCCCGCCTTGATCCAGATGGGTGACTGGAACGGAGCATTTTAATGCTGACGCCACAGACTTAGACATAACGGGTGCGAAAGACGTAGACAGCAATGGATACAAATAAATTAACATGCCATCATCGGCAGGGAACCGTATTGGCTATTGACCGAGGTTGGCTAATGGGTGTCCCCGGATTCGCCGATATTAACAGGTTTCTGGTGGTCAATGTCTTTTGAAACTGCGGGGATAGTCTTGCCGGTCTGGTTACCGCTCCTGTGGGGCGTGCTGGTGGGGCTGGTGTTTTCTACGGTTGGTGCGGCCGGGGGCATCCTGGCCTCGGTCGGCCTGATTTCGGTAATGGGGATACAGGACCCGAACCTGGTCAAACCGATGGCGCAGGCCCTGACCCTGGCAACGCCGCTGATTGCCGTGCCGGGATACTACCGGCAGGGTCGGATGGTGTTCAGCCTGGCTTTTATCCTCGGTGCCGGGGGTATTCTGGGCGCCCTCGTCGGCAGTACCCTGTCGGCTACCTATCTCACCGATATCGACGTGTTCAGGTCGATCTTCGGCGTGCTTGCGCTGGGGATCGCGCTGCAGGTTTTATCGCGGATGTTCGGCCATAAACAAAAACCCAGTACGCGCTCCGAGCGAGCCGCCGCCGCCTTCGAGGGGCTCGTGCACGATGGCGGGTCGACCAGTGCCATCGGCGTCAAGCACGGGCACTGTTCGTTGCGGCGCGTCCAGTTCGTGTTCGGTGGCGAGCAATTCGAATATGCGCCCCGGGCCCCGTTCCTGGCGGGGGCGGGGATTGCCGTGGTTTCTTCAGCGCTGGGTGTCGGCGGCGGTTTCCTGCTGGTGCCGTTTATGAGCCTGCTACTGGGCTTGCCCATGTTCATCGTAGCGGGCACCGCGGCATTGGCGATTGCGGTCAGCTCGGTAACCTCGATCGGCAACTACATCTGGCTGGGCATCGAACTCGATGTGCCGCTTTTACTGTTGCTACTGGCGGGCACCGTTGCGGGAGCCTGGATCGGGCCGCGCCTCAGCAGTCACCTGCACGAACGCTGGCTGAGGGCGATCCTGGGGCTGGTCCTGTTGCTGATCGGGATACGCTACCTGGGCGGTTTTTAAGGCCCCGAATAATCGAGGCCGCAAAAAAGGCGCGAAAGGGGGACGAAAAAGGAGACCGGGGAATTACTTATCAATCCCTCCGCCCCTTATTTCGTTGTCCTCCCACAGTTTGATCCGATGCGCTGGACCGGCCGGATCCAGCGTCAACGG
>CAMYML010000227.1 GCA_947259305.1 uncultured Gammaproteobacteria bacterium | reverse complement strand
CATACTGGTGATAACTGTCAGGTAGCTGGCAGTGAGAGCGGGACATGCGCCCGCTGAACTACTTAGTACGCCCAGTTTCAGACGCTCGTCAAGCATAAAAAACCCCGCGCAGTGGCGGGGCTTCAAATTAAACTTTGATCTGAAAGCTAGTTCACGTTTCTTCTTCGAGACATTCCCACAAAACCGATTAGTGCTGAGCCGAATAGCCAGACTGCGGCCGGGACTGGGATGGGATTCAAGTTCCCGAAAGCAACCACGGTTCCAATATCACCGACTCCGTCGCATAGCGGAAGACCTTCGAGATCGCAGGGCCTCGGGTCCCGCCCGCTAACCACGGCTTGTCCGTTGAGACCAAGAAGAATCAGCGATTGCGCGCCGCCGGTATGCCAGGCGTTTACCCCGGCACCAAACGGTGTGCTGTTGCTTACTGAAACGAGATCGACATTGCCGGCACCGATAAGATTTTGAGTCAGGCTAAGGCTCATGGAGCTACCAATGTCCAAAAGAATCTGGTTGAGCGACGTGTTTAACGCCGAAAAATTAGTGTTGTACTCGCCTATCAAAAACAACGAACCGCCACCATTTACAAAATTGACTATATCTGTGCGTTCTGTTGCGGAGTACGATCCGCGATTAAAACCAGTCATTAAATAGTCCTGACCTGACAAGTTTGCTGCCGAGATCGAGCCATCGGTCACCACCGCCGTGGTTCCGAGTCCGGCCAGAGGGGTAATAAGCGTGGAGTCATTGAGGACGTTCTGACTGTTGAATACATTCTGAAAAAGAATTTGGTTATCCCCCAGCGTCGTAAATATATTATTGTCGCCGACCAGAAACACACCCGATGCGAATACCTGTAAGCTAAATCCAAAAAACAATGCGCCGGTTGCGAGAAGTTTCGAGAAAGGTTTCATCGTAGTATCCCTCTTGTTTAAATTCTATTCCCAGTAATTCCACGGTTATTTTCTAATAAATTTGCCCCAAATTCATCACCCAAATTAGGTAAATTCCACCTAAATGGGTTAAAAATCCCCCAGGATTTCGTACGATCTGCCGTTTATTTCGCAGGCGACAATTTTGTGAGCTGATGTAATTTTGTTGGCTATCCGAACAAATTCTTTGGTGCGGTGCCTTGTTCTCGGGTAGTGGGTTGAATTTTTTGATTCAGCCTGTTTCTAAAACAGTTCTTCGGATACAGACTCGGCTACAGTATGCCCGCGAATATTTAATATGAGTCGGTAAAGATGACTGGAGGTCGCGGATATATGGAGACCATTTGGTTGGGACGGCGTGATGAGGCCGGACACCTGCCGTGCTATAAAGGCGGCAACAGGGAATTTATCGATCTCGTTCGTTATTAAACCTCGCCGCCCGATAATACGCTTGCCCCGAATAAACCAGAATTCAAGGAGAATACTATGTGCCAGAGACTAGTGCGAACCATCCTGCTGACAGCGGCGGGCATGCTTCTTTTTGTCAACACCTGTCTTGCCGTTCCGGTGATTTACAGGATTAGCGGCGACATATCGGTGGATACGAGCGTGGGTTCCGGCGTCGATTCGGCGGGTCTCGAAGGTGCATCTTTCGTCGCCGAACTGATTGTAGACAGCGATGCGACGCCCGCGGTAACGTTTTCCACGGCCGACTCGGAAAGAGCTTCCTATGCCACGACCGCGGCGTCGATCCGTTTCTTTAACCGGCCTTCCCTGCCGAATGTGACGCTCTCGTATAACGGCCTGGTTCAGGCCATCAACTTCTTTCCACAGTCGACATTTAACGATCATATCAACCTGCACACCGTAATTCCGGAGATTCTCGGTCAGATAGAAGGAAATGTGCTGGGCTGGCCGGGTGAGCAGAATGGCGTCCTGCCGCAGGATTATTTTCCCGGCACCGGCGTGCCCCCGGTGCCGGTGTTTTCCGAGCCCGATTTTATTTCCCAGTCGGTTTTTGGATTTATTCACGATCTTAACGGCGACGGAGTATTCAATGAGTTTAACGGAGACACCGTTTATCTGGTTTCTAACGGACGGATCACGGCGTCACTGGCCGCTAGCTGCGATATCCAGCTGAACCCGACCCCGCACGGTGACGGCGACACGGTTACCGCCACCGTCTTCCGCCTGACGAATCCCGGTGCCGAGCCGGTAGCGATCGAGCTAAAGAGCTGGCTCGAAGGACCGGGTTTCGAGCCGATTCCCTGGTTAAACCAGGGCGCGGACGGTTCCCTCGTGCTTCCGGCCAATCTGGACCTGGATATCGGTCCGGTAACGTTGTTCACGGTACCGTCAGCAGCCCCGCGTGGTAACTACAAGTGGAATTGCCGGTTGCTCGACCCTGTTACCGGTGAAATCAGGGCAACGGACATTAACAGGTTCGAAATCCAGTAAGGTCGGCCGCCCTCTGATAATCAGCCAACACCTTGCCCGGTTGCCGTTGGGGATGATGCTCGGACCGACAGGATTTGTCAGGAACCGAGGGCCTGTTTGATTTCCTTGTAGATCAGGCGCGAGTGCTGGTTGCGTTTAGGGTCGGTGGGAGCGTTTTGGTGATTGCGCCAGAGCTGACGCAGTTTCTGACGGTCGGCGCGCTCGACTTCTTCGAGCAGCGCATCGATGGCGTCGTTGCCCTGTTCGATGATACGATCGCGCCAGCGCTCGGCGCGGTGATGGCGCTGGATCGATTGCTGGCTTTCCTGGTCGATTTCGGTCAGCGCCGCGATAATGGGGTCGGTGTTGCGCGCGCGCAGTAACTTGCCCAGGAACTGGTAGTGGCGCTTGAGCGCGCTGCGCTTGTTCTGGATGCGCTTTGCCAGCGCGATGGCTTCCAGTAGCTGGTCGTCCAGGGGGATGCGCGCCAGCAGATCCGCCGGCAGGGCGGCGAGCCTTTTGCCGAGATTCTGCAGTGCGTGGCTTGCCCGCTTGAGTTCACTCTTGCTGACAGTCTCGATTTCGTCAAACTCTGCTTCGTTTTGCATAACAGTCTGGGATAAAATACGCCGATGGAACTTGAAAAAAACAGCATCTTAGCATTTCCGCACGCGGATTCGTTTAAAAACGTCGTCGCCGATGCGATCAAGCTGGCGCAGGCCAATGGCGCTTCCCAGGCCGAAGCCGGCCTCTCGGTATCGCAGGGTTTGTCCGTGGCAACGCGCATGGGATCGGTCGAAACCATCGAGCATCAGCAGGATAACGGCCTCGGCATCAGCGTCTATTTTGGTCGCCACAAGGCCAGCGCCAGCACCTCAAACCTCGATCCGGAGGCGATCCGTAAAACCGTTGCTGCCGCCTGCGACATCGCGCGCTATACCTCGGAGGATCCCTGCGCCGGTCTCGCCGATGCCGAGTTGATGGCGACTGAAATGCATGAACTCGACCTTTACCACCCCTGGGGGCTCGATCCCCAGTCGGTGATCGATCTGGCGCTGGAGTGTGAAAACGCGGCGCTCGAATACGACCCGCGTATCGTTAATTCCGAAGGGGCTTCGGTCGATTTGAATGCAGGCGTATCGGTATACGGCAATTCGCATGGATTTTTACAGGCGCAGCACAAGACGCGGCATAGCATCAGTTGCTCGGTGGTGGGCCAGTCGGAAGGCAACATGCAGCGCGATTACTGGTACGACATCAGCCGTCACCCGGATCAGCTCGCCAGCGCTCGCAGCATCGGCGAGACCGCGGCCGAACGCACCGTACGCCGGTTGGACGCCAGCAAACTGAAAACCCAGCAGGCGCCAATCCTGTTCGTGCCCGAACTGGCGCGTGGCCTGATCGGACATTTCAGCGCCGCGATTGGTGGCGCCGCGCAATATCGTAAAGCCAGTTTTCTGCTGGACGCCGTGGGCGAGCAGGTGTTTCCCGATTTCATGCAGTTGCGCGAAGACCCGTTGATTCCACGGGCGCTGGCTTCGGCGAATTTCGATGCCGAAGGCGTTACCACGCATGTCGGCGACCTGGTGACGGATGGCGTGATTCAAAACTACCTGCTGGACAGTTACTCGGCGCGCAAGCTGGGGCTGACGACCACCGGTCATGCCAGCGGGGTGCACAACCTGATGCTTGGCGATACCGGCAAATCTTTCGACGAATGCCTGGCCGCGATGCATCGTGGCCTGCTGGTCACCGAACTGATGGGGCATGGCGTCAACACCGTAACCGGGGATTATTCGCGTGGAGCCGCCGGATTCTGGGTTGAAAACGGCAAGCTCGATCATGCCGTTGAAGAGGTCACCATCGCCGCCAACCTGCGCGATATGTTCAAGGGCATCGTCGAAATCGGCAAAGATATCGATGTGCGCGGCAGCGTGCGCTGCGGTTCGATACTGATCGACAACATGATGATTGCCGGTAGCGATTAACATGCCTGCCAGGCTCCTGCCGGTTTTACTGCTGTTAATAAGCCTGCCGCTGGGACTGCAGGCGCAGGACGATGCAAGGGCTCCCGGTTACGTCTTCAGCGTAACCGTCAGCAGCCCGCAACAGCTGGACGTGGTGCTCAACCGCGCCGAGGATTTGCGCGCGTTGTTCAATCCCGACGAGCACAGCAGGATTGCGATCGTGCTGCACGGCGATGAGTTACAGCTATTTCAGAAGGATAACTACAGTTCAAACCAGTCCGTGGTGGATCGCGCGCGCTTGCTCGACCAGGATAATATTATCGATATCAAGGCTTGCCAGACGATGATGCGGACACTGGACATAGAGCAGAGCGAACTGCCCAGTTTCATCGAGCAGGTGCCGTTCGCCCCGGCCGAAATAGAACGTCTGCAAAAAGAAGAGGGTTTTACCCGCTTATAGCCCCCAGTCGACCTGGCGCAGGTTCAAAATGGTCGGCTTTTCTCCGGCTTCGAGTTTTTCGATACGCAACGGCAGCAGCGGTTTCTCGGTATCGTAGAAATACCTTATCCTGGATTTGGATGTGGCCACGACCTGTTCATAGACGTTTGCATCCCTGGTCTGGCCGCTAATCTCGAGGCTTTGCCGACCGCTATAGGCCAGCTCGGATTTAACCAGCTTGCCTTTGCGGTAAAAATCGATGGTCGTCGTTTCCAGCTGCTGCTGACCCATGACCGCCGCCAGCAGATGGATGCTCTGGTAATCGTATACCGCTGCCCGCAGCTGAAATTGTTTGCGTTTACCCTTTCTAAGAACTTCCATCTCGCCCTTGTTCCAGTCAAAACGTGCCATTTCGGGGTTCTTTTTTTTGCGGGCGTCCGTGATCAGGATTTCGCTTATCCAAAATTCGCCGCCGGACTGGCTAAAGCTGGTTTCCGTATAGGGTTGCTTGCGCGTAAACCAGGCATAAATACCGTGCGCGGTGGTCAGTGAACTCCAGCGCCAGTGCTCGCCGGCGCGCTCCAGCCTGATCTCGGTATCTGCGATATGCCGTTTGCCCTTGAGCAGGTCGTAACTGGCACTGAAGGGGCGCAGCGGCACATCGGCCGCGTAAGCGGGCGGGATCAACGACAAAGCCAGCAGTAGCAGGCTAAGTCTTGAACGGGATCGGTTTTTCAAGCAGGGCATGTTCATGGAAAATCTGGCCTCCCTCTATCACCAGGCTGCGGTCGCTGAGCCAGCGCAATACCTGTGGGTACATCTGGTGCTCGAGACGATGGCCCCGGCGCTGTAAATCCTCGGCTGTATCGCCGGGGGCTATCGAGTAGCTGGCCTGCAGAATTACCGGTCCGTCGTCGAGTTTTGCGGTGACCAGGTGAATGCTGACGCCGTGTTCCGCTTCATTATTATCCAGTGCGCGCTGATGGGTGTTCAAACCCTTGTATGCCGGTAACAGTGAAGGGTGAATATTGAGAATTTTGTTTTCGAAGGCCTGGATAATGCGCGGACCCAGGATGCGCATGAATCCGGCCAGCACGATGTAGTCGGGATCGACCGCTTCGAGATAGTGCTGCAGGACAGTCCGTAGGCTTGTCGGTTATTGGATATTACGGCCTTGATTTCGGCATTGAGATGGCCCGATTCGATAGCGTCGATGATCGATTGCAGGTTACTGCCGTTACCCGAAATCAATACCGCTAGCTTGAGTGCCTGGCTCATGCAAGTACTACCGCTGCTTCGCCTCCACGGTCGATGACTTCACCAATAACCCAGGCGATTTCGCCTAGCAATTCGAGCTGTTGCAGGCATTGTTGCTCATGCTCGGCGTCGATTGCCAGCACCATGCCGGCGCCGCAGTTGAAGGTCCGCATCATCTCTGTCTCGGCGATATTGCCGGACTGTTGCAGCCATTTGAAAACCGGGGGTAACTCCCAACTGGCCAAATCGATTTTCGCCGCCAGCTGTGCCGGCAGCACTCGTGGGATGTTGTCGATCAAGCCACCGCCGGTAATATGCGCGATCGCGTTGATCGGGCACTCGGCCGACAATGCCAACAGGTTTTTAACGTATATCCGGGTTGGCGTAATCAATGCCTCGGCCAGCGACACCGGGCCGCAGGCTTGCTCCAGGTCGGTCGCGTTGACTTCTATCGTCTTGCGGATCAGCGAATAGCCGTTGGAATGAGGTCCCGATGAGGCCAGCGCAATCAGGCGATTGCCGACGGCGACACGACTGCCGTCGATCACGCGATCTTTCTCCACGATACCGACGCAAAAGCCGGCGAGATCGAAATCCTGGTCATGATAAACTCCAGGCATTTCCGCGGTTTCACCACCAATCAGCGCGCATCCCGCCAGGTTGCAGCCGGCTGCGATCCCCTTGATTACCCGTACAGCTTGTTCGACCTGCAAGTGGCCGCTGGCGTAGTAATCGAGGAAGAACAGGGCTTCGGCGCCGAGTACGGCGATATCGTTGGC
>CAMYML010000226.1 GCA_947259305.1 uncultured Gammaproteobacteria bacterium | reverse complement strand
ATTCCCCGGTAGCTCAGTTGGTAGAGCAATTGACTGTTAATCAATGGGTCCCTGGTTCGAGCCCGGGCCGGGGAGCCAAACACCAGAAAGCCGGTTCGAGCACAACGCTCAACCGGCTTTTCCTTTATAGACCCGCGACTCGCCCACAGGGTTCAGTTCGAAACGACTAAGCCTGAATCTCTGGATACCGCCGGTCCGACGCCTCGGATCAAGTCGGGATATGCAGTTGGACCCAGGCAGGGAGGGCCTCCCTCGCCTGGCCGGGGACGCTGCCTAATCGATTACCGCGGCGATGGCGTCACATAGCGGATCCATGTTGCCGGTGGTCATCGCAGCGACATTGAAACGCCCGGAGTCGACCGCGTAGACGCCCGAGTCCTCGCGCATTTTCAAAACCTGCTCCTTGCTCAGGCCGGAAAACGAGAACATGCCGTTCTGCCGTTCGATAAAACTGAAATCCTGATCGACGCCCTTGTTTTTCAGCGTGGTCACCAGCAGGCTGCGCATTTGCTTGATGCGTTCGCGCATCGCCGCAAGCTCCGCTTCCCATTCTACGCGCAGTTCGGCGTCGGTCAGGATCGCAGCGACCAGAGCAGAGCCATGCTTCGGCGGATTCGAATATATCACGCGAATAATGCTTTTGACCTGGCTGAACACGGTCGCGGCAACCCCGGCATTGCCGGCCACCAGCGTGAACGCGCCGGTACGCTCGCCGTAAATGCCGAAGTTTTTCGAAAATGAACTGGCAACCAGGATTTCATCGCATTGCTCGACGAACAGGCGCAAGCCCTCGGCGTCTTCCTCGAGGCCACGCGCAAATCCCTGGTAAGCGAAATCGAACAGCGGCAACAAGCCGCGGGTCGAACACAACTCGGCCAGCCGCGCCCACTGCTCGCGATCGGGATCGATGCCGGTCGGGTTGTGGCAGCAACCATGCAATAACACGACATCACCGGCCGACGCCTGGCCCAGGTCGGCCAGCATCGCCTCGAAGTCCATGTCGTGCACATCCGCGTCGTAGTAAGCATAACGCGAAATCTCGAGACCGGCGGCCTGGAAGATGCCGATATGATTGGCCCAGGTCGGATCGGACACCCACATGCGGGTCGCGCCGATTTGCCGGCTGATCAGTTCTGCGGCGAGCCGCAGCCCGCCGGTACCGCCCGGGGTTTGCGCGGTTTGCGCGCGCCCTTCGGCGATGATCGATGAATCGGCGCCGAACAATAGTTGCTGCACGGCCAGCGCGTAATCGGCGCTGCCGGGAATGCCGAGGTAGGTTTTGCTATTTTCGGCGTCGAGCAAACGCGTCTCGGCCTTTTTGACCGAGTTCAATACCGGCGTGTTGCCGCTGTCATCCATGTAGACGCCAATGCCAAGATTGATCTTGTCGCGGCGAGGATCGC
This sequence comes from uncultured Gammaproteobacteria bacterium, assembly GCA_947259305.1. GTDB lineage: Bacteria > Pseudomonadota > Gammaproteobacteria. The sequence continues at coordinate 10,549 of CAMYML010000226.1, read as the reverse complement.
TCAGAAATTTTTCGTTGAGGCCCAGAATCGGATCGGCCGGAGCCGCTGCAATATTTTCTAACATGGTTCCCTTTGGGGTTAGGCTAAGTCGGGGTGTGATGACAAATCGATTTTACTCGGCGGATCACGCTGCAACAATAGGCCGCAAGCCATTTTTCCACATTTTGTTTGCCCGATTGTTGTAAATTTTGATGGCCGGCAATTTCACACTCGGCAATTTGATTCCACCCCGGCTCCACGCTACGCAGAATTTCAGCGCGTAGACCAGGGAATAGGAAGAACTACAATTTCAGTGACCGTTAACTTAATCTCGGTACCGATTTGAATTAAGTTGACTGCCACCCTATTTGTCACCTATTCACCTGAAACCGCCCAGGTAATATGGTCATTCCCGCGCAAGCGGGAATCTTGTAACAGCTGCTATCCGGTAGTATCAAGACCGATACGTCGGACCGCCGCTTGCGCGGGTATGACGCCCTTAAGCAAGTGCCATTGTTAACTTCCACCTTAATCACCTTATTACACAGTTCGACATGCCCAGCGGGATCACCACCGACGGCAGCAGCCTGTTTTTAGCCGATACCGGAAACCATCGATTTCGGCAGATACAGTAAGAATCAGAGGAAATGAAAAAGGGAGTGAAAAAGGTGACGGCCTAATCGGCTTTGAGGCTTTGCGCCAGCGATAGCATCGCCGCGCGCAAGTCTTCGTCCTCGATCCATTGCGCATTGAGTTGCAGCGCCTCGATCGACTCCGGGCTTACTTGCCCGGGCTTGCGCGTCGACTCTGGCGGCAGGTCGAGTTTCAGCATCGAATCCGGGATGGTGCGAAATTTCAGGGTTTGCTCGAGTTTGAAGGTTTCGTGCAACTGCTGCTGAATTTCCTTGCCATGCAGGCGCAGGTAATTAGCTACCAGCGGGGAGTTCGCGGCGATCACGATTTCATCGGCATTCAGGGTCAGGAGCGTCACTGCCTGATTCACCGGCTCGGGCAGATTTTGTTCGAGGAAAGACTGGATATCCGGCAGCTGGCGCTTAACCTGTTCGAATTCGGGTGGCAAAATCGATTGGCACAGCCGGCCTATCTTGCTGGCGCCCATCAGGCTCTCCGGCGCTGTCGCTTGGCGCCACTTTTATCGCGATTTTTGCGGGGTTCACGCTCTTTGGGAGCCAGGCCGAGACGCTGGTAAACCCGCTTGACCACCGCTTCGTCGAGAAAACGAGACTTGCCCGGCTTGAGCCACTTGGGCAACTTGAACTCGTCATAGCGCACCCGCACCAGGCGGCTGACCTCGACCCCGACCGCTTCCCACAGGCGGCGCACCTCGCGGTTGCGGCCTTCCTTCAACACCACGTGATACCAGTGATTGCTGCCCGAGCCGCCCGAATCGAGGATATTGTCGAAATGCGCCGGCCCATCCTCGAGCGTTACGCCGTCGCGTAATTGCTGCAACATGTCGGGACTTACCGCGCCGTACACGCGCACCGCGTACTCGCGCTCGGTTTCATAGGAGGGATGCATGAGTCGATTGGCCAGCTCACCGTCATTGGTAAACAATAGCAGTCCGCTAGTGTTGAGATCGAGCCGGCCGATACTGACCCAGCGGCCGTGCTGCAGTCGCGGCAGGTGCTGGTAGACATCTTCGCGGCCTTCCGGATCGGCGCGGCTGCAGACCTGGCCTATCGGTTTGTGGTACATCAGGATCTTCGGTTTGGCGACCTGCCGCTGCAGGCGCAGCAATTTACCATCGATGGCGATTTTTTCACGCCCGTCAATCTGGTCACCCGGTTTGGCGGTCTTGCCGTTTACGCTGATGCGCCCCTGTTGCAGCAGCGCGTCGATCTGGCGGCGCGAGCCCGCGCCCTGGTTGGCAAGATATTTCTGAATGCGTTCCATCAGGGGATTATACCCGCCGGTTAAGCATCCATTAATTGTATTAATTGTCACCCCGCGGATTGACCGCGGGGTCCAGAGCTTGATTCCATTGGGTTTCTGGATACCGCCGATCCGACGCATCGGGTCAAGCCGCGGTATGACAACGGTTGCAGGTCAGTTTATGGCCCAACGCTGGCCGATGCCGGCGGACGATTCCGAGATCAGGGTGCGCGCATTGGTATCGAGCTTGAGGTCCAGGATGGTGGCCGAGTCGGGTTGCACCCGGTGTTTGACCCGCGGTCTCCAGGTTTCCCGGCGTTTGCCGCTCGCGACGTCCCAGATATCGATTGCCTTGGCCGCCCTGCCGGTGGCCAGCGTGCGGTTGTCATCGGAAAAATCGGCCGACACCAGCGTCATCTTGACTTCATCGAGGCGCGACACCAGGCTGCCCTTGCCGCGCGTCGCGTAAACATGCGCATCGCCGATGTAGGCACCGGCCAGCGCCAGTTCACCGTCATCGGACAGCGCCACCAGCGAGATTTTGTACTTCAGGTTTTTTGACCATAGATGCTCGCCGTTGGACAGGTCCCACAGGCTCGCATGCCAGTCGTCGGAACCGGTTAGCGCAAAGCGACCATCCTTTGACAAGGCAACGCTGGTGACCTTCTGGTGATGCGGGAAAACGTAGCGCATCTCGCCAGCGACCATATCAAAGTAGACCGCCTGGTTGTCTTTGCTGCCGATCAGCGCATGTCGGCCGTCCGCCGAAACCGCAACATCGGACAGCTTGGGCCAGGACCAGTAACCGGTGAGCCGCCCCGACGCCACCGCCCAACGCGCGATCGAATTCTGTTCGATCGTAACCAGCACGTCGCCGAGTTCGGAAAAATCCGCGTCGATAATGCCACCTTCGGCGCCGTCTTCGTGCTGCAGGCTGTATTTGACCTGGTTCTTCTGCAGATCCCAGACGCGCGCGAAGCCGCCGATCTCGCCGGTCAGCAAAAACCTGCCGTCCGGGCTGATGGCGGCGCCGTAGGATCCAGTGTCGGCATGCACCCAGGTGTCGAGCGCCTGTTTCTGCTCGCTACAGGCGCCGAGCAGGCCGCAAACCAGCGCCGGCAGCAGTATCGATCGCGTCAGTCTTAGCATGGCAACTGTATCGGCCGATGCGTCATTTTCATTAAAGATGACTGCTCGCAAACCGGACGGCAGGAGCCAGGTCGCGGTAGCCAGGCATTTTGAGTCATTCCCACGCGAGCGGGAATCTTGCAACGAGCCGTTTTACAGCAGGGCCAGGATACCGGCTTTCGCGGCAATCCGACGCAACGCTATGACAGCCTTTCCCAGGCGTCATTCAGATCAGAGGCATCGGGCCTAGTCGGCGTTGGTCTTTTTGGCCTTTTTGGGCTTTTGGGTTTTCCCGGGCTGTTTGGGCTCGGTAGCCTCGGTAGCCTCGGTAGCCTCGGTAGCCGCGGTAGCCTCGGTCGCTTCGGCGAAGGTAAATTCAGGATTGAATTGATCGAGATCGCGAATTTCGGCGAGCGTCGGCAGCTCGTTCAGGGATTTCAGATTGAAATAGTCGAGAAAGGAATTGGTGGTGCCGTAAAGCGTCGGCCTGCCGGGCACGTCTTTATGCCCCAGCGGCTTGATCCAGTCGCGTTCCTGCATGGTATTGATGATATTGGTACTGACACTGACCCCGCGAATGTCTTCGATTTCACCGCGGGTGATCGGCTGGCGATAGGCAATCAGCGCCAGGGTTTCCAGCAAGGCGCGCGAGTAGCGCGGCGGCTTCTGCTCCCACAGGCGCACCACCCAGGTTTCGAAATCCGCTTTTACCTGGAAGCGGAAACCCGACGCCACCTGCATCAGTTCGAATCCGCCAGCCTTGTGTTTGGCGACCAGTTCCTGGACCGCCTGGCGAATTTCATCCTTAGTCGGCTGTTCGATATCACCGACAAACAGTTCAGATAGCTGGTTGACCGTGAGCGGTTTGTCGCTGGCCGCAAACAGGGCTTCGAGGATGGGTTTGAGTTTGTCGATTTCCATATTACGAATTCGCTTTCACATATATCGGGGCATAGGGTTCGGTCTGCACCAGTTCGATCAGCGACTCCTTGAGTAATTCGAGGATGGCGATGAAACTGACCACGACACCCATACGGCCTTCGGCGGGATCGAAGAAGTCGGTAAAGTTAGTGAATTCCTCGGCCGAAATCCGCTCCAGCACGATAACCATGCGCTCGCGTACCGACAGCGGTTCGCGATCGACATGGTGGCTGGCAAACTGCTCGGCGCGGTTGACCACGTCGCGAAACGCGCTCATCAAGTCGTTCAGGTTGACCGTGGGCAGGGCCAGTTTAACTTTGAACTTGGGGATATCGATGCTGGTGAGGTGAATTTCGCGTTCCAGCCGGTCCAGCCCGTCGAGGTCTTCGGCGGCCTGCTTGAACTGTTCGTATTCCTGCAGCCGGCGCACCAGCTCGGCGCGGGGATCGTCTTCTTCCTGCGATTCGGTCGGCCTTGGCAACAGCATGCGCGATTTGATTTCCGCCAGCATCGACGCCATCACCAGGTATTCGGCCGCCAGTTCCAGTTCGAGATGATCCATCAGCGCGATGTACTCCATGTACTGTTTGGTAATCGCCGCGATCGGGATATTGAGGATATCGATGTTCTGGCGCTTGATTAAATAAAGCAATAAATCGAGCGGGCCTTCGAAAGCCTCGAGGAACACCAGCAGCGCGTCCGGCGGGATGTACAGGTCCTGCGGAATCATCGTCAGCGGTTCTCCCTCCACCAGGGCGAAAGGCATTTCCGACTGGTTCGAGGCGCTGTTGGCGAAAACCTTGTCCATTACCTGCGCCCGGTCAGTCCCATCACCTTGCGGACTTCCTCGATGGTGTCCTGGGCCACGTCGCGCGCTGCTTCGCAACCCTCGTTGATGATGCTATCGACCGCGGAAAGATCGCGCAGGTATTCCTTGACGCGCTGCTGGATCGGTTTCAACTCTTCGAGGATCAAATCGATGACGTACTGCTTGCAGTCGAGGCAGCCGATAGCCGCGGTCTTGCAGCCCTCGGCCAACTGCTGCCTGGTGGCTTCGTCGGTATAGACCTGGTGGAACTCCCACACCGGGCATTTTTCCGGATCGCCCGGATCGGTGCGGCGGATGCGGGCCGGATCGGTGGGCATGGTTCTGATTTTGCGCGTGACTTCGTCCGGAGCCTCGCGTAACGCGATCGTGTTGTTATAGGATTTCGACATCTTTTGCCCGTCGACGCCCGGCATCTTGGATGACACCGTCAACAGCGACTGCGGCTCGGGTAAAATGATACGACCCTCGCCGTCGAGATATCCCAGCAGCCGCTCGCGATCGCTCAGGCTGATGTTTTGCTGCGACTCCAGCAGCGCGCGACCGATCGACAGCGCCTCCGAATCGCCCTGCTCCCGGTAACGCTTGCGCGCATCCTGGTACAGCTTTGCGTTTTTCTTGCCCATTTTGCGGATCGCGGTTTCGACCTTCATCTCAAAATCGGGTTCGCGACCGTAAAAGTGGTTGAAGCGCCGCGCCACTTCGCGCGTCAGTTCGACATGCGCCACCTGGTCCTCGCCCACCGGCACGAAACTGGCCTTGTACATCAGTATGTCGGCGCTCTGCAGTAACGGATAACCGAGGAAGCCGAAGGTGGCGAGATCCCTGTCCTTGATTTTTTCCTGCTGGTCCTTGTAGCTCGGCACGCGCTCGAGCCAGCCCAGCGGCGTAATCATCGACAGCAGGGTAAACAACTCGGCGTGCTCGGGAATGCGCGACTGGATAAACAGCGTCGAATTGCCCGGATTGACGCCCGTGGCCAGCCAGTCGATCACCATGTCGCGAGAGCTTTCACCGATGATCGATGGATCCTCGTAATGCGTGGTCAGGGCATGCCAGTCGGCGACGAAGTAGAAACATTCGTAGCTATGCTGTAACTCGATCCAGTTTTTTAAAACGCCGTGATAGTGACCTAAATGCAACAGGCCGGTAGGACGCATGCCCGACAGCACGCGGTTGTTTTGACTAATGGTGTTAATAATGATGTTCCAGAGAATGATCGCCCTGCCGCGGATTATACAAAGAACGCGGGCAACAAAATAGTAGTCATTCCGATTTGTCGGACCACCGCGAAAGCGGGAATCCTGCATACTGGCTTGAATTTAGAAATTTTGACTAAAGGCGCTCCTGAAAGATTCGATACTTCGCTACTCCAGGAACGATACGTCACCCTTGCCATGGCGGAGAATTTCGGGAACGCCATCGATCAGGCTGACCACGGTGGTCGGCTCGACCCCGCAGAAGCCGCCGTCTATCACCAGGTCGACATCGTGCTCGAAGGTTTCGCGGATCTCGACCGCGTCGTCCAGCGCCTGCCGCGCCCCGGGCGGAATCAGGGTGCTGCTCATGATCGGCTGGCCAAGCTCGAGCAGCAGGGCGTGCACGATATTGTTGTCCGGCACGCGCACGCCGATGGTTTTGCGTTTCGGATTCATCAGCCGGCGCGGTACGATCGAGGTCGCACTGAGCAGGAAGGTATACGGGCCCGGCGTCAGGCTTTTCATCAGGCGGTAGTCAGAATTGCTGACCTTGGCGTAGGTGCCGATTTCGGACAAATCGCTACAGACCAGGGTGAAGTGGTGATTCTTGTCGGTGCGGCGAATGCGCTGGATTCGCTCCATCGCCGCCTTGTCGCCGATATGGCAGCCCAGCGCGTAGCTCGAATCGGTCGGATAAATCACCAGCCCGCCGCGATCGATGATTGCGACCGCCTGCTGGATCAGGCGCCGCTGGGGATTATCCGGATGAATTTCGAAGAACTGGGCCATGGATTACTCGACTCGCTACGGCCGCGATCATACAGGAATTTTTTGGGAAGAAAACAACGTTTGGAAAAATCATTTAAATCAAAGGATTAGGCGAGTTAATTCAGTAGAATCCGAGAATCGGTTCGTAAATTCGAACAAATTTGTTACATTTTTGCAACAAGTCGGAAAAAATGTTGTTTTTTTCGAAAAATGGGGTTGCTATTGTGTCAATTTTGACTATCATGCATGTCCATAAGCGTCTGGGCTCGGGATTTTATGCTTACGCACTCCCACTCGCGACGACTTATATCCTAAGCACAACAAATAACTGACTTAAGGGTAATCACTCATGAAATTTAAAACTACTGCAATTGCATTGGCCGTGGCAGGTACTGTCGCTGTGCCGATGGCTGCACAAGCCGACCTGTACGCTTCTGCGCGCATCGGTCTGCAAAGCGTCGATACCGGTGGCGCAAACGAACTCGCCGTCGGCGGTATAGCTTCCCGTTTCGGCATGCGCTCTGAAACCGACCTGGGTAACGGTATGACCGGTTTCGGTCGTTACGAATTCTCGGTTTCGACTGAAGGCGCGGGCACCACTGTTGGCCGCCGCCACGCCTATGTCGGCCTCAAGGGCGACTTCGGTAGCGTGACTATGGGACAGACCTACCACACTTTCTACAACCACATCATCGGACCTTACGATATTCCGTGGGTTGGATCTAACAAGTACAGCGCGGCTAGCGCAAACGGCCGTAACGGTGAAGGCATCACCTACGCGGGTGGCTCTGACGGAATTTCTTTCGGTGCGACTCTGTACTTCCAGTCCAACTTCGAAAAAACGGTAGCGGCGCCAGCAGTCCCGGCCGTTGTAAATCCTGACGGCACGATTAATGTTGGTACCCCAGCTGTGACAGCGGGTGAAACAGGTGAAGAAGGCCTCGACGGCTTCGAAGTAGCAGCAACCTTCGGCATTGGCGACATGAGTCTGGGTATCGGTATTCAGGACTTCGAAACAGGCACTCCAGGCAATCAGGATGAAGAATCCGCGATGGGTGTTACCCTGTCAGGCATCGCACTGGGCGACGCATCACTGGCTGTCAGCTTCCAGACTCGCGACAAGGGCACCGACGTAATTGCCCTGCACGGTGGATTCGGTAACTTTTACGCGCACTACGAGTCAAGCTCTCCCGATCTACCCGGTAGCGTTCCGGAGCCGACCATGATCACCATCGGCTACAACATGTCCCTGGGACGCAAATTGACGATGCCGACACCGGCGTTTCAGATGACGATTCAACCGCGCTTTACGCCGTGTTGAAATACGACATCGAGTAATCGAAGTCAAAGTAGCACCTAGAGGGCTCCTTCGGGAGCCCTTTTTTGTTGCCGGTCATCCCTCCGGCCGCAGGCTGAACTTCGGCCGCTCGCTCGCGTCCAACAATCAGCGCGCGATATCGAGCTACCTGGGTTAGAATCCGCTTTGAATCATTAATGCCAGATTATCTGCTAGCAGACAATTCATGAAACAGCTTTTCGACTTCTTTCCGATACTCCTGTTCTTCATTCTGTACAAGTTTTACCTCGACTTGCCGGATGAATTAATCCTCGGTATCAATGCCGGGGTTCCGCTGATGCAGCTCACCCCGGGGGAATCCTCCGACGCGATCTACCTGGCCACGCTGGCGGCGATCCTGGTAACCCTGGTGCAGGTCGTGATGGCCGCGATCATCGTCAGAAAAGTCGAAAAGATGCCGCTTATCACGCTCGCGATTCTGATCGTTTTCGGTGGCGCGACGCTGGCGCTCAAGGACCCGGTTTTTATCCAGTGGAAGCCGACCGCGATCAACTGGTTATTCGCGCTGGTTTTCCTGGGCAGCCAGTTCATCGGCAGCAAACCGCTGATACAGCGCATGATGGGTCATGCAATCGAGATTCAGGAAGCGCGCGTCTGGGCGCAGCTGAACCTGGCCTGGGTTGCTTTCTTTGTCGTCGCCGGCATCGCGAACCTGATCGTGGCGCCCGAAATAGATCCCTTCGGCCTGCAGTTCAGCGAGGATACCTGGGTCGATTTCAAACTGTTTGGACTGATGGGCATGACCATCGCCTTTGTCGTCGCGCAGGCGTTTTTTCTTGCGCGGTACATGCCGAATACAGACGAGGAGACCAGCTGATGCTTTACAGTATCGTCGGCAGCGATAACGAAAACAGCCTCGAGGCCCGCCTGTCGGCGCGCGCCGCTCACGTCGCCAGGCTGAATGCACTCAAGGACGAAGGCCGTCTGATCATTGCCGGACCCAACCCGGCGATCGATAGTGCCGATCCCGGTGCGGCAGGTTTTTCCGGCAGTATCATCATTGCCGAATTTGCATCCCTGGAGGCGGCACAGGCCTGGGCCGAGGCCGATCCCTACATCGAAGCCGGCGCCTATGCGGCGGTCACGGTCAAACCTTTCAACAAGGTCCTGCCCTGAGGCCGGCTATTTAGCATCCGGCGCCATTGCCAGATCCACGATTGCGAGGCGGTTCAATGCCCCGGGTCCGCGGTTATCTAAAAGACTCCAGCCTCCAGGGCGCAAAGTCATCCCTGCTTGACTACGATCATCGACGGCAACGCTGGATAGATCCGACAACCGGATGCAGGATTGAGCTAGAGGGATTTGCTCGGGCTTTCGAGATTGTCGCTGATTTCGCGCAGCAGCATATCTTCGGATTCGATGCGATCGGCCATCGCCTCGCCGATCGACGACAGATCCTGATAGAGATCGACGATGCTGTCGGCTTCGTCGGCGCCTTCGTACTTGTCATTGAATTCGACAAATAACTGCGTGGTTTCGGAAATCGAGGGGTATACCCGGTCGGCTATCAGCTTGATATTGCCGCGTCGTTCCTTGCCGTCGATGATTCTTTCATAAATTTCAAAATGACCCAGCGCGGTATAGTCGACCAGTCGCTGGTTAAAGCCGCGCAGGTTATGGATCACGGCTTCGGGAGGCACGTCGCCCGACTCGAGTTCGGCCAGTTCGCACATCGACACCAGCACCTGCTGTCTTTCTTCGAGCAGCGTGTTAATGGTATGCGTTTGTCTGGTGCGTCGGTTTTCTTCGGCCGAAATTCTCTCGGCTATCTGGGCTATCTTATCAATTTGTGAATCGCTCACGGGTAACCTCTTTCGTATTTTGCGATGTAACGCACATACAGGTTGCAATCTGCTTATTATGCGGTTGATTGCGTTGCCGGTAAACCATCATTATATGTTTTAGCCAGGATAATTTTTGTTAAACTCGTCTGATTTGACAAGGTTATTTTTGTGAATGAATCACTCCAGGCCAGGTTAGAGCATCTCGAGTCGCTCTACTCCGAGCAGGAATACACCGTCCAGGCCTTAAACGACACGGTCGCGCAGCAGGATCGGGATATTTCAAACCTGACCCTGAGCATCGAACAACTCAGGGACCAGATAAAAGCGCTGAAAACGGAACTCCCCGGCGACATCGGTTCCGACAACGAGAAACCACCGCACTATTAATGGAAGCGCGCTCACCCGCCGCATTCGATCACCTGCTTGCCGTCGCCGGCTTATCGCCAGTCGAGCTGGAGATTGAAGCGGACACCAGCGGCGTCGGTATCAGGCTAATGCAGCCAGCACTCTTTTTTCATCACAGTTTTGTTGCTGAACCGATAGCGGGAATCGTTGCCGGCAGTGACAATGCGCTTCCCGTTAATGCAAAATGGCTGAAGCGGGCCAGAATAACCGTGGAATTCGGCAAGCCCATATATTATGATTCAGTTGCAGAGGGGAATAATTTCAGCGGCCAGCAGATGCATGAGGA
>CAMYML010000225.1 GCA_947259305.1 uncultured Gammaproteobacteria bacterium | reverse complement strand
TGCGAGTTGACTTCGACACCGCTGCTAGCGACACTCACTATAGGCGGAAGGTAGACACACCGCGTTGCGCGTCATCAAGAATCGGACGTTTCAACGGTCGATTTTCACTTGTCGCCCTCCCAGAGGACGCAAAAGCACTCACAGGCAATCGTGGTCAAGGACAAAGACGAGACCGGTGACTTCGAGATCACCGGACGGGGCATCACCCGCATCCTCGGTGCGAGTTTCGAGATGGCTAACCAGCCTGCGCATCGAACCGATCGGCAACTGCGCGCTGATTTCCACGCCCTTCAGATCGCTCGCTTCGAACAGCAGCGAACCCACGCTGACAAATTCATCCTGATCGACGCTGACGGTACCGATACGCGCGTCGAAGGGCAGTTTAACCTCGGTGCGACCGAGAATCGTCGTGCGGTTCTGAACTTCCTGTTCGGCGCGCGCGATCTGCGCCGTAATCGATTGACGGCGGCTGGCGTAACCGTTGATCCTGCCCTGCAGGTCCTCGACCTGCTGGCGCAGCTGAATCTCTTTTTGCTCCTCGGCGTCGAGCGCCGACTTGGCGATCAATTGTTTCTGGTAGACATCCCTGATGCGCGCCAGCTCGGCTTCACCCACCGCGAGATTTTTCTGCGCCAGCTCGAGCGAGCGCCGGGCCGACTTTTCCTGCTCGTCGAGTTCGTTCAGCGACGAGCGGCTCGCCTTCAGATCTTCCTGGGTTTGCCTCAACGACAGTGCATAGTCCTCGGCATCGATGCGCACCACCAGGGTGCCCGCCGGCATGGTTTCGCCTGCCTTCAAGTTGGGATGCACGTAGCTGATCTTGCCGCTCAACTCGGCCATGCTGTTAAGCGTGATCGCGGGCTCGACATTGCCGTAGGCGGTGACGCTGGAACGGAATGGAATTTCGCTGGCGACGATGACTTCCACCGCCCGGCTCGGCATTTCGACCGCGACATGCTCGAGCGGAGCCCGGGTTTTGACCAGCACGACGGCAATGGTGACGGCCACCGCCAGCGCGATGACCAGGCCAAAGCCATTTTTCAGGTTAATTTTCATGTTACTCGTCGACTCCCGAGGTTTTGCAGACGCGCCTGCGCGCCGGGATTTTAACGCGGGAAATAGGGGCAGACCACGATTTTCTTTAGCTAAGGCAGCCTTGCCCGAAACCACTCATACCCATGCAAGCGGGAATTCTCGGAAAAGAAAAAAACGACGGAGGGGTTAAATAGCAGGTGTTTGACGACGATCAAGTCCGGCCCGGACATGCCAGGCCTATAATTCGCGCCTGATTTCGAACCCGACCGGCGAATGTCAAGCAAACCCCGCACCACCGAAGCCATGCGCAATCTCATTCGCACAGTGAGAACAGTTCTGCCGATCGACCTGTCACCGGAGGCAGTCTGCAGCGACGAATGCCGGGGTTGCTCGATCAAGCTGATCGAGTATATCGCGATGGAAATGGACAACTGGGAATACCGTCTCGACGACGGCGCTATCCCGACTTTCCGCGATCTCGACAAGCTCGCCAGAAGCTGCAACAAAATCTACCGCGCGTTACTAAAAAATGGGTTGCTGCAGGAAGCGGAAACCCCCGACGATTTAATCTGATCCGAATCGCCAGTTACAGGGCAACCCGCAAATGACGCACCGGGTCCAGCGCCCGCCCATATCTGCGGAATTCGAAATGCACGTGGTAGCCGGTCGCATTGCCGGTCCTGCCGACCGTGGCGATTATCTCTCCCTGGTACACGCGCTGGCCTTGCTGCACCATATTTCGCTGATTATGCGCGTAGGCGGTTTCGATACCGCCGCCGTGATCGATGACAATCATGTGACCATAGCCGCGATTATAACCGGAGAACTTGACCCGGCCCGCGGCCGACGCGCGAATCGGTGTGCCGCGAGACGCGAGCAGATCGATGCCGGCATGCGGACGCCCCCGTCGACGACCGAAATGCGACGAAACCTCGAATCGGGCCAGCGGCCAGATAAAATCGGAGCGCCGGAGCTGATTTTGAGTATTCGCCCTGGATCGATCCGCATCCTGGCCGGCATCGCCGTCGACATAACCGCTGTGCGCTGAATTATCCGGTATCACAAGCCGCGTGCCGGGCTCGATATATAAAGGATCTACCCATGGATTGGCATGGCGCAATTGCCCGGGCGTGACTGCGAGCGCAAATGCGATGGAATGGATATTGTCGTGCGGCTTTACGATATAGTAATTCGGCGGCGATAACTCGGTATATGGCTGAAACGGGGCGCAACCGGAAACCGCGACAACCGTCAATAACGCATACAGAATTTTCAACATAAACTGCGCTCCGGCCGTGATTCGAGAACGAATAAAGAAATCCAGTTTTCCTGATTGTAGTTGAATCCTCGCTTAATCGCGCTGCGCGCCAAACAGGTCAGCCAGTATCCACGAATCAGACGGGTCAGAGAGTATTTCTTGCGAACATTAGAAACAAATACTCGCCGACGCCTGTTTACAGGTTTTTATTTTTATTACGAGATTTGTCCCTGCATTCACCCGGGTGAATCGGTATCTATCCGCACAACAAGCCTGTCAAACGGTTTCTCGCCATTTTCCTCGGCAATTTTCATCTCGAGAAACGTCTCGATAAGCCTGTAATCCTTCGCGCCCCCCGCGACGCGCATTAAACTCGACATCAAGCGGAAGTGTTTCGAGTCTTTCAGCTCCTGGAAGCTGTTGTAGCGCACTTTCCTGCCGTTGATCTCGATTTCCGGCGCGGCAAACTTCGCCTGCATTCGTTTCAGCTCGGCGCTGGTTAAATCCGCCGCGTCCCGGCCGTCACTCGCTTCTCTCGCTTCATCTTTATTCCAGTGATAAATATCGAAGACGGTTTTCAGAACCACCAGAATTATCAGGCCCGTGACCGGCTCTTCGAGTGCGCCGAGAGCAAAACCGGAGGCCAGTATCGTGATATGCAGGACCACGATCCGGCGGTAGGGCGCGACCATCAAATCCTTGACGCTGGCGCATCCCAAACCGTGCAGGCGCACATCCCGCAACCAGTCGAACAGCTGCAGCAGCAACAGGCATGCCGCCGCCCAGAACAAATGGTTTTCCTGCAATACCGGCCAGATATTGAAAAGCGCGTCGGCAAAACCGCGAGATTCGAAACGATCCCCGCCAAACAATGAAAATATAAAGCTGCCGTGCCCTAAACAGAACATGCCGTAGTGCATAGTGAAGAAGGGAACGAAAAACAGCGGCAGCACCAGGTCGACAGCATGCCGGTAAGGACGCAGGAGAAGACGCAGCACGGTAAATACGCCGATGATCAGATTTTCCAGCCAGTACAGGAATATCAGATCGAAACTCTGCCAACCCCAGCCGATGACGCCGTAGATCGGTAACGCATTGAGCGCAATCAGGGCTGCTATGGAAGACGATCGGGGCATGCTCCTCTCCAGGTATTAGTGCATTTATTTTAGCGGCATTAAAAATATAGGAGAGATTGACGCAAAAGTGGCGCAGGAATTATTTATAAATCCCTGCGCCACTATATTGAATTCCGCTCAAACGAGATCAACAGGTCGAGTGGAATAAGCCGCCGACAGCCTCGCCGTCCGCAACCAGGCCATTATAAATCTCGACCGCCTCTTTGGTTTCGGCGACAAACACCCGGATTCCCCGTTTTTCGAGCAGTTCGAGGGTTTCCGGGCAGGTACGCAGGCGCAACAACATGCCTCGGCTCAGCACGATAGTCTGGCTGCCATGGTCGATCAACTCCTCGATGTCCGCCGGCTGAATGCCGGGCGCATGACGCGTGCCCGTTTCGCCCCAGTCCCACGCGCGGCCACCGCCAGGCCAGAGTTTGAAATCCTTGCCTTCGCCAATGCGGGCAACTTGCATAAGACCCCACGAGACATGATCGATGCGGGGTGATTTGTTTTCGTCGCTGTTCATCTCAGGCCTCTCTCGCCGCTATGATTACCCAATCCCGCAGGTTTCTAAGACTGGCCAGTTTAATTCGGTTTGTCCAGGTAATCGCACTCAGTCGCCGTCATCCTTGAATCCAGTACTCCAGTGGCTGCCGTCGCAAAATGGCTTGTTTTTCGAGCCGCCACAGCGGCACAGGGTATAACGCCCCGAGGTCACACCCTGGCCCAGCGGCTGGTCGGTGAGTTCGACGCCGCCGACCCTGTAGGGCCCATCCTTGATGACCACGATCTCCGGGCCCTGTTGCGAATGCCGGAACTCGGTCTCGTCGATGCTGTAGCCGAGGGCGCCCGAAGGGCATTTTTTAACCACTTCGATAATCGCCTCGACGGCAGCGCCATCGGGTTCGATCCAGGGTTCCTCGCCCATCCTGAAAACCGAACTCAGGTTGTCGGTACAGTAGCCGGCATGGGCGCAAATACCGCGATTGTCGTGTATCGTGATCTGTTTGCCGGCGTAGCTGTGGCGACGGTCCGGTGTGGCATCCGCCAGTTTACTGTCGCTGAAACCATTTTTTTTGTGGCTGCCGTCGCAGTAAGGTTTGTTGCGCGATCCGCCGCAGCGGCACAGCGCCGCGCCGCTGACCGTACTCACGGCTTCGCCATCAGCCTGCTGAACCCTCAGCGAGACGGCCGATGTCTCGTCATTTTTGAGCAGATAAGGTCCGTCAGGCAGGCAGGTGATTCCAGGTTTTTCATTACTCATGTCGATCCTCGTTCCGGGAAAAACTGCAGGATAGCGCGAAGCAGCGAATTATCCCACAGGGCAGGGGCGCAGAATTATCCAGCTCAGGAAACAAGTAGCCGAAAGCCATTAGTTTTTATTATCGGAAAAGACCGTGACCTGAAAAACATGGAAGCCCGCCCGATAAAGCAATCCTCCGGGTTCCTGTCTCGATCGCTTCCTACCATGCAGAATCAACTTGCCTCAATTCTCGCGAGACAGGCTCGCCTCCCTTGCTGGAATGGTTGCCGTGCAACATGATAGGATCGTAACGGCATACTCACTTTACTGGATTTTGATTTACCGCCGTTTATCCGTTCATGCAAGAGAATCTCAAGCCACTGCTGACTGCAGTCCAGCGCAACTGCCACATATCCGATGCGCGCTACGCTGGCGACTACAGCCTGTGCGTTTATCTGCTCAAAATGCGCGAGTATTTTCGCTGGGAGAAGGGTCTTGCATTTCGCGACAACCTGCCCGAAGGCGATGTCGGCGACTGGCTCAAGGCGCGGGAAAGCTTCTGGGAAACCATCGAGGCCGAGACCTTCATCGATCTGCCGGTTGACGGCAAGCGTTACGACCCCTTCGACAACGCGGCAATGAACGCCGTGCTAAATCCGCAGGGACTGGTTTACAGCGGCGGTCTCGGCAACCAGTGCACGCCACATTTTTTCCTCGGCAAGCTGCATCACCGGGAACGGCAATCGGATTTCACGATCCTGGTATCCGAGGCCGAGTTTGCGCGCGATTTGACCGCCCCACCGGCCATGACCCGCGATGGTACGATCTATATCAGACGCGAGTCATTGCGCCGGATGATCTGGGAAAAAATCGAGGAATGGCGCTGGAACCAGCTCGAAAACGCCATGGGCCGGGCGATTCGCTGTTTCGACCTCGAAAACGATGCCGCGGCTGCGCTCGACGATATGACCGATACACTGCTGGAGTCGGTGCTGCTGCACGAAAAGGGCGAGGTGCTCGCGGGCAACCGACTGGGTCCGGAGTGGGAGCAAATGCTCGCCAGCCTGCCGCATTCGAAAGCCGAAATCATGATCCGCGCCGTGCGCGACCACCTGGCCGACGCGCTGACCACGCTGCCAGGCCTGGTCGATCACGCAAGCGACGCAGCGCTGCATTACTTTTTTGCCAACCTCCCGAATATGCGCAAACACCTTTTTCCCGCACTCAGGCAGGCATACGAAGCCTGGGTGGCAGGAGGCAAACGGGAAGCAATCGCCGAACTGGTGCCGACGAGCGAGTCACACTGGATCGCGCTGGCCGATCGGATGCTCGAGCTTTACCGTAGTCACCCGGACGACTTCGCCGGGCGGCTACAAACCCTGGTTGAAAATAACAGGCTTTAGGCTATTAGGGCTCACTGTCCCCGGAGGCCAAACTTTAAAAG
>CAMYML010000224.1 GCA_947259305.1 uncultured Gammaproteobacteria bacterium | reverse complement strand
GCCGGATCGGGCTATATTGCGGTCGAACTGGCAGGTGTATTGAATGCACTTGGCACCGAGGTCAGTCTGTTCCTGCGCAAACATCATGTGCTGGGTGAATTTGACAGCCTGCTCAGCGGCACTCTGTTCGAAGAGATCGCGAAATCCGGTATCGATGTGCGTACCGATTGTGAAATCACGCATATCGAGCGAGACGCTGAAGGTAAAATCTCGCTGCAGGACACCCATGGCGTCGGCTTGCAAAACCTGGACCAGGTCATCTACGCCATCGGCCGAGATCCGGATCTGGATGGGCTGAATCTGGCTAATGCCGATGTCGCGCTCAACGCGAGGGGTTACATCGAAACCGATACTTATCAGTGTACGAATCAATCCCATATATTTGCCCTTGGCGATATTACAGGTCGCGCGCCGCTAACCCCGGTCGCGGTGGCCGCGGGCCGGCGCCTGGCGGATCGGCTATACGACAATCAAAGCGATCGCCATCTGGATTACGAACTGATTCCCAGCGTGGTTTTTAGCCACCCTCCGATCGGAACGGTCGGCCTGACCGAAGAGGAGGCCCGCACCGAGTACGGCGATCGCGTCAAGGTCTACCAAACCCGCTTTACCGCGATGTACAACTCGATTAGTGGCCATGACGTGCCCACGGCGATGAAACTGGTATGCCTCGGTGACGATGAAAAAGTGATTGGCTGCCACCTGATCGGCCCCGGCGTCGACGAAATGCTGCAGGGTTTTGCGGTCGCGATTCGAATGGGCGCCTGCAAGCAAGACTTTGACGATACCGTGGCGATTCATCCCACCAGTTCCGAGGAACTGGTGACCATGCGCTAGGCCCGGTTATACCGGCTTCACATTGCCGAGGGGCAGTTTTCTACGTATGTAACGACGCTTCAGTTCCAGCGCCGTGGTTGGTTTTCCAGGATAAAACCCAAAGGAATCAGGGGTATGAATGAATGCTTTAAAGCACAAGAATAGCTTTTATTGCGCGCAATAACGTTACCAAAGCCTCGTCTAATTGATGCAAATCAATCGTTAAGGTCGTCTATATAGTCCGGATCGGCTGGTTTCGAAACACCTTAGAAGGACTTACCTGGGTGCTAAATATCATTAAAATACAATTAGTTATACGCACTACCTAAAGTAACTTCACTTAATCTGAAGTACATCTCGCATTGCAAACAAGCCCTTTTCCTGCTGCGTAACCCAGGCGCAGGCGCGCAGCGCGCCGCGGGCGAAGGTCATCCGGTCCGATGCCTTGTGGGTTATTTCAATTCTTTCGCCCTCGTCGGCAAACATCACGGTGTGTTCACCGATAATATCCCCCGCCCTGATGGTTTCGAAACCTATGCTGGTTCGTTTGCGCGCACCGGTCTGACCCTGTCGACCGTATACCGCGCATTCATCCAGATCTCGACCCAGGGCCGAGGCAATCACCTGGCCCATTTTCAGAGCCGTGCCTGAAGGCGCATCGACCTTATGCCGATGATGCGCCTCGATCACTTCGATATCGACGCTATCACCGAGCACCGAGGCCGCTATGTGTAACAATTCCAGGCAAAGATTCACGCCCACACTCATGTTCGGGGCATAAACAATGGCAATCTGTTCGCCTGAATCTGCCAGCTTTTGTTCCAGGGCGGCATCACAACCGGTGGTGCCGATCACCATTTTTTTTCCATGGCTGACGCAAAAATCGACGTACCTGGTGGTCGCGCTGGGGTGAGTGAAATCGATGAGGGTGTCAAAAGCGGTCGG
Organism: uncultured Gammaproteobacteria bacterium; assembly: GCA_947259305.1. Classification (GTDB taxonomy): domain Bacteria; phylum Pseudomonadota; class Gammaproteobacteria. Next base: position 4,363 of record CAMYML010000224.1, on the reverse strand, counting down.
ATCGAGCTGGTCGCTGATCGCGACCTGGTTGGGTTCGAGTCCTGCAAAAATTCCCGAGTCGGACCCAAGGCTGGGGCTATCCTTGCGTTCCAACGCCTGCGTCAGCTGCATACCTTCGGCTTCGTTGCAGGCAATTATCAGGTTTCTGCCCATGCGGCCAGCGGCGCCGGCGATCGCGATTCGAGTCACTCGTGCTCTCCCGCTCAGGATTTCATATCTTCGAAAAATTTCTTCATGTTATCGATCCATGAATTTTCGTTCGGGCTATGCTTATTGACCGCTTTTCCCATCGATTGCCCGAACTGCTCGAGAAGTTCCTTTTGCTCGTTGTTCAATTTTACCGGTGTTTCGACCACGATGCGGCAAATTAAATCGCCTACCGGTCCGCCGCGTACCGGCTTGACGCCCTTGCCGCGCATGCGGAACAGTTTGTGGGTTTGGGTGCCGGCCGGGATTTTGAGATTCAAGCGCCCCCCGAGACTGGGTACTTCGAGTTCACCGCCGAGCGCCGCAGTCACGATGTTAATCGGGACTTCACAATAGAGATCGGCGTTGTCACGCTCGAAAATGGAGTGGGGTTTGACATGTATCTGCACAAACAGATCCCCGGAAGGCGCAGCAGCATCGCCCGCCTCGCCTTCACCGGAAAGTCGAATGCGATCGCCGTTATCGACGCCGGCCGGCACTTCCACCGAAAGCGACTTGTGTTCCTTGACCCGGCCAACACCGTGGCAACTGGTACAGGGATCGCTAATGGTGCTGCCCTTGCCGCGGCAATTTGGGCAGGTTTGCTGAACTGAGAAAAAGCCCTGCTGCATACGCACCTGACCATGGCCGCCGCAGGTATTGCAGGTTTCCGGCGAGGTGCCGGGTTTGGCTCCGCTGCCGGAACAGCTAGTGCAGTGCTTTAGCGTGGGCACCCGGATTTTAACGGTAGTGCCGGCAACCGCGTCTTCGAGACTGAGCTCGAGGTTATATTGCAGATCGGCGCCCTTACGTACGCGTGAGCGTCCCCCGCCACCGAAAATATCGCCAAAAATATCGCTGAAGGCGTCGCCGAAACCACCGCCGCCAAATCCGCCTCCGCCGACCGAATGATCGACCCCGGCATGGCCAAACTGATCGTAGGCAGCCCGTTTTTCGGCATTGGAAAGTACGTCGAAAGCTTCCTTGGCTTCCTTGAACCTGTGTTCGGCCTCTACGTCGTCGGGATTGCGGTCCGGGTGATACTTCATCGCCAGGCGGCGAAACGCTTTTTTGATATCGGCGTCCGAGGCAGAATTTGCAACCTCAAGAATTTCGTAATAATCGCGTTTTGACATTGGCTCTTTTCTGTAAACAGCAAAAACCTGGCGCGATAAATCGCGCCAGGTTTGTCTTTACGGTCCGAATAAAACCGTTATTTCTTGTCGTCTTCTTTGACTTCCTCGAACTCGGCGTCGACGACATCGTCATTCGACTGTGCGGAGGCATTCGCATCGACGGGGTCGGGCCCTGCCTCGGCGTCAGCTGTCGAATAGGCTTTCTCGGCCAGTTTGCTCGCGGCTTCGGCAAGCGCCTGGGTTTTGGCTTCGATAGCGTCTTTGTCGCTACCTTCCAGCGCCTTTTTCACATCCTCGATCGCAGCTTCAATCCTGGATTTGTCTTCGTCCTCGACCTGTTCACTGAGATCCTTGAGGGATTTCTCCGCGGCGTGGATCATCGCATCGGCCTGGTTGCGGGTTTCGACGGTTTCGCGATGCTTGCGATCCTCGTCGGCATGCGCTTCGGCATCCTTGATCATGGCATCGACTTCATCATCGGAGAGTCCGCTGGAAGCCTTGATTACGATTTTTTGCTCTTTGCCGGTCGCCTTGTCTTTTGCCGAAACATTCAGGATACCGTTGGCATCGATGTCGAAGGTGACTTCGATCTGCGGTACGCCGCGTTGTGACGGCGGGATGTCTGACAGGTCGAAACGACCCAGCGACTTGTTGGCGGTCGCGACTTCGCGCTCGCCCTGCAGCACATGCACGGTGACAGCAGTCTGGTTGTCTTCGGCGGTTGAAAAGGTCTGCGACGCCTTGGTCGGAATCGTCGTATTCTTTTCGATCAATTTGGTCATTACGCCACCCAGAGTTTCGATACCCAGCGACAGCGGGGTGACATCGAGCAGCAAAACGTTTTTGACATCACCGCCGAGCACGCCACCCTGGATTGCGGCACCACAGGCGACCGCTTCATCGGGGTTTACGTCACGTCGTGCGTCGCGGCCAAAGAAGTTCTTAACCACTTCCTGGACTTTCGGCATGCGCGTCTGACCACCGACCAGAATGATATCGTCGATATCCGATACCGATACATCGGCGTCTTCCAGAGCGGTCTTGAGCGGCTCAATGGTACGCGCGATCAAATCATCGACCAGCGACTCGAGCTTGGCGCGGGTGATTTTCAGGTTCAGGTGCTTCGGGCCCGATGCGTCGGCGGTAATATACGGCAGGTTGACATCGGTTTGCTGGCTCGAAGACAACTCGATTTTCGCTTTTTCGCCGGCTTCCTTGAGGCGCTGCATCGCCAGCGGATCGCCCCGCAGGTCCATGCCCTGCTCCTTCTTGAATGCATCCGCCAGATAATCAATCATGCGCATGTCGAAATCTTCACCGCCGAGAAAGGTGTCGCCATTGGTGGAGAGCACTTCAAACTGGTGTTCGCCATCGACTTCAGCGACTTCGATGATCGAGATATCGAAGGTACCACCACCGAGGTCGTAAACCGCGATCTTTTTATCGCCCGACGCCTTATCCATGCCATAGGCCAGGGCCGCGGCGGTGGGCTCGTTGATAATGCGCTTGACTTCGAGACCGGCGATCTTACCCGCGTCCTTGGTTGCCTGGCGCTGTGAGTCGTTAAAGTACGCGGGAACTGTAATGACCGCCTCGGTAACTTCTTCACCGAGATAGTCTTCTGCAGTCTTTTTCATCTTCTGCAGCACGCGTGCCGAAATTTCCGGCGGCGCCATTTTCTTGCCCCTTGCTTCTACCCAGGCATCGCCATTGTCAGCCTTGAGGATGGTGTAAGGCACCAGGTCTATGTCTTTTTGCACCGCGGGCTCGTCGAAACGACGCCCGATCAGGCGCTTGACCGCGTACAGCGTATCGGTTGGATTGGTGACTGCCTGGCGCTTTGCCGGTTGTCCTACCAGGACTTCGTCATCGGCGCAAAAAGCGACGATGGAGGGGGTGGTACGATCGCCTTCCGCATTTTCGATAACTTTGGGTTTGCCACCTTCCATTACCGCCACGCAGGAATTCGTGGTACCGAGATCTATGCCTATGATTCTGCCCATTTAAATACTCCAGAAACTGTTCAAGTGAAACTTACACCCGATGTAAGGTTATATTTTTTGCTTTCAAGCGAATTCACGCAATTAATTCAGGGATTACTTGGCGACCACGACCATGGCGGGCCGCACCAGCCGGTCATTCAACAGAAATCCCTTTTGCATTACTTCGATGACCGAGTTGGATTCCGCGCCCTCGGCCTCGATCATGCTGATTGCCTGGTGCTTCTCGGGATCGAATTTTTCGCCCAGGGGGTCGATCTGTTGCAGGCCATTTTTCTCCAGCACCTGGAGGAACATGTCCAGGGTCAGCGCGGTGCCTTCACGAATACTTTCCAACGTGGCATTGTCGGCAGTCGCTGCGGTCTGGCCCATTTCCATGCTGTCGATAATTGGCAGCAGATTTTCAACAAAATTCTTGAGCGCAAACTTATGCGCATTTTCGATATCGCGTTCGGCACGTTTGCGATTATTTTCGATTTCGGCGCGCAGGCGCATCATCTGGTCCCAGTAGTCCTTGATGGTTTCCCGGTTTTTTTCGAGTTGCTGTTCGATGGTTTCTTCCTGCTCAGCAGCCTCGGCTTCCGCGGCTTCCGGAACGACATCTTCCAGATGCGCCTGTTCCTCCGCTTCGGTAGCCAGCGAATGCTCGTCGTCGGCTTCGATATTGGTCTGTTGTGGCGACATTTACTACTCCGTTTGGTACGAATTATCTGGCAATGTTTATATCTAGGGCGCTTTGCACCTGCGCTAATTTAGTGCGCTAATCTAAGGATTATTTCTGAGTATTCAAGGCCGATGTCAATAATTTTGCGGTTATATCGACCACCGGAATGACCTGTTCGTAGGCGATGCGGGTCGGGCCAATTACGCCGAGTACTCCAACTATCTCGCCCTTGACATGGTATGGGGCTCCAACCACGCTGCAATCTCTCAACACCGAGTAACCGGATTCGCTACCGATAAAAATTTCCACACCGTCCGCGGAGGTGCACCCATCGAGTAGTTTGAGCAATTCAGTCTTTTCATTAAATACATTAAATA
>CAMYML010000223.1 GCA_947259305.1 uncultured Gammaproteobacteria bacterium | reverse complement strand
GCGCCCTTCATGAAGCCGCGGATGGTAAATTCCGAGTGCTCGAGCATGAATCGATAGCGCGCCCGGGCCGGAATATCCCCGAAGGTAACGAACGGGTTCGAAGCGACCTCCGGATCATACGACGGTAATTGTACGATCTCGAAATCGTCCGAAAAAAAGAGGCGCTCGAAACTTTCCAGCCTTTGCCGATCGAGAGCGTAAGGCATGTGCGTTTTCGCGACGATATGCGATTTTACCGGCACCAGGCGGTAATAGATCCGCTCGACGCCGGGATCGTCGAAAGGTCGCCGGCCGGCGATGCGCTCGACCGGTTTGCCCGCCTCGGTGGACGAACGCACCAGCTTGAAAAACACGGAACTGCCGATCTCGGGAAAATGCAGGCTGCCCAGGAACAGATGTTCGTAGACATAGCGGCCGACCAGCCGTCCCTGCTTGCTGTCTCGATTGAAAAACGCTTCCCAGCGATCAATCGCGGTCTCGAATCGGGCCAGGTCCGGGTCGGGGGCGCTACCTTTTGCGCCGCCGGCGATCCAGCCTTCGAACAGCTGCGTTTCCGCGTCTGTCAGCGCCGGCAACGCGAAGGGCATCCCGGCATGGGGCTGCTGCTGTGCATAGTCGTCGAATTCGCTCGCATCCGGGCACGACCATGCGCGCGAGAGCGAGAGATCAAACACGTTTTGCAGGCGGCCGTCTTCGTGTAGCGGCAATGGATTGGCCTGTTTCAGCCGCAGCATTTTATACATCACGCTGTCGGCGAGATTTTGCTCGGGCGGGGCGTCGTCGCCGTCGTTGACGACTGGAAAGAATCCCCGATCGCGCCAATCGGCGATGCTATTGGCATCAATAAAAAGGCGCGAAGGCTCGGCGGCGGTCAGCCGCGCGCCATCGTATACCCGAACCTTGCTGGCGCCGCGACGGATCCCTTCCAGGGTAGACAGGTTTAGCTGGCAGGATGCATCGTAGCAGGCATGGCACACCACGCAGCGCTTCTCCAGGATTGGCCGCACCTGCGCGAACTCTATATTTTGCGGCGCGACGGTATTGCCTGGCAAAGCCGGGCCTTGCGGCTCCTCTTCGCTGCACGCCGGGGCGCCGAAAAGCAGCGCTAGAATCAGCCAGCGGAGGTCGAAACCCAGATATCCATCGCTTCGCTTCATGCTCGGGTAGTTACCTGCGCTGGCGACCGGGAGTAATCGTATTCGAGGCGTAATCCCGAGATGCTGTCATCGTCTGTCGTTCTGCGTGAATAAAGGTGTCATTTTGGTTCCTTGGAAGGCAGCAGTTTCTGGAAATGTCTGCGGTAAATTTCCAGCACCGTGTGGAGCATCGCCGCGATCACCGGGCCGAGAACGATACCGATTGGACCAAAACTCGCTATACCGCCGAGAATCGACACCAGTACGACTATATCCGGCAACCGGGTGTCTCGCCCGACTAACACGGGGCGCAGCAGGTTGTCGACCATGCCGACGACCAAAATTCCCCATGCAATGAGTGCAATGCCCCAACCCGTACTGCCGGCCACGATCAGATAAACGGCCGCCGGTACCCACACCAGCGGCGCCCCGAGACCCGGAATCGCGGACAGAATAAAAACGATACTGCCCCAGAATGCGGGGCCGGTCAGCCCGCAGGCCCAGAACGCGAGGCCGACCAGCAAACCCTGTAATGCCCCAATGACGAGAATGCTCTTGAGCGATGCCTGGGTCACCGTAAGGCCTCGATCAAGCACCAGTTCGCGATCTTCCGCCGAGAGCGGTAACAGGGATTGCAGCGACTGCAGCATTTCCGGGCCGCGCAGGAAAAAGAAAAACATCCCATACACCATGACAAACAACCCGAGAAAAAAATCGAGCGTACCCTGGGTTACGACCGAAAGGTTCGAAACCAGCCATCCGCCTATCGCGTTCGCCGCTTCGGCGAGCTTCTTAAATATGGTGTCGCGGTAGGGTTCCAGTTCGTCCGCAAACGGTAGCCATTGCGGAATTCGCTCGGACAACGGGGTGTCGCCGGTCAGCGCGCCCTCTAGAATGGGACGCACTTGTTCGCTAATCTGGATGGCTTCGCCCGCGACCATTCCGCTCAGGCCCACCAGCGGCAGGCCAGCGGCAAATCCGCAAATCACCAGCGTGAGGACCGAGGCCGCGGCGGCCCGGTCTCGCAGAAGAGTACGAATGCGTCGGTAAAACGGGTAAAGCAAAGCGGCGAATATGGCCGCAAGTATCAGCGACAAAAGGAACGCTCGGATCATACCGATGAAGCCTGCGGCGACTGCCGCCAGCAGCAGTAGCACGAAACCCTGCTGCAGCTTGTTGGGCGAATTAGACGACAAAGTTAAAATTATCCCGGCTAATCCGCGATCGGGTGACGTCTGGTGACGTGACACCTGTCCTTTCGACACCACTTATTCGAACGATAAAGTTCCCTGGCGAAACTGCTTCGAGCGCCTTGGTCAACGCTTTAATACCTGTGAATATCCCTTTTTTCATCAATCGATTCATCAAGCGGCGGGCGACATCCCTAGTTTGCCTATTTCTCATTAGCTTGAAGGATTCACCTGATCGAGCAAGATTACCATAGTCACCGATAAAAATTTCCATCGGCTTTGCAAGTTGATTGTCATTCCGCTCGATTAGCGGCGGTTTCCAGTATTTTGATGCAACCCGTCTACGCTCGGGCCGGTGAACGGGGGGCTTTTGCGGTGAAGGCGGGAGTGCTCTGGCCAGGTAGGCAGTCTGGTGCTTTACTGTTAGAGTGCCGCAACTTGCTACCAGCGACGCAGATGCGGGCAATATTCGGGTGCAGCTTCATTGAAAATCTTATGCGCCATCCTGGGCGGCATGGTCATTCTTGCCAGCATCGCGCCGCTGTTGCGATCTCCCGTCTGGTGGATTCGAGGTTTCGATTTTCCCAGATTGCAGCTCGCCGTTGTCGGCGCCATCGCTATGGCGGGATTTGCATATTACGCGACCGCCGCATTGACCGACGTCTCGTTGCTGCTGGCATTGGCCGCGGCGATCGCGCTACAGCTCAAATATATCCTGCCGTTCAGTCCGCTGATCGATAAGCAGGTACTGGATGCAACCGCCGGAGATGGCTCCGATTGCATCTCGATCTTGATTGCCAATGTTCTGACCCCCAATCGGCGCTGCCATGACTTGCTAAGGCAAATCGAGAAGGCCGATCCGGACCTTGTCCTGACCCTCGAATCCAATCTCTGGTGGCAACAGCAGCTGCAACCGCTGGAGGCGTCTTATCCCTACTTTAGCCAGTGCCCGCAGGACAATCTGTACGGCATGCACCTGTATTCGAAATTTAAGCTGATCGATCCGGAAATCCGATTCCTGGTCGAAAACGATGTCCCCTCGATCACCAGTTTTATCGAATTGCGCAACGGCGCCAGGATCCTGTTTTACGGCCTGCATCCGGCGCCGCCGAGCCCTACCGAGAATAGCCAGTCTACCGAGCGCGACGGCGAGCTGCTGATGGTTGGCAAGGAAGCGAGTCGGCAGGATAAGGCGGTTATCATTACCGGCGATCTCAACGACGTGGCCTGGTCGGAATCCACTTTGCTCTTCCGCAGAATAAGCGAATTGCTCGACCCGAGGATCGGGCGCGGTATGTTCAACAGTTTTCATGCGAAATACTGGTTTCTGCGCTGGCCGCTGGATCACCTGTTTCATAGCCGGGAATTCGGGCTTTGCGAGATACGCCGGCTCGGCTATTTCGGATCGGATCATTTTCCCATTTATATTAAGCTCGCCTATGCACCGGACCTGTCGCGTCATCAACAGGGCGAAGACAGCAGCAGCGGGGACCATACCCGCGCCAACACTAAAATCAGCGAAGCCAGAGAAGCCGGAGATGAATAAGGCCGCTGTTTATAGGGATCGGGATAAACCCGTCTACCGACTAGTCGACAGGTAAATCGACCAGGCAAGGCCCCTCCGCCGGGTCTCGATCATTCTGTCCGGGCGAAGAGCCAGCGAAACACGGCGAACTGGGCCGGCAGGTAAAGCAGATACTCGGGGTGCCAATGCGCGCCGATGATCAGCGCATCGAGACGCCGCCCGCTCGGCGGATGGCTTACGCTGATGCGCTCGGCGTCGGCGAGCCTGAGTGCCAGCCGGCTGCACCACCAGCTGGTGGCCATTGCAGGTTATACCAATCCTTGGTCGATCAGCCATCGATAGATTCTTTCTACCCAGTCGCTACGATTGACGCCGAGCAGCGGCCGATCCGCGGCGGCGAATTCCCGCGCCAGGCTTGCAACGTCGTCGCCACGCTGGGCCAGGCGCTCGACCACCAGCCAGGTATTCCACGATGCCGCCAGCGACCAGGCGTCGCGTTCGATGTGACAGTTCGGCAGACGATAGTGGAATGCCGGACGCGCCTTGATCTTGGGATCGCCGATTTCGCGTTCGATGCGCTGTGGATCGATTTCCTTGAGCATCGGCAACAGGTCCAGCGCGCGGTTGCGGGTGGCGTTGTGTTCGAGGTATAGCTCGAACAGGCGCTCCATGTCGGTTCCCTCTTCAGCCAGCAGCTGCTGCAGATAAGCCTCCGGGTAAAGGTCGATGTACGGGCTCAAACGCCGGGTCGGATCGACTTCGTGCGCATCCACCAGCCACCATTGGAGCAGCGCGTAGGCACGCAGGTAAGACTGCAGCGTGGCGCAGTCGAGGGCCGGGATTTCGATATTGATATGGACACCGTAGGCAGCCAGCAGCGATTCCTCGGTACCGACCGCGCCGGCTTGGCGCAGTGCGTCGACCATCGGGTCGAGCACCTCGAGCCGATCCAGTGGAATCGGCGGGCAAACCACCTCGACCGGCACCAGCAACGCCGCCGCCTGACTCATGAATTCGAGCCATTCGTCGTCGCTATATATCTTGCCCTCTTCGGCAGCCTTGCGCTTGAGGTAGTCCCAGTCGAGTTCGACGATGAATTCGCCGAGACCGTCGACCTCGATAGCGGTCTCGGCGGCGGTTTGCGCACCGATTTTGCCGCCGAGCGCATCACCAACCGTGGCGACGGCCTGTTCCAGGTCGACGCCGGAAAATTCCAGCTCGAAGCCTACACGGCGCAACTCGCCATCTCCGGTCTCGGTTTCCGGTGGCTCCTGGTAGCATTTGTCGTCGGCTATGCTGATAAATTCTGCCCCTGTTGGTTGTCCCCAAGCATGGGTGCCGTTAGTGGCGAAGTCAATGCCGGGCCCGGAAATGCTCGATCGGGCGGCAAAATTCGAAGTAAGCAAATTGGTAGTTTCTCGCGGCAGATGCTGGCATTATCACCCGCTCCGCCATTCCACTTCCGGCGCAAACATGACCGATAAACTGGACCGCCTGTACGAGTATCTGGCCGATGAAGAGGACGCGCGGGTATGCAAGGATATTCCCGATTCAGCCTGCCGCGAGGTGCCGGGAAACTTTTTTGTCATTTTTGTCACCCAGTTCCTGACCAAGCTTGGCGACTCGCTCGCCAGCTCCAAAGTCGTGCTGCCGTGGCTGCTGACCAGTGTCGGCGCGCCGGCATTTTTTGCCGGCATACTGGTGCCGATTCGCGAGTCCGGCTCGATGCTACCGCAGCTGCTGATCGGCGGGGTCGTGCGCCAATATGCGGTACGCAAGTGGTTTTTCGTGCTGGGATCTGCGCTACAGGGCATCGCTATTTGTGCTATTGCCTGGGTGGGGCTGTCTTTCGACGGTTACACCGCGGGCGTGCTGGTGACCCTGCTGCTGGTTGGTTTCAGTCTTGCACGGGGACTCTGCTCGGTCGCGTCCAAGGATGTATTGGGCAAAACCATCCCCAAAACGCGGCGCGGGCTGCTTTCGGGTTACGTCTCCAGCACCTCGGGCCTGGTGACCATCGGCGTGGGCGCGGGTCTTTTGTTGGTCACCCGCCCCGATGTAGAAAGTTACGCCCTGTTGCTATTTGCGGCCGGGCTTTGTTGGATTCTGGCCACGCTGGCGTATGCACGAGTTAATGAATACCGGGGCGCCACCGAAGGTGGCGGCAACGCCTTTGAGGCGGCGCTTTCGAGTCTTTCGCTGTTGCACAGCGATGCAGTGTTCCGAAAATTTGTCGTCACCCGGTGTTTACTGATGAGCTCCGGGCTGGCCGCGCCT
>CAMYML010000222.1 GCA_947259305.1 uncultured Gammaproteobacteria bacterium | reverse complement strand
TTCCTACGGCGAGCTGGTGTTCGATCACGCCTGGGTCAACGCCTACCATCGCAGCGGGCTCGAATACTACCCCAAGCTGGTGACTGCGATTCCATATACCCCGGCAACCGGCGAGCGCTTCCTGTTCAATAACGAACTGATCACCGACGACACCGAACGCCAACTGCTGCGTGAAACCCTGGTCCAGGTCATCCAGGGATTCTGCAGCGAGCAGAAGCTGAGTTCCTGGCATATCCTGTTTGCCGAAAAAGACGTGCTCGACGGGCTTGGGCAACGTGAAATCATGCAGCGCAGCGACGTGCAGTTTCACTGGCAAAACGATCACTACCGCGATTTCGACGATTTCCTGGCGCGCCTGAGTTCGCGCAAGCGCAAAAACCTGCGCAAGGAACGCCGCAGCGTGGCGCAGCAAGAGCTCGATATTCGCATGCAGACCGGCGACAGCATCAGCGGCGACGAATGGCGCCGCATTCACCAGCTGTATGCCGGGATCTACCAGCGTAAATACGGTACCGCGACCCTGACCGCGGAGTTTTTTCAGTACGTCGGAGAACACATGCCGCAGCAGGTGCTGGCCGCGATCACGCGCGATCAGGGGCAGATCGTCGCCGCATCGCTGTTCTTTCGCAGCGATACCCATCTCTACGGCCGCATCTGGGGTTGCGACCAGTACTTCAACAACCTGCATTTCGAATGCTGCTACTACCAGGGCATCGATTACTGCATCGCCGAGGGCCTGCAATACTTCGATCCGGGCGCCCAGGGCGAGCACAAGCTGAGCCGCGGCTTTTTACCGACCCTGACCTGGTCGGGGCACTGGATCGCGCATCCGCAGTTTCGCGAGGCGATCGAGAAATTTCTGCAACAGGAACTGCGCTACATAGACGACTACCAGGCCGACCTGCTCGATCATTCGCCTTACAAGCGTGCAGAATGAAAATATTTAACTTTAACTTTATATTGTAAATATCTGTTTTATATATGATTCCTTGGCTAGAACCAGGCGCTGCGCCGCATTTTCCGGAGACCGAATCGGTGCTGGCCGAGCCTGCGGGTCTGCTCGCCGCCGGCGGTAGTCTCGAGGTCGCATGGCTGCTGGTGGCGTATCGTCAGGGCATCTTCCCCTGGTTCAGCGAAAACGAACCCATCCTGTGGTGGTCGCCGGCGCCGCGCACGGTGCTCTATCCAGAACGTTTCCATCAAAGCAAAAGCCTGCAAAAGCTCGCGCGCCAGCAAAGTTACCAGTTCACCGAGGACCAGGATTTCGAAGCCGTAATCGAAGCCTGCGCGGGTCAACGCGCGGGCCAGAAAGGCACCTGGATCAATTCGCAAATGATCGAGGCCTATATCGACATGCACCAGGCCGGCTTCGCGCATTCGATCGAGTGCCGCCGCGATGGCGAACTCGTGGGCGGGCTATACGGCATATCCCTCGGGCGAGTGTTTTTCGGGGAATCGATGTTCAGCCATGAAGCCAACACCTCCAAGCTCTGCCTCAGGCAGCTGGTCGATTGCGGGCGCTACGAGATGATCGATTGCCAAATGCCGACCGGACATTTGCAATCGCTTGGCGCGATCGAAATCAGCCGCGAAGAATTCGAAAGCGCGCTCAATCGCTGGACCTGATCAAAACGATCCGAGATAGCGAGCATTCCTTCCACGGGCGAATATGGGTGATAAAATAAAGGTTATTTCACTTTAAATTCATTATATAAATTATTGATTTGTATAGAATACTCACACCGAAGTGAGCGCCCTGTCATCAGACGAACAGTTTTTTGATGTTTCTTTTGACCACGGTCGATTCACGGATCGCGTCGATACTGTCTTGCGGGGTAATGCCGAGTTTTTCCATCGCCGGGATAGAGCTGACCATCGGCAACGAGTGATTGACGTCCCCCTGCAGCATGCCGCAGTAATTTGCCACCAGCACCAGGTCGCACAGGTCGGCCGGGCTCTCGTGGTTGCGAGTCCAGTCGCCGCACTCTTCCGCCACCTGGATCAGGACGTCGGCAAAATTCCATTTGCGCAACAACAGGCTGGAGATCTCGGGGCGCATTACCTGGATTGCATGATCGATTTCGAGGTGATCCAGCATCAGGTTGTTATGCTTCAGCAAGCGCTCGTCGATGAGCAAAACGCCGATTCCATGAATCAGGCCGGCCAGCATCGCCAGGTCGGCTGGAAACGCGCGGGCTTTCTTGGCCAGGGTCCGGCTGATGGCGGCGACGTTCAGGCTGTGCTGCCAGAACGAGGCCACCCGCTGCAAATGATCCTCGGGCATGCGTTTGACCAGCTTGCCGACGGCGTAGGTCATAATCAGGCAATACACCGGTAACATGCCGAGGCGCTCGATTGAATAACGGATTTTTCCGCTCGCGCTGAGCTTGTCGTCGTCGGTGCATCGGGCCACATTTTTCAGCTTGCGCGAAATGTCGGGATATGAAATCAGAATGTGGACCATGGCATCGACATCGGTCGCCTTGCCCTTGTAGATCCGCTGAATCCTTTCTGCGACCGAGGGTAACGACGGCAATTTGATGCTGTTATCCATCAAGTTGCGGTACAGATGGTTGACGATAGAACTGTCTTCTTCGTCGTAATCAGTGAACATCGAATGCACGCTGATATCGCCAAGCTCCGATGCCGATAGTTCCGAAATCTCGATCAGTCTCTCCACGTCGACTTTCATGTACTCGACCGGACCGAGTGCGGTCACGTCATAGATACAGGGGCGCAGTTGCGCGAGCGGTCGCAATTCCTGGTTATCGTCCAGCGTAATGGTTTTGGTTTTACCATCCGGCGCCAGCAGCGAGACGCTACCCTTGACGACGTAAAGACTGGTTTTTTCGGTCGACCCCGCCTTGATCAGGAGTTGCTTTTTCTTCGCCCTGAGCAGGCGCAGTTGGTTGGCAACCGCAATCAGGTGTCCCTCAGATAGACGGGAAATCGCCTTGATGCGCCGCAGGGTCGATAGATCTGGAATCTTGATTTCGGTCAAGCTGGCTATCTGCTCAAGTTAAACAAACGATCCGACATAGCGAATCCAATATTGTTTCAAATTAGCAGATTATCGCATCGATGAGGATAGGTTAGCGACACAGGTCAATTTTGCAGGAATCCGGTTGGAGTTGTCGGTTATTCAATGGTAGATAATGGCATCCCCGCTGGCGCGGGGATGGGTTTGTTAGGCTGGATCCCGCGGTTAAACCGCGGGATGACAGTTTGTCGTGGGATGACAGTTTGCCGCGGGATGAAAGGTTTCTGCGGGATGAAAGGTTTCTGCGGGATGACAGTTTGCCGCAGGATGACAAGGTTTTGCGCGAGGACGATGCTTGCCGCAGGACAACGCCCCCTTTTGCAACGACCCGGGGACGGATGGCGAATATACAGCTTAGAGTTTGGCCAGGGTCTCGGCGACGGCATTGCCGAACTCCGACGGCCTGAGGATAATGCCGACGCCGGCCGCGCGCAGGATTTCGACTTTTTCCGCGGCGGACTCACCGACGCTGGTCACGATCGCGCCGGCATGACCCATGGTGCGCCCCCTGGGCGCGGTCAGACCGGCGATATACGCCAGCACGGGCTTTTGCATGTGATCGCGCGCGTAGGCCGCCGCCTCGGCTTCCTGCGGCCCGCCGATCTCGCCGATCATGACCACCAGGCTGGTGTCCGGATCCTGCTCGAAGCGTTCGAGGTGATCGCGAAACGCGCTGCCGTTGATCGGATCACCGCCGATACCGATGCTGGTCGAGATGCCGATTCCCATCGCTTTCAACTGCGACGCGGCTTCGTAACCGAGGGTACCGGAACGACCGATCAGGCCGACGTTACCCGGCATGTAAATATGCCCGGGCATGATGCCCATCATCGCCTTGCCCGGGCTGATCGTACCGGCACAATTGGGCCCGGTCAGGGTCATGCGCTCCTCTTTCTTGTAACGGCGCATGTAACGCTTGACGCGCATCATGTCCTGCGCCGGAATGCCGTCGGTGACGCAGACGCAAAAGCGGATGCCGGCGTCCGCGGCCTCCATGATCGCATCCGCGGCGAACGGCGGCGGCACGAACACCACGCTCGCTTCCGCGCCGGTGTCGCGTACCGCGTCCTTGACGGTGTTGAACACCGGCCGCTCGAGATGTTGCTCGCCGCCCTTGCCCGGCGTTACGCCGCCGACCACGTTGGTGCCATAGTCAATCATTTCCTGCGCATGGAAAGTACCGATACGGCCGGTATATCCCTGCACCATGACGCGCGTGTTTTGGTCTAGAAAAATACTCATGTCGATGCTCCCCGCTATCCCGCCAGAGTGGCTTCGTAAGATTTGGCGGCGGCAACTGCCTTCTCGGCCGCCTCGGCCAGCGTATCCGCCGTAATCAGGTCGATATCGCTGGCAGCCAGGATCTGGCGCCCCTGCTCTACATTGGTACCGGACAGGCGCACCACGACCGGTACCTGGACTTCGAGTTTCTGCATCGCCTGGATAACACCCTCGGCAACCCAGTCACAGCGGTTGATGCCGGCGAAAATATTGACCAGGATCGCGTACACCCCCTGGTCCGACAGTACCAGGTTGAACGCCTTGGCGACCCGCTCCGGCGAAGCCCCGCCGCCGATGTCGAGAAAATTGGCCGGCTCGCCACCGACGTGTTTGATCATGTCCATGGTCGCCATGGCCAGTCCGGCACCGTTGATGATGCAGCCAATATTGCCATCCAGACCGACGTAGCTTAGTCCCCGGTCAGCGGCATTCATTTCGCGCGGATCTTCCTGCGACTTGTCGCGTAACTCGGAAATCTGCGGCCGGCGAAACAGCGCGTTATCGTCAAAGCCCATTTTTGCGTCGAGCGCAATCAGGCGTCCTTCACGGGTCACCACCAGCGGATTGACTTCGACCATGGTCGCATCGAGATCGCGAAACGCGCGGTAACAGGCTTTCAGCGCCTTGACCGCCTCGGCCAGCTGGGCAGCCTGCAGACCGAGCGCAAACGCGATTTCGCGCGCCTGGAAATCCTGCATGCCGACCGCCGGTTCGATCGGTACCCGCACGATGCTGTCGGGTTCGTTCGCGGCGATTTCCTCGATATCCATGCCGCCCGCGGCCGAGGCCACGCAGACGATGCGTTCGGAAGCCCGATCGAGTACGAAAGCAAGATATATCTCGCGCTCGATATCGGTCGCTTCTTCGATGTACAGGCGCCCGACCAGCTTGCCCGCGGGTCCGGTCTGATTGGTAACCAGGCGTCGGCCGAGCAGCGCATTAGCCGCGTCCAGCACCTCGTTTTCGGTCGAGCAGACCTTGATACCGCCGGCCTTGCCGCGGGCACCCGAATGAATCTGCGCCTTGACCACCCATTTCTCGCCACCGAGTTCCTTGGCGCGATAGGCTGCCTGCTCGGGGCTGTAGGCGATCCCGCCCCTGGCGATCGGCATGCCGAAGTCGGACAACAGCACTTTTGCCTGGTATTCATGTATATCCATCGGTCTTCTCCTGCTGCCGGTTGGTTATCGTTTCGCCTGGATCGCGGCGTCGGTGTTAACCACGTTTTCCGCCATGCGCGCGGACGCGGCATCGATCATGCGGCCTTCGCTTTCGGGCGGCGAGAATACGTCGTTGGCCAGCTCGATCTGCGACGGATGAATCGCCCACTTGCCCTCGTAGCCCATGGCCGCGCCGCGACGGGCCGCGTCGATATAACCGTCCGCATCGTTGAAATCGCCGAATGGACCGTCGATTGCGCGCAGGCCGTAGGCGCGACAGGCAACCAGCATGCGCGACAGCCCGTGATGCCACTGATCGCCCGGGTAGTCCGGATTCAGGCCGCCGATATTGGTGGTGCGGGCGCGACAGCTCGCGGCATAGTCGGCGACGCCAAAATGCATCGCTTCCATGCGCGGGCTCGAGGTTGCGATGGCATCGACATTGGCCATGCCGAGCGTGATTTCGATCAGGGCTTCGAGTCCGATCCTGTTGCTAAAACCCTGCGCGGTTTCAATCTGGGTCAGCATCGCATCGACCATGTAGACATCCGCGGCCACGCCGACCTTGGGGATCAGGATCGTGTCGAGCCGATCCCCGGCCTGCTCCACCACATCGACCACGTCGCGATGCGTATCCAGACTATTGATACGCAGCGAGATGGTCTTGCCCTTGCCGCGCCAGTCGATGTCATTCAGCGCTGCGATGATGTTCTTGCGCGCCTGCAGTTTGTCACCCGGCGAAACCGCATCTTCGAGGTCGAGAAACACGTAATCGGCCGCACTGTCGGCGGCCTTTTCGAACATTGCCGGGTTGGATCCCGGCACGGCAAGCTCGCTACGCTGCAGACGTTGTCGCGCCGGCGCAAATTGCGTATGACTCATGTAAAACCCCCTGAATTGAAGAAATCATTACCGAGGTAATGAATGAAAGCCCACATACGAAAAAAGTATAAGCAAAGTTTAAAACCTTAAAAAGGCTAAGGACTATCGCTCAGCCGACATGCGGGATTTCGATTACGACGACAAGGCCAGTCACCTCAGTTGTAGTCGAGAATCGCGCTTACCAGCAGGTATAAAAACACAGCACTAAGCCACAGGTCTATCAGCACAAAGAGATAGAAGAGCTTGCGTTTTTCGGGGTCGCTACGCGTTCCCAGTGTGAGATAAATAAAAAACGAGAGAAATGCGAGCAGGAGAATGACGAGGTGCATCGACTACGCATCCTCCGTCGCGATGCGGGCCGCGGCGATCGCCGTTATATTGACCAGACCGCGCACCGTGGTACCCGGCGTCACGATATGCGCAGCGATATCACAGCCCAGCAGAATCGGTCCGATCGCTACGCCGTCCGTGCTGAGCTTGGCCAGATTCATCGCGATATGCGCCGCATCCAGGTTTGGCATTACCAGTAAATTGGCGAGCCCGTCCAGGTTCGAATTCGGGAACTGTTCGAGCATGACTCTCGGCGCTAGCGCGAGGTTGGCCTGCATCTCGCCCTCGACCATCAGGTCCGGGTGATTCCGCTTGAGAATCGTGAGCGCCTCGCGCATTTTACGCGAAGAGGCGCAATCCCGGCTGCCGAAGTTGGAATGCGACAGTAGCGCCGCCTTCGGCTTGAGCCCGAAGCGGGCGACTTCCTCGGCCGCGAGCGCAGTCATGTCGGCAATTGCCTGGGCCGACGGCTCCGGCGTCACGTGGGTGTCGGTAATGAATAGCGTGAACTTGCTGGTAATAATAACACTGAGCGCCGACACCTCGTCGATACCGTCATCCTGCTGCGACACGCTCAGAATACGCCCGAGGTGGCGATGAAATCGACCGATGGTGCCGGTAATCATCGTATCAGCAAGACCGAGTTTGACCATCATCGCAGCCTGCGTGGTTTTGCTGGTGCGCAGTATCTCGCGGGCTTCCAGCGGAGTTTTGCCGCGGCGTTCGGTCAGCCGATGAAATTCGCGGCTCCAGTCTTCGTTCTCCTGGTAATCGATGACCTCGAAGTCCTGCCCAGGTTTGATCGTCAAACCGTATTCACGAATGATTTGCTTGATAACATCTTCACGCCCGAGCACGATCGGAGAGCAAAGCTTGTCCTGCAGGACGTTTTCCACCGCCTGCAAAACCTTGGGATTTTCACCCTCGGCATAGACCACGCGCCGCGGGTTCAAACGCGCCGTATCGAACACCGGTTTCATGAACAGGCCCGAGCGAAAGACGAAAGCGGTCAGCTTTTCACGGTAGGCTTCCATGTTCTCGATCGGACGTTCGGCGACGCCGGAATCCATCGCCGCCTGCGCCACCGCGGGTGCGATTTCGAGAATCAGGCGTCGATCGAACGGCTTGGGAATCAGGTACTCCGGCCCGAAGGTCAGCGATTCGCCCTGATAGGCGTCCGCCACGGCATCGCTGGTGCCGGCGCGCGCCAGTCTCGAAATCGCGTCGACGCAGGCGATTTTCATTTCCTGGTTGATTTCGGTGGCGCCGGCGTCGAGCGCGCCCCGAAACAGGAAGGGAAAACAGAGTACGTTGTTGACCTGGTTCGGATAATCGGTACGCCCGGTGGCGATAACCACATCGGGGCAGACGCGTTTGGCTTCGGCTGGATCGATTTCGGGCGTGGGATTAGCCAGCGCGAACACGATCGGCCTGGTCGACATCGACTCAACCATTTCCGCTTTCAGCAGGTTACCGGCCGACAGGCCGAGGAACACGTCGGCGCCGACGAGCGCCTCGCCGAGCGTGCGCAAATCGGTTTCTACGGCGAAGGCTTCTTTGTATTGATCCATCTTGTCGGTGCGACCCTGGTAAATAACGCCGCGCGAATCACAGACGATGACGTTGTTCTTATCGAGCCCCATCGACAACAGCAGCTTGAGGCAGGACAGCGCCGCCGCGCCGGCGCCCGAAGCCACCAGTTTTACCTTGTCCAGATCCTTGCCCACCACCTCGAGCGCGGATTTCATCGCCGCGGCAACCACGATCGCGGTGCCGTGCTGGTCGTCGTGGAACACCGGGATCGACATATATCCTCGAGGTTGATGCCGCAAAAGGTCGGTTCGAGGCGTTCGATGGTTTCGGCGAGTTTAACCGGGTCCTTTTCCGCGATTTCGATATCGAACACGTCAATACCGGCGAAGCGCTTGAATAGCACGGCCTTGCCTTCCATTACCGGTTTTGCCGCCATCGCGCCGATATCGCCGAGACCCAGTACCGCGGTGCCGTTGGTTATGACCCCGATCAGGTTGGCGCGCGCGGTGTATTCACGCGCCGCCAGTGGATCTTTCTCAATTTCGAGGCAGGGATAGGCTACGCCCGGCGAGTAAGCCAGGGTCAGATCGGCTTGCGAGGTCAGCGGCGTTGTCGCCTCGATGCGCAACTTGCCCGGTGTCGGCAGGCGGTGATAATCAAGCGCTTTTTCGCGGTTTTCGTCTGACATGCAGCTTCTCCCATTGTGAAGCTGCAGTATAAGGGGAAGGGGTTCACATTTTAAATAGATCATCGTTTTATGATGAAAATTAATTAGCTAGAATGCGTTCCCCCTGGCAACCATGCATTACCCGCGAAACAATTGAAAAGACCCAGACTGCTTGAGATCAACGGCACCGATTACGAAGTGGACGCGGAAGGGTTTCTGCAGGACATCAGTGACTGGTCGCGCGAAGTCGCGCTCGGCATGGCGGCAAAAGACGGCATCGAGCTCGAGGCCGAGCACTGGGAAGTGATCAGATTTCTGCGTGGCTACTACTTCAAGTACCAGATTGCTCCGGCAATACGCGTGCTGACCCGGGAAATCGGCAAGCGCCTGGGCGCCGACAAGGGCAACAGCCGCTACCTGAATCAACTGTTCCAGTTCGGCCCCGCCAAACAGGCCTGCCGTTACGCCGGCCTGCCCAAACCGACGGGCTGCGTTTAAAGCGTTACTTCCCTGGCCTGTTGAAGCCTGAATTTATTGTGCGCGCTGTGCGCGCGATTTGTTGACTGGATCCCGTGGTTAAACCACGGGATGACAATAAGCGCGGGATGACGGTCAGTCGTAGCGCTTGTGTTCGCTGCGGCGTTTGCCCGCGCGCTGACTGACGACGCCGACGATATCTTCGATGCCACCCAGCAGGATCTCGGGCAAGCCCGGCCTGGCCGCGATCAGCCGATACTGCGTGCCGTCGATGACTAGCTGACGGAAAATCATCCCGCCATCGTGCTTGGCGATCACGTAACAGCCTGATTTGAGCTTACCGCCGGGATCGATGACAATGACATGGCCATCGACAAACTCGGGCGTCATGTCGTCACCGATAACGCGCAACGCAAACGGTTCACTGGCGCTGCAATTACTCAAGTCATCGTTCATTCCACTGCCTGCGATTTCTTTTGCTGCATCCGCCACAGCTGCGCGTAAAGCCCATCCGCGTCGATCAGCGTTTCATGGTCGCCCTGCTCCCGGATGCGACCGTTGTCGAGCACGATGATACGGTCGGCGTCGATGACAGTCGACAACCGGTGCGCAATCACCAGCGTCGTCTTGTTGCGGGAAATCAGCGCCAGGGCACCGAGAATATTCTTTTCCGACTGGCTGTCGAGGCTCGAAGTGGCTTCGTCGAACACCAGGATGGCCGGGTCTTTCAACAATACCCGGGCAATCGCGACACGTTGTTTTTCGCCCCCCGAAAGCTTGAGACCGCGTTCGCCGACAAGGGTGTCATAACCCTGCGGCAAACCATCGATAAAGTGGTCGATGTCGGCCAGCCGCGCGGCCTGCCTGACCTCCTCGAAACTGGCATCCGGGCGCGCATACTGAATGTTGTACAGTATCGTGTCGTTGAACAGAACCGTATCCTGCGGCACGATGCCGATGGCTTCACGCAGGCTCTGCTGGGTGACGCCGGAGATATCCTGGCCGCTGATCAGGATCTGTCCCTGGCTGACGTCGTAAAAGCGAAACAGCAGTCTGGCGATGGTCGACTTGCCGGCGCCCGAGGGCCCGACAATGGCGAGTTTTTCCCCGTCGGCAAGGCTGAAGCTGACATCCTCGAGAATGCGCCGGTCCTCGTTGTAGTGGAAACCGACGTTGCGAAACTCGACGCTGGCACGCTCGACCACGAGTTTGCGCGCGCCTTCGCGGTCGGTAATTTCGACCGGGCGCTGCAGCAGTTTGATCACCATGTCCATATCCGCCAGCGCGTATTTCAGCGAGCGATAGATAATCCCGAGAAAATTGAGCGGCAGAAACAGTTGCAGCATCATGGTATTGATCAACACCAGGTCGCCCAGGGTCAATTCGTCGTTGATCACGCCCTGCGCGGCCAGCAGCATGATGCCGGTAACGCCGATCGCGATGATCGCGGCCTGACCGAAATTGAGCATCGACATCGTGCTCTGGCTTTTCACCGCGGCCTCTTCCCACTGCTGCATGGTATTGCGGTAGCGCGTGATTTCATGGATATCGTTATTGAAGTACTTGACCGTTTCGTAATTCATCAGGCTGTCCATCGCGCGCCCGTTGGCGGTGGAATCGAACGCGTTCATCTCGTGGCGAAAATGCATGCGCCACTCGGTCACCATCAGGGTAAAGCCGATGTAGAAAATCACCGTGAAAAAGATGATGCCGGCAAACAGGCTGTCGTACTGGCTGAACAGAATCAGCGCCACCATCAGAAACTCGGCCGCGGTCGGCACGATGTTGAACACCAGGTAGTTCAGAATCGAGCTGATGCTTTGCGCACCGCGCTCCATATCGCGCGAGATCGCGCCGGTATTGCGTTCCAGGTGATAGCGCAGCGAAAGGTCGTGCAAATGGCTGAGCACCGAAACCGACAGGCTGCTCATCGCGTGATAACGCACGCGGGCGAAGATCGCGTCGCGCAATTCGTTGAAACCGGAATTGATGAAACGCAGCAGGCCGTATGCTACCAGCAACAGGATCGGCAAGGCCACGATCTGACCCGGATCGGCATCCAGCGTATCGACGATGTACTTGAGCACCACCGGCACGCCGACCATCGCCAGCTTGGAGATCATCAGGCAGGCAAGCGCGAACAGCA
Source organism: uncultured Gammaproteobacteria bacterium (assembly GCA_947259305.1). Classification (GTDB taxonomy): domain Bacteria; phylum Pseudomonadota; class Gammaproteobacteria. The sequence continues at coordinate 3,124 of CAMYML010000222.1, read as the reverse complement.
CCCGTCCCCGGTAATCCCAGATATAGGGCAACATGGCGCGGATGTTTTCCCAATCCTGCCGATTCGAATGCTCTTTTTCGGTGCGCCCGAAGGCGGGATGAAGCGCTATTTTGCCGACCCTCGCATCACAAAAGCTGGCACCTTAGCAGAATGCCCGCGCGCAGTCTTTGTCAAAGCCGTCTGCGATCGGTAAATCGCGATTTGCGCGGTAAATATATCCGGCAAACGGCCGATAACCAGTACGTTAAGCTGGTGTCTCCGGATTCGTGCCAACCATTTATTTCGCTCTGCGGAGCGGGAAACCATGCAAACCATAAAAGCAGCACGCTCGATCAGAATCAGGTACCTCGTCGCGCTCGGCCTGATTGCGGCCCTGGTGTCGGGTTCCTATCTGAGCATGCAGCGCATCATTGCGCAGCAGCGCGACTTCAGCGAACTCATCGACCTGGCCGGCGGCCAGTCTGGCCTGGCCAATCGAATTGCTTATTTCGGCCTGCTGATGATCACCAGCAACAACGCACTCGCGTTCGACACGGCGCAGGCCCAGCTGGGCCGCAGCATTACTAAAATCCGACAGGGCATCAGACACTGCTGCAGGGAGCGCCGCAGCCAGTCGGTGGCGTAACTTGTCGCAGAAAAAAACCGAGATCAGGACTGCGATTGGCGCAAGCCGTTGCGAAGCTGAAGGCAGGCAGGCCCACTAAATTGCTTTCTCGGTAATTCATGGTCAAATCCGGAGAATTTTCCAGGATGCGTCGACAACCGGCGCAAATCCTGCTCTATTATGCTTTGCCATGATTAATCCCGTGTTACAAAGCCAATCCATGTTCGAGTCCAAACCATTCCTGATACTGCAGTTACGCCCTGAAGATGACACCTCGAACAGCGAGTTCGAGGCGATTTTGAAGTATGGCGGGCTGGACCCGGATGATACGCGTCGCATTCGTATCGAAAAATCCGGTATTCCGCAGCTATCGCTACAGGACTACGCGGCGGTCATCGTCGGCGGCAGCCCTTTCGATATCAGTACCCCGCAGGATAAGAAAAGCGCGATACAGGTCAAAATCGAGGCTGATTTCAGGCAGCTGTTCGATCAAATCGTGCGCGACGACTTCCCGTTCCTTGGCGCCTGCTCGGGTTGCGGCCTGCTGGGTTCGTACCTGGACACCCCGATCTCGGGAAAATACGCCGAACCGGTCGGCGGCGCCACGGTCAGCCTGACCGATGCCGCTGCCGCGGATCCGCTGCTGGCCGATTTTCCGCAACAGATAGACGTGCTGTGCGGGCACAAGGAAGCCTGCGACCTGGTGCCGCAGCAGGCGACCCTGCTGTTAACCGGCGATGCCTGTCCGGTGCAGATGTTCCGCGTCGGCGAAAACGTCTACGCCACCCAGTTTCACCCCGAGGGCGACGGCGCTGGTTTTACCGTCAGGATCCATGCCTATAAGCATCACGGCTATTTCCCACCGGAGGAAGCCGAAGCGCTGATCGTCGCGGTAAACCGCTCGGATACGCCCTATGCGCGTGAAATCCTGCGTCGATTCGTCGAGCGATACAGCCGCTGACAGGCCGGCGGGCGAGCGGCTGAGCTGTGCCAGGTTCCAATCGGTTAACGCGGCCCCGCTTGATACACGTCACCCTCGGGATTTGTATCCCGGGAGAAAATGATGTCTGGGTGCGCTTTCCATGGTCTGAAAAGTCCTGTATAGCTGCACCCGGGAGCCTGTATATCTGTACCTGGCTGAAATTGCTTGCGCCACGGCTTAACTGGATTCAGGTTGCGTTATCTGTATTCGAGGATATCGATATGTCATTCAAGAAATTTGCGGCAATCCTTGCCTGCGGCCTGTTGTTTCAGGCGGCCCCGGTCCTGGCTGAGCATAGTCACTACGATAACGAGCCCTTTTACTTCGGCTTCGCTTTGGGCATCCCGGGGGCGGACCAAGAATGCGATTTTCACGGCTATGACTGCGACGGTAGCGACACCTCGTTCAAGTTTTATGGCGGCAAGCGCCTGCACGAAAACCTCGCCTTCGAAATCTCCTACCAGGATCTCGGCAAGATTCGCGACCGCGAAGGCACGCTCACCACCACCGCCGAATCCGAAGGCATCAATTTTTCGTTACACGGCATCATCCCGGTTGAGGGAATCGGTTATTTTTACGGCAAGGCCGGTTACATGCTGTGGGATACCGAGTACACGCGCATCGACACCGGTATCGAGCGCATCGATGACGACGGCGGCGATTTCACCTACGGCATCGGTTTCGCCTTCATGTTCAGCCAGCGCTACGATTTCCGCGTCGAGTTCGAGCGCCTGAACGAACTGGGTGACGCATTTGTCCCCGGCGGCGACTCGATTACCGTATTTTCCTTCGGCGGCACGATTTATCTCGACTAATCCGGCAAACGGGGATTTGCTTCGGCGGCCTTTGTCAGGATAATGCAGGATCCAGGTTGATTTAACCTGACCCAGACCATGGAGGATTTTCAATGCGCAAATTTCTACTGGCCATCGCGCTGTTCGGCTTGCTCAGTTTCAACCTGTACGCCAGCGAAGGCATGATAAGTGTCAAGAGCGCCCACTCGGTCAGCGTAACCGCGGACCGGCTCGAAAAAATACTCGCCAGCAAGGGCATGACGGTGTTCAAACGCATCGACCACGCCGCCGGCGCGGCCAGGGTCGGCAAAGAGTTGCGGCCGACTGAACTGGTTATCTTCGGTAATCCCAAGGTCGGCACCCCGTTGATGCTGTGCAGCCACAGCATCGCTATCGATTTGCCGCAAAAGGCCCTGATCTGGGAAGACGCCGGCGGCCAGGCCTGGTTTTCCTATAACGATCCGCAGTATCTCGCGCTGCGCCACAACACCCAGGGTTGCGACGCGGTGTTGAACAAGGTGGCGATGGCGCTCGGCAACTTTGCCAGGGCGGCGAGCGCGGCGGAGTAACCGCCGGGCTACAGTCCGTCGCCGTTCTGCGAGATCGGCGACGGCTAGTCGAGAAGGATGCCCGCGATTTCGCGTTTTTGCTCGGGCCAGTGCGCAGTTTGATCGAAGCGCCGACAATCACTGTCGATGCTCCGGGTTTGCTATTCAGGGAGAGCTGGAGATGAACCCGATTATA
>CAMYML010000221.1 GCA_947259305.1 uncultured Gammaproteobacteria bacterium | reverse complement strand
TACGAAATCGACTCGCGGCTGCGACCCGAGGGCTCATCCGGACTGCTGGTGACCTCGACCCAGGCCTACCTGCGCTATCAGCTTGAAAAGGCCTGGACCTGGGAACACCAGGCGCTGGTCAGGGCGCGCATGGTAGCCGGCAGCCCGGCGCTGCAATCCGAATTCAAACAGATCCGTGAACAGGTTCTACGCCTGCCGCGCGAACCGGCACAGCTGCGCCTCGATATCGTCGAAATGCGCGACCGCATCTACCGCAGCAAACAGCCACCCGAAGGCGAACGCCGGGATCTGAAGCAATCTCGCGGCGCCATGGTCGATATCGAATTCCTGGTGCAATACTGGGTGCTGGCGCAGGCAAATAATATTGGCTCAGAGGGTTTGTATTCTGATAATATTAGCCTGCTCAATGAGTTATTTCGGTTAAACCTGATTACCAGTTCGCAGTCGCAACTGGCTGAAATATACACAGATTATCATCGCTTGCTGCATGAATCCGTGCTGCAAAACCAGTCCAGTGAAGTGGATGCCGATATCATTGATACACAGCTAAATCACGTTGTTAATTGCTGGAACGAATGTTTCGGCCTGGAGAGTTAATATGTCGATGTCCGACCGCGACGGCGTTATCTGGTATGACGGCAAAATGGTCCCCTGGCGTGAAGCCACCACGCATGTGCTGACGCATACCCTGCATTATGGGATGGGTTGTTTCGAGGGAGTGCGTGCCTATCATGCCGATCAGGGAACCGCGATCTTCGCGCTGGAAGCCCATACCGCGCGACTGTTCGATTCCTGTAAGGTGCTCGGCATGCCGATCAGCTTCGAAAAACAACAGATCATGGATGCGCAGATCGCCTCGGTACGCGACAACAAGCTCGACAGCGCCTATATCCGCCCGATGGTGTTCTACGGCTCCGAGGGCATGGGCCTGCGCGCCGATAACCTCAGCGTACACTGTATCGTGGCTGCCTGGGAATGGGGTTCTTACCTCGGCCAGGAAGGGCTGGAAAAGGGTATTCGCATCAAGACCTCGTCTTACACCCGACACCACCCCAATATCGCCATGACCAAGGCCAAGGCGAACGGACAATACATCAACTCGATGGCGGCACTGGGCGAGGCGCTCAAGGACGGTTACGATGAAGCCCTGTTGCTCGATCCCGAGGGTTACGTCGCCGAGGGCAGCGGTGAGAATATTTTCATGGTCAAGGATGGCGTGATCTATACCCCCGAAACCACCACCGCGCTCAACGGCATAACGCGTAAAACCATTTTCAGGCTGGCTGCGGATCGCGGCTACCATATCATCGAAAAACGATTTACCCGAGACGAGATTTATATTGCCGACGAAGCCTTTTTCACCGGCACCGCGGCCGAGGTCACGCCCATTGCAGAACTCGACAATCGTCCCGTTGGCATCGGTTCGCGCGGACCGATAACCGAGGCGCTGCAATCCGATTACTTCGACCTGGTGCACGGTCGCAACGAAAAATATCTCGACTTGCTAACTTACATAAAATAGAGAAATCATGGTTAATCCCAACACTGCTGCAGACCAGGGCGCCTATTCCACGCCCAACGCGAAAACCGCGATCGAAGTAAAACTCGACGACTTGCCGATTCACTGCCCGGTGGAAGGATCCAGCTTGTGGGATTCGCATCCGCTAGTTTACATCCCGGTCGAGGAAAACGGCGGCGAAGCCAAGTGCCCCTATTGCGGCACCATGTTCAAACTCCTCTAATCACCAGCCGACGGTTGCCAATTTCCTGGCCATCCCGCAGGCCCTGACGTCCCGCGGCTTAGGACGGCTCGGGCATCCTGCTTCGCCTGCCCGCCGGGACGCCGGACCGGCACATCCCTGCGCGCGACCGCGGGACCCGGTTAATCAAAACCTGGCGCTTAATCCTGGTTCGCTTTCCACACCCAGGTCTCGCTGACGCCGAGTGTCTGTTCGACCCGGACGCGAGCATTCAACGCGGCTTCGATGGATACGAAGCCGGGTAATAGCAGTCGATGCAGAACGCGTTCCTGCCGCACCACGGTTATATCTTGCGCGCCAAATCCACGCTGGTGGAAACTTGCCAACATCTTTGCGGCAGACTGTGCGTCGGTGAGCGAAATCAAAACCAGCTGCCACTGCCCGTCCGCGGCGGCAATCCCGGCATCGTCCTCGAGTTCGGTTTCGGCCATCCACAGCTGGTGTTGCTGGATATCGATCAGGTCAACCGGCAGTGGCGCCTGATCCCGCGGTTTAACATAACAGCTCAGGGCCCGGGTAATCTGGACGCTGCCCGCGTCAGCGGCCTCGACGGTTATTTCGCCCTCGACAAGGCAGACTGCGTCCTGCGCCAGGTCGGCGCGGCCCCAGATATCGGCGTTGCGAAAGGAAGCGCGAATCGCGCCGATACTTATTTCGAGCCGACGGCGGGGACTGGCGCTAGCGGAGGCCGCGTGGGTGATTCGAAACACGCCGCGCAAGGTCTGCAGGGAAACCGCGTCTGCTGTATCACCCGGCGCATTTTCAATAACAAAACGCGAGGATTCGCCGAGATTGAGCACATTGCCATCGGCCAGCTGCAATTTCACCCGACCACCCTCGCCGGTGCGAATCAGGTCGTTATTCCGTAACGGGGTACCCGGTTGCAAGGGCAAGGTCTGATAATTGCGCACCAACCACGCGGGGTAGTTCATCGCCTGCACCCGGATAGGGCTCTCGGCGTGCGCCGACAGCGAGCAGATCGTTAGAATTAACCCGGTAAACGATGCCGCAAACTTTTGCATTTGCTACCTCCAAAAACAAGGTTGACCGCAGACACAAAAAAGGGGAAATCCTGTTTCCCCTTTCTGCATAAACCTCAGCTGCTAAACAAAGCGCTAGACAGCGGCAGCCTCATCCTCGGTAACAGCCTTCATGCTCAGGCGAATCCGGCCCTGCCGATCAACTTCGAGCACCTTGACCTTGACGAGGTCGCCTTCAGACAGCTTGTCGCTGACGTTTTCGACGCGCTCGTCGGAGATTTGCGAGATATGCACCAGACCGTCCTTGCCGGGCAGAATATTGACGAAAGCACCAAAATCCATGATCTTGGCGACCCTACCTTCGTAAATAATACCGACTTCGACCTCGGCGGTAACCTGCTCGACCCGACGACGGGCTTCGTCACCAGCGGCTTTTTCCACCGACGCAATTTTCACCATGCCATCGTCGTCAACTTCGATCGTGGCGCCGGTTTCTTCGGTAATCGCGCGAATGGTGGCCCCACCTTTTCCGATAACGTCACGGATTTTCTCGGGATTGATTTTAAAAGTAATCAGACGCGGCGCGTATTCGGACATTTCCTCACGGCTCTCGCTGAGAACCTTGGCCATTTCACCGAGGATATGCAAACGCCCTTCCCTGGCCTGATCCAGTGCCTTTTGCATGATCTCGGTGGTAATGCCGTCGATCTTGATATCCATCTGCAGCGCGCTAATCCCTTCGGTAGTGCCGGCAACCTTGAAATCCATATCGCCAAGATGATCTTCGTCACCGAGGATATCGGACAGCACCGCGAAGTCGTCGCCTTCCTTGATCAGGCCCATGGCGATTCCCGCCACCGGCGCCTTCAGGGGCACCCCGGCGTCCATCAACGCAAGGCTCGCGCCACAAACGCTCGCCATCGATGATGAACCGTTTGATTCGGTAATTTCGGAGACCACGCGAATGACGTAGGGAAAGTCATCGAGATGTGGCATTACCGCCATTACACCACGCTTGGCGAGACGGCCGTGGCCGATTTCGCGACGCTTGGGACTGCCCACGCGGCCGGTTTCACCGACACTCGAGGGTGGGAAGTTGTAATGCATCATGAAATTTTCTTTGTAGGTGCCTTCGATCGCGTCGATCAACTGGGCATCGCGCCCGGTGCCGAGCGTGGTCACCACCAGCGCCTGGGTTTCACCGCGGGTAAACAGGGCCGACCCATGGGTACGCGGCAATACACCGGTGCGAATGGTAATCGGACGCACGGTCGAAGTATCGCGGCCATCGATGCGCTTTTCACCCGCAATGATGCGTCCGCGCACGAGAGATTTTTCGAGTTTACCAATGGCGCTGCGCACCTCGCCTTCGGCTGGAGAATCTCCCCATTCCCAGGTTTCGACGCCGACTTCGGCGGCGAGTTCTTCGATCGCCTGGATCGCAGTTTGCATTTGCTCGTGGCCGTAAACCACCGAACCCAGCATCACTTCTTCGGACAGGCAATTAGCTTCCGATTCAACCATCAGTACTGCATTTTTGGTGCCTGCAACAACCAGATTGAGCTCCGACTCGGCGGTCTGGCTCAAAGTCGGGTTAAGCAGGTATTCGCCATCAATATATCCAATCCGCGCTGCGCCGATGGGGCCATTGAACGGAATTCCGGAAATGGCCAAAGCCGCCGAGGTGCCCAGCAGCGCCAGAATATCGGCATCAACTTCCGGGTTGCTCGAAAGCACATTCGCGACAACCTGCACTTCGTTCATGAAACCTTTCGGAAACAGGGGGCGAATCGGGCGGTCGATTAAACGGCAAGTCAGGGTTTCCTTTTCGCTGGGGCGACCTTCACGCTTGAAGAAGCCGCCGGGAATTCTGCCCGCGGCATAAGTCTTTTCCTGGTAATCGACCGTCAGCGGGAAAAATCCTCGACCCGGGTCGGCGGTCTTGGACCCTACTACCGTCACCATTACGACCGTGTCGGCCATTGTCACAAATACTGCACCACTGGCCTGGCGCGCTATTTCACCCGTTTCCAGCGTTACCTGATGCGCGCCGTACTGAAATGTCTTTTTAATTGGATTCACTTTTTTCTCACTGGTTAACGACGCAATCCGAGCTTTGCAATCAAATCTTTATAACGCTGCTGATTTTTGGATTTAAGATAATCCAGTAAATTGCGACGCTGGTTGACCATTTTCAATAATCCGCGACGCGAATGGTGGTCATGAATATGCTGTTTGAAGTGCTCGGTCAGATGGCTGATCTGATGGGATAGCAGTGCTACCTGCACCTCGGGTGATCCGGTGTCACCCTTGCCTTGCTGATAATCACCAATTATTGCAGCTTTCTGTTCAGCTGACATTGCCATGAATAAAACCTCGTGGGCCCGAAAAAGGCTGGTATTCTACCTATCTCGGCAGGTGCTAACAAGGACTTTCACCGGAATAATCAGGGTTATTCCGACGAACCACCGGGATCCACATTATCTTGCTGTATTCATTAACCTTTTTGCCGTCAGTTCGGCATCCGGATCGACTTCGCCGAGGCCGATAAATGCCCCATCGCCGGAAACCAGTCGATACAGTCCGGCGCCCGGAAATTCGTCCAGTTTGATTCGTTTTCCCTGGCTGATATCGAGACACTCGCCGACATCCAGTCGCAATTCGGCAAAACGGGTCAGCGCCGCGCTTACGGGCAGTAACAGCTGGTCCAGCGTTTGCGGGTCCTGCGACGCCAACTGCTGCAAATGCTCCAGCGGAATCGAATCCTGTTCCAGCAGGGAATCGACCGCGCTGCGGCGCAATGCGGTTAGATGCGCACCGCATCCGAGCAGCTTGCCGATGTCCTCGGCCAGGGTTCTGATGTAGGTACCTTTGGAACAACAGACTTCGATTTCGAGTTTATCACCCTCGAAAGCCAACAGTTCGAGCTCGAATATTTCTACCCGACGGGGCTCGCGTTCAACCTCCTTGCCCTCGCGCGCCAGTTGATAAAGCCGCCTGCCCTGGTGTTTGAGCGCCGAGTACATTGGCGGAACCTGTTCTATCTGCCCGATAAACCGTTGCAGCACCTGTGCCACCTGCTGGCGGTCGGTTGCGACCGGCTTGCGCTCGATCACCTCGCCTTCGGCATCGCCGGTGGTCGTAGTCTGGCCCAGTAGACAGGTGGCACGGTAAGTCTTGTGCGCGCCTAGCAGGTAACTGGAGTATTTGGTCGCCTGTCCGAGACATACGGGTAAAACTCCGCTCGCCAGCGGGTCGAGGCTGCCGCAGTGACCCGCCTTGCGCGCGCGATACAGGTGGCGCAACTGCTGCAGCGCCTGGTTCGAACTAAGCCCTACAGGTTTGTCGAGAATCAGAACACCGTCGACATCACGATATTCTTTAGAGATGCGCGCCATCTAGTGGTTGGCTTTGAACTTGTCGCTGGCGACAGCGGAGTCGATCAGGTCGGACAACTGCCGCCCGCGAATATCGGTGTCATCGTAGATAAAGCTGAGCTTCGGGGTGATCCGAGCCTTGAGTTGCTTGCCGATTTCACGCTGCAAAAAGCCACTCGCATGGTTTAGCGCCGCGAGACAGTCATCGGCATCTTCGGCATTCAGCAAACTGAAGAATACGCGTGCATGCGCGAGATCCTTGCTGACCTGGACCTCGAGTATGCTGGGCATACCCAGGCGCGGGTCCTTTAGACCCGACTGGATCAACCTCGCCAGTTCACGCTGAATCTGTGATGCAAGCCGTTCGCTACGGGAGTACTCCTTGGGCATGGATTAGCGGATTTAGTCGAGCGAGCGCGCCACTTCGATGCGTTCGAACACTTCGATTTGATCGCCCGGTTTGACGTCGTTGTAATTCTTCACCGCGATACCGCACTCGGTGCCCACGCGGACCTCTTCGACCGGGTCCTTGAAACGGCGCAACGACTCGAGCTCACCCTCGTAGATGACGACATTGTCACGCAGCACACGGATCGGCTGCCCCTTACGCACCACACCCTCGATCACGATCGAACCGGCAACATCGCCAAACTTGGGCGAGCGGAACACATCTTTGACCTCGGCCAGGCCGATGATGTTTTCCTGCGAATCCGGCGACAGCATGCCGGACATCAAGGCCTTGACGTCGTCGATAATTTCGTAGATTACGCTGTAATAGCGAATATCAACGCCATAGTCGCCGGCAACACGCTTCGCCGCGGCATCTGCACGCACGTTAAACCCAACCACGAGCGCATCCGAGGCAGCGGCCAGGTTGATATCTGATTCGTTGATTCCACCGACGCCAGTCGCGATCAGCTTGGCTCGCACCTCGTCGGTCGAGAGTTTTTCCAGCGATTCGCGGATGGCCTCGGTACTACCCTGCACGTCGGCTTTAATGAGGATGTTGATTTCGGAAACCTCGCCCTCGGCCATGGCATCGAACATACCCTGCAGTTTCGCCTTCTGCTGATCGGCCAGCTTGCTCTCGCGTATTTTAGCTTCACGGGTTGCGGCAAACTCGCGCGCCTTGCGCTCGTTTTCAACGACGAATACCTCGTCACCGGCATTCGGCACCCCGGACAGGCCAAGCACGACGGCGGGCATCGACGGTCCAGCGGTTTTTATGGCGCTGGATGCTTCGTCGTACATTGCGCGCACGCGGCCAAATTGGGTGCCGGCCAGCAACATCTGGCCCTGTTGCAGTAAACCGGACTGCACCAGCACAGTCGCCACCGGGCCACGTCCCTTGTCGAGCGAAGCCTCGATCACGATACCCTTGGCATTGCCCGTGTCGACAGCCTTGAGTTCGAGAATTTCGGACTGCACCAGAATCGAGTCGAGCAAGCCGTCAACGCCTTCACCGGTAATCGCGGAGACGTTGACAAAAATATTCTCGCCGCCCCATTCCTCGGGAATGACTTCCAGCGCGGAAAGTTCGTTCTTGACCCGATCCGGGTCCGCATCTTCCTTATCGATCTTGTTGACCGCAACCACCAGCGGCACTCCGGCCGCCTTCGCATGCTGTATCGCTTCCTTGGTTTGCGGCATGACACCATCATCCGCGGCAACCACCAGCACAACGATATCCGTAGCCTGCGCGCCGCGAGCACGCATCGCCGAAAATGCGGCGTGCCCCGGTGTATCCAGGAAGGTAATAATGCCCTTGTCGGTTTCGACATGGTAGGCACCGATATGCTGCGTAATCCCACCGGCTTCACCGGAAGTTACGCGCGATTTGCGAATGTAGTCGAGCAGCGAGGTCTTGCCATGATCGACATGACCCATAATCGTCACCACGGGTGGTCGACCGGCCTTGTCTTCGCCTTCCTGCTCCGCACTCACCTTTAATTCTCTTTCAAAATCGTCTTCGCTGGCCGCGCTAACCGCGTTATGCCCCATCTCTTCTACCACCAGCGTCGCGGTATCATGATCCAGAATTTCGTTAATCGTCGCCATCGTGCCCATTTGCATCAGCACCTTGATCACGTCGCCGGCCTTGACCGCCATGCGCTGCGCCAGATCGGCAACCGAAATAGCTTCCGGAACCTCGACACTACGAATCACCGGTGCAGTAGGCCTTTCAAACTGATGCTGTTTGTTGATTTCGCGGACCTGCTTCTGGCCTTTCTTGAACTTCTGCTTACGATTGGGCTGATGCGCGGACTCTTTGACGTGCAGTTCCTTGCGGCCGTAACGAGTGTGCTTGTCTTCGTGCTTACCATGTTTTCCGGGTTTGTCCGCTGTGGCCGGCGCGGCACTGGCGGTAGCCGCCTGCTCCAGCGCAGCAAGTGCAGCGGCTTCGGCCGCCTCGGTGGCCGCGGCTTCGGCGCGTTGCTGCTCGATAACCTTTTGCGCGGCCTCGACCTCCTGCAGGCTTTTTTCATAGGCCTTCTTTTCCGCCTCGGCGCGCACGGCTTCCTCGACAGCAGCTTTCGCCGCCTCGACCTCGGCTTCGGCCGCTGCCTCGACCTGGCGCGCCTCTTCCTCGACCTGTTGCTGCTGCAGCCTGGTTTCCTCTTCGGCCACGGCTTCGGCTTCCTCTTGCTGCTTGACTTCCTCCGCTTCAACATCGGCGCGGCGGACGTAGGTGCGTTTCTTGCGTACCTCTACGTTAATCGTCTTGGTAGTCGTGTTACGTCCCGAGGTTCCAGACACCCTGAGTTCGCTTTTGCTCTTGCGGCGTAGCGTAATTTTTTTCGGGCCGCTGGAATCTTCCTTGCCATGGCTAGTGCGCAATGAATCCAGCAACTTCATTTTGTCTTCGTCGGAAATGGGATCGTCGGCACCACTGACCTCAACGCCGGCGGTTTTCAATTGATCCAGCAATTTCTCGACGTTGACGCCGATGACTTCTGAAAGTTGTTTAGCTGTTACATTTGCCATGATTATCTGTCCACATGCGTATATTGCATAATGCCGTTATAAACCTACTCGGCCTCTGCTTCGGCGAACCAGGGTTCGCGCGCCTTCATGATGAGCTTGCCCGCAAACTCGGCATCGAGGCCGTCGATTTCCTCGAGTTCGTCGGTCGATTGTTCGGCGAGATCTTCCATCGTGCAAATGCCGCGACGCGATAACTCATGCGCCAGTTCGCTGGTCATGTATTCCATGTTGAGCAGGTCATCCTGCGGTTCGCCAGCCTCGGCGGTTTCTTCACGCGCAATCGCCATGGTCAACAGGGCATCGCGGGCGCGACCCCGCAGTTCCTGCACGATTTCCTCGTCGAACTCGTCGATTTCGATGAGCTCGGATTCGGGGATATAGGCGACCTCGTCGATCGTGGTCAGCCCTTCCTGCACCAGGATGATCGCGACTTCTTCGTCGACATCGAGCTGGGACATAAAATTTTCAACCAGCTGGCGCGACTCGCCTTCGGATTTCTCTTCGGCGGCGGCCTCGTCCATGACATTGAGAGTCCAGCCCGTCAACTGGCTCGCCAGCTTGATATTCTGCCCGCCGCGGCCAATTGCCTGGGACAGTTTTTCTTCCGGCACGGCGATATCCATCGAGTTGGATTCCTCGTCGATGACGATTGAAGCGACTTCGGCAGGCGACATCGCGTTGACCGCAAACTGGGCCGGATTTTCGTCCCACAGGATAATATCGACGCGTTCACCGGCAAGCTCGTTGGAAACCGATTGTACCCGTGAACCACGCATACCGACACAGGCCCCGACCGGGTCCATACGCGGGTCGTTGCTCTTGACCGCAATCTTGGCGCGCATGCCCGGATCGCGCGCAGCAGAAATAATTTCGATCAGGTCCTGGCCCACTTCCGGCACCTCGAGCTTGAACAGCTCGACCATAGCCGCGCACGCGATCACCGGGACGCACCGATTCGCGCGGGATCATTTCCTCACGCGGGATAAACCCCTCGGCATTATCACCCAGATCGACATAAACATTGCCGCGCTCGACGCGTTTGACCTGACCCATGACCAGCGAGCCTTCACGATCGGTATAGGCGTCGATGACCTTGCGGCGCTCGGCCTCGCGCACCTTCTGTACGATGACCTGCTTGGCGGTCTGTGCCGCGATGCGGCCAAATTCGACCGATTCGATTTGCTCTTCGACGAAATCGCCGAGCTGAATCTCGGGTTGATCGATTTGCGCCGCTTCCAGGGTAATCTGGCGCAGCGGCTCTTCGAGACCGTCTTCGCCGGATTCGACGACTTCCCAGCGGCGGTAGGTATCGTAGTCACCGGTCTTACGGTCGATATCAACGCGCACTTCGATATCCTGCTGATGTTTCTTACGCGTCGCCGACGCCAGGGCTGCCTCGATCGCTTCAAATATTATTTCGCGATCCACTCCCTTTTCGTTGGAGACGGTATCCGCTACTAACAGAATTTCTTTATTTTCCATTGTCGTTACTCGCAATAGGTTCGACCTGACCGCTGCAATCCGTGGCAAGCGATCCCGTTATTTTAAAACTCGCCAACCAGGTTCGCCCTGGCGATATCGGCGAAAGGCAGATGAAACGCTTCCCCATCGACCTCGATTACTACCATCCTGGTATCGGCTACACCCTGTAACCGACCTTTGAAATTCTTGCGACCTTGCAGATCTACGGCCAGCTTAATCTTCGCGGCCCGGCCAGCGAACCGTTCGAAATCGGCCAATTTGAACAGCGGCCGCTCGATGCCTGGTGATGAAATCTCCAGGTCATAAGCCTGCTTGATCGGCTCTTCGACATCGAGGATGCCGCTGATCTGGTGGCTGATAGCCGCACAGTCATCCAGGCTCACGCCCTGTTCACGGTCGATATAGACACGCAGCGTGCCGTGTCCGCCGGCGCCCTCGAATTCGACACCGACGAGTTCATAACCCATCGACTCGACTACCGGCTCGAAAAGTGGCGTTAAATCCTGCACTAACATCGCCTCCAGAAAACCAATAAAAAAGGCCCATATGGGCCTTTTAACTGACTACTGACTGCTGC
>CAMYML010000220.1:6191-11014 GCA_947259305.1 uncultured Gammaproteobacteria bacterium | reverse complement strand
ATTGATCCTGCCGAGCTGAAGACACCGTAGCGGGACGGCACCAGCCAGGGCATTTTCGATCCATTGAATTTCATTGCCTGGCTTGCCGCACGAATACCGGTCCCAGCGTAAATCCACGATTCCACGGTAAGTGTTGCGCGGTAGAGCAAGCGACGTGCTGTGTTTTCGCCGGGTCAGGCGCGACAAGGGGCCAGGAAACACCCGCACAGGCAGAGCGACATATTGCAATGACCTGGGCACACCGTCAGACGCGGGTATTCACTAAAAGCAGGTGCTTTAGGAAATTTCAACATCGCAGCTTGTGAAAAATGTGGTGACACGGTCGGGGGATCTCAAGCATCGAGGCCCTCGTCATGATCCAGAAAATACGCTCCGATCTGTAGAGAAAGGTACCATGGAAGTTCGGAATTACCCAATGGTAGACCCCATTACTGAGCCTTTGCTGACACTTTACTGTCGTGAACCTTCCGCGGACAAAAAAAACCCCGCACAGTGGCGGGGTTGAATTTTGAGTTCTTAATCTAAATGCTAGGCGACAATTCTTCTTCTGGACATACCGATAAAACCTAGCAGTGCGGTACCGAATAGCCAGATAGCAGCCGGGATGGGGGTAACCAGGATCGAAAACACATTATTTCTCGTCAGCGTGTTGAAATCCAGTCCAAATTCTTGGCCGAACAGTGGGATGGTGGCCAGCGTGCCCGGTCTAAAATCAGAAAAAACAGGGAGTGTGATAAATGGATTAATCACCATACTCACGTCATTTCTGAATAAGCCAAATAGATCGATATCCAGTATCGAAAAATCCCAGATCCCCGCATCGAGGCCCGCCAGTGCGACACTCGTGAAGTCGCTCGCGCCGATCCCAAACCCCTGCGCAACCACGTTGCCATTACTACGATTTACGCCTCTGAGAATACCGTCGAGAGAGTTAGGTGTGAGGCGGATAGTCTGTCGGATGTCTAAGTCGACTCCAGCTGCTACGTCATCGAGTACAGGGACAGGAACAATAGTAACCGCGGGCGCTGCTGCGGTGTCTTGATCAGTGTCCGAAACCCCTACTCCAAGGTTGGCATTGAATGTTCTGCTTGGAGCAAGAAAAAACCCCTCATCAAGTATATTTACGGTTGCGTTGATAGGAAAATCGGGCAAAAACGGAATTGGAATAGTAACATTGACGAATGCATCGACAAAGGCGTTCGCACCGAACGCGGAGGAGAGACTACTCAGCCCACCCAAATAATTCAGCGCGACGTTTGTCGAACTGCCATTTATCACGTCATCGTAGGTCGCCCTGATAGAGCCGTTCACACCGGCATTGACGGTGCCCGTATTGGCCGAAGCCCCGTATTCAATGCCCAGGGTGTTACCCAGAACACTGCGGGTATCGCCATTTATATTGAAGCCCGCTGATAAGCCAAAAAGGCTATCTGTAGCGTTAAAATTGGTAGTCGTTGTGGATGTTGCTGCAGGCGCTACCGTTGTAGCCAGCGTAAGAACCACGCCACAGGCAATGCTCGTTATTTTTGTATTCATTGTTTTAACCCCTAATTTTATAAGAATAATGCAGCTGACATGTATGCGCGCTAATGCAGCATGGTCGGCAGATTTACCTATATTTTTATATTTAAGTACTTTTATCAATTAGCTCGGAAACTATACCCTACTTTTTTTACTAAGACTTCACCCAAATGGGGTAAATTTCACCCAAATGGGGTAAATTTCATCCAAAAAGCGAAATACCCATGCCAGCACCTATTTAATGGAAAATCCTACTGTTTTATTTGTTGCAGCGATTGACCGGCCTGCCTGGCAACCAGGGAGTCGCGGTGCTCCAGATCGACCGCTTTTTGCAGATAGATCACCGCTGATTCTATATCGCCTTTCTTGCGATATGCCTCGCCGAGGTGATAGCTATAAACACCGATTTGTTCGTTCTCCCTGACGATAGCTTCAAGCAGCACAGTTGCTTCTTCAAGATTGGTACCGGCCTTGACCGAAGCCCAGGCATAAGTATCTAGAAACGTTGGTATTTTTGAATTCTTGAGCTCCGCTGCAATAGCGCGCGCGCGTTCGAGCGCATTTGCTTCGTCACCATAATCGGTTAGCAGGCTGGCCAGATTATTCTTGGCTACCATCAGATCGGGGGTTTTTTCCAGCAGTGATTCATAAGTTTCGATTGCCTTTCTAAAGTCCCCTTTCAATTCAAGGATCACCGCAAGATTAATCATTAGCAGCGGTCGATCGGGCAAGGCTGCCAGTCCCCGATTAGTCACTTGCGCGGCCTTGTCAAGATTATTCAGGCCAATATAGAGCGTCGCCAGTTCATGATACGCCTCAGCCGCTCTGGGATTGGCTTTTATCGCCTTGTCATACTGGTTGATCGCGCCGGGGACGTCTTTTTCATAGAGACTTAACCGGCCTAGTAGTAAATTGGCTGCCAGGTTGTCGCTATCAATCGAAACGACGGATTCCAAAAATCGCCTGGCATCCTCTGGCTTGCCATTGCGCATATAGGTCTGGACGAGTGCGGCAATCGGCTGGGTCGAGCTTGGCGCCAGCTCGTGCGCGCGTTGAAATGCCTCGATACTCGCTTGTTGATCATCCTTACCCTGATAAACAATCCCGAGTAACTGTTGCGAAAGTGCTTGCTGGCCTGCGGCATTTTGCAACTCATTTGATAACAGCTCGGCCTGGTCCCATTGGCCGAGTGCAAGCTTGACCTGGGCTAACAGTTGAACCGATTCGAGACTGCGGTTGCCACGCGCTATCGATTCGAGCAATATTTCGTCGGCTCCTTTAAAGTCGCCCCGGCGCACCAGGTGGTTTGCCAGCCGATTGACAATTACCGCCGACCCAGGATTCAATTGAATCGCCTTGCTGTAGGACTCGATCGCCAGGTCACGTGAGCCCATTGCGTCATAGGCCTGGCCGATTAATTCCATGGCCTTGATCGAGTCCGGGTTGTCGCGTAACACGGTGCGGGCGCTGATTAGCGCATCGTCATACTTTTTCCCGGCAATCTGAAACTCTGCCTGTAGCAGAAGCCCGTTTTTATTGGCCAGATCCTGGGTTAACACTTCATTAATCAACTCGGCGGCCTTGTCAGCGTTACCACGACGCTTTTCGATCGAGGCAAGTTTGTTGCGAGCCTCGAGACCATTCGCCTGCAGACCGTCATCCGCAATTATCTTCTGGTAGACGCTCGCCGCTTGCCCAGGTTGCTTATCCCGCTCAAAAAGCTCGCCCAGCAGGAAGCGGTAAGGGTATTCTTTTGGGCTGGATGCGATATATTTGTTTGCCAGCGCAACCGCGGCATCGATGGAGCGATACTGGTACTTGAATGCCACCAGGCGCAATTTGCTTGCGATGCTATCTGGATCCGACGCTACAATCTGCTCAAGCATGCGTTCGGCACCGTCGACATTCCTGTCGATGATATAATACCGCGCGAGCGCCGATTTATATCCAGCTTCATTCGGGAAACGGTCTATCAAGGTTAAATAAACGCCTTCGACTGCCTTCTTGTCAGCCAGTGCCTGGTAAGCCTCGAGTTGCATTAAGTAAAGGAAGGCATTGTCAGGGCTTTCTTCAATTGCTTTATCCAGCAGTTTAAGCGCCGAGTCATAATTTTTCTCGGCGATAAATACCCGCGCCTGAACCAGAATCGCATCGCTATTACCTGGTTCGATGGCTAGCGCCTTGCTAGCTTCTTCAAGGGCGCCTTCAGGATTTTCAAGACGAATCTGCAAGGTAGCCATCAGCGAATGCGCACGTGCATCTTCAGGCGCTAATTCCATGATTTCTTTGGCATCGCTCAGGGCCTCATCGAGTTGATTGCTGGCGAGCAGTAATTGGGCCAGCATGATGCGCCCATCGACATGCCGGGGGGCCAATTCTCTGATTTTACTGACTACTGCGTATGCCTCGCGCCATTCCTGCCTGCGTTCGTAAATTTTTGCGAGACCATACAGGGCATCAGGCAGGTTTTGATTAATCTGCAATGCATTCTTGTATTCGATTTCGGCTTTTTCCAGATTGCCTTCCGCGACCAGCGTATTGGCGTTTGCGATATAGCTCGCCGCTTTTTCCTCGGGACTGGCACAAGCTGTAAGGGTGACTGTGATTAGAATAATGACGAGCGTGTATGGCAGTTTCTTAATCATATTGAGCATCTCTGAAATCACAAAAAGTACGGGGCTAACAATCTCCGTACAGTTTAAGGACATAGTTAATTTTCTATTTGACTAACAATCGCCGATAACAATTTAAGCGGTGTTTGGCATCCTCCACTTTAACATCTGGCACTATTTAGTATAAATATTGTTAACCAGCTGAAGAGGGTCGGAAATATTAACACCCTATTTTCATAATTCCACCAGGTAATGAAAGAGATTCGCGAAGCAGATCGGCCCTGAGGGCATCCGAGATCTGACCAATTCCCGCCAGGGTTCACAATATCGCCTAAAGCGACTGCATTTGGTGCCTCTTCCCACTGGGTAATCCAACCAACTGTCAGCCACCAGGCATGCTGACTCCTCTCAGGTTTCTATTCGCCCGCCGACCGTCGGTTCTGACCCGTGTACTCGGCATCGACTACCGGGCCATCGAGACTTGTCTAGTTCAGCGGGGCAGGCTAATGGGAAAACCTGGTCTGTCCCTATTGCCCTTGACACATTTTGAAGCTGCTCATGTAGGCGGGTTCGCGGGCAAGCCATTGTAGTTACTCGAAAATCTGGAGCATAGTATGAAATTTGATATCTATAGAAATCTTGGGCGCGGCCTGTTGGTTGCCGTTTTGACAGTGGGCTCGGTAAGCGGGC
>CAMYML010000220.1:0-6176 GCA_947259305.1 uncultured Gammaproteobacteria bacterium | reverse complement strand
AACGGCGGTGGTAACGGCGGCGGCAACGGCGGCGGCGATAGCGGAGCCAGTGCTGCCGGTAAAGGTGATAGCGCAGGCATCGGTAAGGGGAGAGGCGCCTCTTCGAGTAGTGCCAAGGCCGGTAACGCTTCCGCGGTGGCCAAGGGAAAGGCCGCTTCGCATTCTGCCGTGGGTGTAGCGGCCGCTGCCGAGCAGGGAACGACCCCGGACGAATCACAGCCTGACGAGTCCCAGCCGGATGAAACGGCTGAAGAGCCTTCGCTACCGGACGAAACGGTTGCGGAACCCTCTTTACCGGATGAATCGGTGCCGGACGAATCAGCTCCCGAGGGCGAATCACTGGGTATGAACGGCTAGATCGAAGTACTTCGATTCCGACAACTAAAGGGAGAATTTATCCCGCTGCAAAGAACCCTGCTTCGTGCAGGGTTCTTTTTTTACAGCCCGTGAAATTCCCGGGTTCTCATCCGGGCCTTGCAGAAGCATATCCATACTAAAAGTGTACTTACTTTGGAATCGTCCAAATTCGTACAGATGGTGAGAGGGTTCTCGTTTCCATCAATAGTGGGAAAGAGGGTAGGAATGACGCCTATAAAATTAACGTCGATGCGAATCACCAGGTAAAACTGGCAAAGTCCATAAAAAACGTTGAGTTCTGGTACGTCACGATTCATTTTATAGAATTGACATGCTCATGGTTTGGGATTACCCCAGACTTCCAGGTCGACTGGGGTGAGAGGAATAACTTTTTCATCGCCTGACAAACCCCGGCTTGAAAGCTGGCTGGAATCCGTCTCAATCCGCCGGGGGATGACAGCTAGAGTGCCAGCTCGACTCCAAATCGAACAATCTTGCCCTTGTCCGCAGTTGCGGTGTCCTTGACTTCGAGTATCCAGGTCCCGGTCTGGATTGTTCCGATGAACGCGGCCAGGCCAGGCGCGTTGACCGAGTCGTAGGTCTGGCGAAGATTGTTTGTCGTCCCGCCAGCCCTGTTGTGTAAAGTGACGGCCGCTCCGCTGGGAGTTTTGACCTTGACGACGAGGTCGCCGATGTAGGTGTGTTCGATGTCGACGTGGATTACGACCACTTTGAGGGCCCTGGTGTCGCCGACTTCGACGCGGATCTTACTCGTCTTGTGATCCTGGATAGCAACATCCTGCCGTGCCTCGTGGAGCACCGCGTACTTCGGCGTTGGCGGAACGGCGAGTTGGACCGCCTTGCTCGCGCCGAGTCTGCCGTAGCCGTACTGCTCGCTGTGCCCATTCGCGTCGTACTCGTTGCCGACATCATCGATGCGCGTGCAGCAGCGCTTGAGTATGTCTTTCACTTCGTCCCAACGCAGTCCCGAGTTGCGCGCAATCACCAGCGCGGCGACACCCGCTGCGCCGGGGCAGGCGCTCGAAGTGCCACCGAAATCCTGCGTATAGTTGCCGGCGTCGTCTCCGTTTGCGTTGGGCGCGCCGGGGTTGTAGCCCGAGCCGCCCGAACGGTCCGTTGTCCAGATGCCCGGCGTTAACTCGGGATCGGTGAAATCACTACTGGGGAACGCGCACCACAGGGAACCGAGGGGTCAGTGTCGATTGATAGTTTCAGTTCAATCGATACTGACCCACCGCCTGACCCCGATATCGCATCACCTCAGTTGGGCTTGATATGATGTTCGGAATTATCTGGGACAGCAGTGACACTGATCCCATCGGTTTGCGAGGATATGACAATGCAGTGCTTGCCCATCCTGTAATCCCACCCCAGAATGTTCATGCCGATATTGTCTAAGGAGACGATACGAATTAAAACAGGGTGTATATAAAAGGGGCCACGGCTGAGCCCTGTGTCAACACGATCAGTGTACCAAGTATCAGCATGATAATAATGATTGGGGCCAGCCAGAATTTTTTACGAGCCCGCATGAATCCCCATAAATCCTTTATCAATTCTAGCATCTAGTAAGGTCTCTCGATATGATCTTTTTCGACTGGTTCCGATATTATTCGATAACTTTTTGCAGTGCTATCGAATTTACGATTCATTGGATCTTTTCCAAGAATTCGCAACAATACTCCAACCGGGAAGAATATCAGGTAGAACATTAACCCCAGAATAATCCGGGTGTTAATCCATCCTGCGATGTGCCCGAACTTCATCCAGGCCCGGTAAACTGCAAACAGGGAATCGGGAGAAGCCAACGCTAATATCCAGAATATCCCGGTAACGATCCAAGGCCAGGTGGGCCACTGATGGTCGAGTAGCCAGGGCAGGGCAATGCCAAATAACGCGAAAACAATGGCGCCGGTGACCAGGCCGAACTTTCTTAGTTCACTGATTCCAGGATTTTCGACTGTAGGGGCTTTAAGCTTCATCATCAATCCAGCTCGAACTCATTTTTCCAGGAATTGTCCTGCTCGAATTCCGGCTGTTCAGATTTCGCCAAAAGTACGTTTTCCATCGCCAGGTAGTCCATTTCGGTGCGCATGAAACAACGATGTGCATCTTCCGGGGTCATAACTATTGGTTCGCCGCGTACGTTGAAAGAGGTATTTATCAGAACCGGGCAGCCCGTGCGATTTTCGAAACGCTCGATCAGATCATAAAATCTCGGATTCGTGTCCTTATGAACGGTCTGAACTCTTGCCGAGTAATCCACGTGCGTGACTGCCGGGATATCCGAGCGCGGGATATTCAGTTTTTCAATCCCAAACAGCTTTTGTTGCTCTTCGGTCATTGCCACCAGTTTATCCCGGTTTACCGGGGCTACCAGCAACATGTAGGGGCTGCTGCGGTCTATCTCGAACCATTCGGATACCTGTTCAAATTTTACTGCAGGCGCGAAAGGGCGAAATGATTCACGGTACTTGATTTTTAAATTCATCACGGACTGCATTTTTCCGCTTCGCGGATCGCCGATGATAGATCGGCCGCCTAGCGCGCGTGGGCCAAACTCCATACGTCCGTTAAACCAGCCGACGACGTTTTCGTTATCGAGGATTTGGGCAAGCCTGGGCATCAGATCTTTATCTTCGACTACTGAATAAACAGCCCCGATACTGTCGAGGAAATCGGTGATTTCAAGGTTCGTGAACTTTTGACCGAGATAGGCGCCCTGCATTTTGTCCCCGTTCTCGTTCGAAGTCCTTGGATTACCGAGATAACTATGCCAGATACTCAATGCGGCTCCAAGGGCACCGCCAGCATCGCCTGCGGCAGGCTGTATCCAGATGTCTCGATAGTCTGCCTCGCGCAGGATGCGGCCATTGGCGACACAATTGAGCGCCACGCCGCCAGCGAGGCACAGGTAGTCCACCCCCAGTTCCTTGCGCACGGTTCTGACCAGTCGAAGCACAATTTCTTCCGTGACTTCCTGTATTGATCTTGCGATATCCATCTCGTGCTGGGTTATCTCTGATTCCGGTTTTCTTGGCGCTGCCCCAAACAACGCGTGTAACTTGTTGTTAGTCATGGTCAAGCCTGTCGCGTAGTTAAAATAGCTCATGTCGAGTTTGAAGGTGCCGTCTTGCTTCAGGTCTATCAGATTATCGAGAATCGTGTCTACGAATTGCGGTTTCCCGTAGGGCGCGAGCCCCATAAGCTTGTATTCGCCTGAGTTGACCTTGAATCCCGCGTAATAGGTAAATGCAGAGTAGAGCAGGCCCAAGCTGTGCGGAAAATCAATCTCCCATTTCGGAGTCAGGCTGTTACCGTCGCCCATCCAGACAGAGCTGGTTGCCCATTCCCCGACGCCATCGAGGCAGAGTACGGCAGCCTTTTCAAATGGGCTGGGGAAAAATGCCGAAGCAGCATGTGATTCATGATGCTGCGTAAATACGAGTAGCGGTAAGTCTGTTTTACTGAGGCCACTCAGCGCGGATAGCTCGCGTCTGAGCGTGGTCTTCAGGAATAGCTTTTCCTTTAGCCAGATGGGCATCGCCGCGAGGAACGACTGAAAGCCCCTGGGCGCATATGAAAGATAGGTTTCCAGAATGCGCTCAAATTTTATGAGCGGTTTATCGTAAAAGACGACGTATGCGACTTCCGAGAGACCAATTCCGGCTTCCTGGAGACAGTATTCGATCGCATTTTCAGGAAACCCGGCGTCATGCTTTTTGCGAGTGAATCGCTCTTCCTGGGCGGCAGCGATTATATTACCGTCGGATACGAGCGCGGCGGCACTATCGTGGTAGAAGGCGGAGATGCCAAGAATATGTGTAGTCATAGAATAAAAACGGAGCCGAAGATATTTTTGTAATTACGCGGTATATTAAAGACTATTACAGTATTAAATCTAAAGTTTTTCACTCTCCCAGTCACTGAAGCGGAACTGCCATCTGGGTAAATGCGATTGCGCCTGGATGACTGCGATACTTCTTAGCCCTTATAGGATTTGGTAAGTTTTCCTGGGTCTCTTTTTGCTGGTACTTTTAAGGCTTGCAATTCAATCTTGCACGCATATTACTACGCAGGAGGCTCGTCAGGTTCAAAACGCTCGCGAATTCCGTCCACGAACCAACCAGGCAGAACCGGATCTTCGATGAAGGACACCGAGTCGGCTCCCGGCTCGCTAGCGGCGGCGAACTTGATCGCCTCGCCAAACTCATTGAGCTGCCAGATGCGAGGATTATCGGCATCGTGGCCGGCGAGTAGTTTGCCTTTGGTGTAAATGAGCATGCGATCTCGAAGACCCGCGTTGGACAGGTACCGAACCTCCTGCATAAGATACTCGCCGGTGCCATCTATGACCACGATCGCGTGAGCCAACTCCGCCACCTGCGCCAGGTAGGCGAACCACATATCATCGGGTGGCCGCAACCGAACTGGACTGTCAGTAGCCTCATCGTTGTCTCGTTCGAACAAGACCAGGTGCGTGTCCGCGACCTCGGAAAGGGTCGGCATCAAAACGGCAGCGGCCTCGGAAAGATTCTCCGCTGCAACGCGTTGCGATTCCTTGATCTCCTCGTCCTCGAGTGGCGTTCCGCTGTTTTCATGAACCTCCCGGAGATGCATTGCGTCGAACCTGGTCGAATATAGCAACAAGCAAAACTTGATCGGAAACGATGCGCGCGCCTTGCAAAGATTGGGAAGTGCCAGTAAAGGTTTGCTGTTTTCTAGCGCTTTAAAGATCGTTACGCCGATCGCTGCTTCGAGTTCCTCCCCGCGCTTCTTATATTTTGCGAGCCAGGCTTCGTAGTCAGTCAGGTTTTTTTCCATTGCGCTCTCCCGTCAACATCGTCAATCCTCAAGCCGTAGCCAGCAGGGCGTCGAGGTTCCTGCGCATAGCCGTGGCGAATGACTTCGTCCGCAGCTTACCGGTCCTGGTTCGCTCGACCCAGAGGATCCTTTCCTGGGCGAAGTCGAACGGAAGATCGGGGGACTGTTGCTCGCGGATCGGAACCCAGCTCGCGGGCACCGGTGTAATCTCGTCGACTCTTCCGTGGAACATCCCCGCCTCGAAAACCACGTTGACGTTGTCGATATACGCGCCATCGCCAACCTTCTGTGAGAAGTAGCAGATGCCATATCGGGCGCTCGCAATCGCCTCCAGAAGCTGTCGATTGATGTTGCCCGGTTGATCCATATCCTTCCAGGACTGCTCATTGATCGCAGGTTTTCTGGCCTGCAGCTTTTGAATGGGCGCTTAGCTTCCGCTGAGTGTCGTCAACAAAGAAAATCTCGTAATACGGGCGTTCGCAAGCAGTGTCAGAGAAAGATGTACATCAGTTCGATGCGGTCGCCAATCGATACTAACGCGCCCCGTTATAATAAGCTTCGGCGAAGTCGAACGCGGCTATGCCGATTTGCTCACCGATCAGTCGTCCCGGAATGTCGTCAGCAGGGGGATGAATCCCTCCCCAAATTCTCGAAAGACTGCATTGATCGGAAGCATCGCGATACGTAGCCCACTGCAAGGTCATGTTAACACTCGGTCCTTCCTCGAATACGAGGAAATCGTTGGCAGTGATCTCGAATCCGCTCATGCCGCCAGGGAAAAATTCACTGCCCGTCAATGCGGTCAGGACTTCAGCAGCGGCACGGGAGTAGGTCGAATGCCCCGATATGTAGCCGGCAAAAGGCGGCGTAACAAACGATGGTCGCTGATAGGGCCACCAGTTTTCGGCTAATATCCAACCAACCCCGGCCTGATCAATCTGTGGATTGGTGACATAGTCGGGCCCACGCCACGC
>CAMYML010000219.1 GCA_947259305.1 uncultured Gammaproteobacteria bacterium | reverse complement strand
GTCAGCGCGTCGGGGATTTTCATATCCTTGCCGATGCGCACAAGGCGGACCTTCATCCCCCGGGTGTACTTGCCGGAGCAGATGCGCATAAAGGCGATACGGTCACGGTGCTGCTTGTCCATGTTCGCCTGAATTTTAAAAACGAAACCGGTGAGCTTGTCTTCTTCGGGGCTGACGCTGCGGTTTCTGGTCGAACGCGCCATCGGCGACGGGGCGTATTCATTGAACGCATCGAGCAGTTCGGCCATGCCGAAATTGTTGATCGCCGAACCGAAGAAGACCGGGGTTAATTCACCCGCCAGATAGGCATCGAGATCGAATTCGCCGGAGGCGCCGCGCACCAGCTCGATTTCCTCCCGAAACTCGTCCGCCATGCTGCCCAGCACCGCGTCCAGTTTCGGGTTGTCGAGACCTTCGATAACTTCGCCCGAGGATATCTTGTCGGCAGCGCTGGCCGAGAACAGGTGTACCGAGTCATGCAGCAAATGAAACACGCCCTTCAGGCTCTTACCCATGCCGATAGGCCAGGTGATCGGCGCGCAGCGGATCTTGAGAACCTCTTCGACTTCATCGAGCAATTCGATCGGATCGCGGCCCTCGCGATCGAGCGTGTTGATAAAGGTGATGATCGGAGTAGTGCGCAAACGGCAGACTTCCATCAGCTTGATGGTCCGCTCTTCGACGCCCTTGGCGCAATCGATCACCATCAGCGCCGAATCCACCGCGGTTAGCGTGCGGTAGGTGTCCTCCGAGAAATCCTCGTGTCCCGGGGTGTCCAGCAGGTTGATAATGCTGTCCCGATAGGGAAATTGCATGACCGATGAAGTAACCGAGATACCGCGTTGCTTTTCCAGTTCCATCCAGTCCGAAGTGGCGTGCCGCGCCGCCTTGCGGCCTTTCACGGTTCCCGCCATCTGTATCGCCTTGCCATACAGCAATAGTTTTTCGGTAACCGTGGTTTTGCCCGCGTCGGGATGCGAAATAATCGCAAAAGTCCGGCGTCGACGCATTTCGTCAATATCTGACATTGTTTACTTCCAGGATGATTTAACCGGGGATGGCTAGCCGCTTAGCCGGTCACTTGACGGTGTAATATGCCGCGCGAACAACAGCGCGTCTTCGCGCCCCTCGTCCGCGGGATAATAATCTTTGCGGCTGCCAATTTCATTAAAACCAGCCGCATTATAGCAACTAATCGCTGCCGTGTTGCTGGGGCGCACCTCGAGCAACATGGTTTGCGCATCCCGCGCGCGCGCCTCGTCAACCAGGAACTCGATAAACTGTTTGCCAATGCCCTGGCGCTGGTAATCCTTGCCAATCGACAGATTGAGTATATGGCTTTCACCCGCGGTAACGCTGATTACCGCATGACCGACGATGCATTGCTGCTGTAGCGCCATCCAGCATTGATAGCCGACGCGGATACAGTCCTTGAAAATTCTTTCGGTCCAGGGGAATTCGTAAACATCGCGCTCGATCTTCATCACCTGCTCGACGTCGGACAGGATCATGCGCCGAAACCATAAGCCGTTAGCGCTCATTGCAGCATCTGAAACAACAGCTTCAAATCCTGCCAGGCGATGGCTTTGGCCGATGGATTGCGCAGCAGGTAGGCTGGATGGTAGGTGACCTTGAGCGGTATTTCAGTGCCCGGCAATTTGTGCATCTGTTTGATCAGTTTGCCGACCGGTTCGTTGCTGCCGAGCAGGTTATGCGCGGAAACGCGACCGACCGAGAGGATCACCCGGGGCGCAATCTGTTTTATTTGCGCTTCAAGGTAAGCACGGCAATGTTGCGCTTCATCCTGTTTGGGGTCGCGGTTGTTCGGCGGGCGACATTTGACGATATTGGTGATGTAAACCTGCTCGCGGGCAATCCCTATCGCCGCCAGCATGCGGTCGAGCAGTTGGCCCGAGCGTCCGACGAAGGGTTCGCCCTGAATGTCCTCGTCATGCCCGGGCCCCTCGCCGACGATTAACAGGTCTGCCTGCCGATTGCCGACGCCCGGTACCTTCTGGGTGCAGTTGGCGGCCAGCGCGCAGGCGCTGCAGCCTTGAATTGCTTCGATAATCCCATCCCAGGATGCAAGCGAGATCGGGGGTGTGTAGCCGGCATTTGAATCCTCGGGGACTGTCCCCGCATGGGGACTGTCCCCTTTCGCAGGAACAGGGGACAGCCCCCTTGGTTCCGGAACGGTATCCCGTGCGGGCGTGGTTTCCCCGGATAAAAGGTGACTGTCCTCGGGCGTTCCTTCGATAAACTGGTTTATCGCCTCGATTTCATCATCCGCAAAGACGACGGGGACCGATCCCGCCAGGAGTTCATTCCCGTCACCGGTTTTTCGCTCGCTCCATACCTGGATGCCGATTCCATTGAGGCAGTGCTGTTGCCGGGCAGTCAACATCTAGGCTTACACATCTCCCAGCTGGGGGTGGGTGCGGCCCGAGCTGTTGATCACCTTGTTCAACGCGTTGATATAGGACTTGGCCGAGGCAATGACAATATCGGTATCGGCGCCCTGACCATTGATGACCCGCCCGTTTTTTTCGACCCTGACGGTAACTTCACCCTGGGAATCGGTGCCGGTTGTGATCGCGTTGACCGAGTACAGCTGCAAATTTACCCCGGTTTCGGTCAGCATTTCTATTGCCTTGAAGCAGGCGTCTACCGGACCGTCTCCGCTGGCCACGGCCTGTTGCTCTTTACCGTCGATATTCAGCGTCATGGTCGCGCTTGGTACTTCCCCGGTTTCGCAACAAACCCTGAGACTGACCAGCTTGATGGTTTCATTCTCGGTTTCGAAAGCGGCCTCGTTAACCAGCGCCAGCAAATCTTCGTCGAAGATATCGTGTTTCTTGTCGGCCAGGGTCTTGAAGCGGGCGAACACTTCGTTGAGCTCCTCCTCGGAACCGAACTGGATATTGAGCTCGGACATGCGGGACTTGAAGGCATTGCGACCGGAATGCTTGCCCAGCACCAGCTTGTTGGTGCTCCAGCCGACATCCTGGGCGCGCATGATTTCATAGGTTTCGCGTGACTTCAGTACGCCGTCCTGGTGAATTCCGGATTCGTGGGCGAAAGCATTGGCGCCAACGATGGCCTTGTTGGGTTGCACGGTAAAGCCGGTAATACCGGACACCAGCTTCGAGCAATTCATGATCTGCGTGGCGTCGAGGTCGGTATCGCAGGGGAAGATGTCCTGCCGGGTGCGTACCGCCATGACGATTTCTTCCAGCGAGGCGTTGCCGGCGCGCTCGCCGAGGCCGTTTATCGTGCATTCGACCTGGCGCGCGCCGTTGAGCACCGCTGACAGCGAATTGCCGACGGCAAGCCCCAGGTCGTTGTGGCAATGCACCGAAAACACCGCCTTGTCCGAATTCGGGATGCGTTCGATCAAGTCTCGGATCAGGTCGCCAAACTGGTGCGGCACGTTGTAACCGACGGTATCGGGGATATTGATCGTGGTCGCGCCGGCGTCGATAACCGCTTCGATAACCCGGCACAAAAAGTCCGGCTCCGAACGGCCCGCGTCCTCCGGCGAAAACTCGATATTGTCGGTATACTTGCGCGCCTGCCGCACCGACTCGACCGCAGCCTCGACGACCTGGTCGCGCGTCATGCGCAGCTTGTGCTCCATGTGAATGGGTGAAGTCGCAAGGAAGGTGTGAATGCGTCCCGAATTAGCGGGTTTGATGGCTTCGCCGGCGCGCTCGATGTCGATTTTCTTGGCGCGGGCCAGCCCGCAGACCGTGCTGTCCTTGATGATTTCGGCGACTGCCCTGACCGATTTGAAGTCGCCATCGCTGGCGATCGGAAATCCGGCCTCGATGATATCGACCTTCATCAATTCCAGCGCGCGTGCAATGCGAATCTTTTCGTCGCGCGTCATCGACGCACCAGGGCTTTGCTCACCATCGCGCAGCGTGGTGTCGAATATGATTAACTTGTCTTTACTCATGGCTATCTCGTTTGTCTAAACGTTTTCAAAATGTGGATTGTTACTTACGTTTGCCCTCGTCAGGAGTCTCTAGTCTGCCTTACGGCAGCAGGAGAACGAGCAGCAGAGATAGCAGCAGGTACGCAGGCAGGAGCTCCAGGCTGACTGGAGACTTGGTTTGAATACTGGTGTACCGCGTTGGCATGAAGAGAAATATAGCCAACTATAGTCGGCTTGCCAAGCAAAAAAACGAATCTAGGTCTCCGGTTTGTCTTCCGTGCTGGATTCCGACTGGCGCATACGCTTGCGATTCCAGCGAAACAGCGACACGACCGGACCCGACAGCATATACAGGAAGAAAAACGAAAACAGCACGGTTGCGGTCTCGATCGACAGAAACACGAACACCAGCACCACCGCCAGCAGCGTCACGAAAGGTACGCGCTCGCGTAAATCCAGATCCTTGAAGCTGTAGTAGGAAAAGCGGGAAACCATGAGGACGCCGGCGGTAACGGTCAACAGCAGCGCCGCGTAGGTGACGTCCTGTCCGATTATATGATAAGACTCGCAAACCCAGACCGCGCCCATCACCACCGCGGCGGCGGCCGGACTGGCGAGACCCTGAAAGTAGCGCTTGTCGGCAACGCCGATCTGGGTATTGAAGCGCGCCAGGCGCAGAGCGGTCGCGGTGGCGTAAATGAACGCCGCAAGCCAGCCCAGTTTACCCATAAAGATGGATACGTCGCGCAGATGCACCAGCGACCAAAGGTAAACGACCAGGGCCGGGGCAACGCCGAAGGAAACCATATCGGACAGGCTGTCGTACTCGGCGCCAAAGGCCGACTGGGTATTGGTCAGGCGCGCCACGCGCCCGTCCAGGCCATCCAGCAGGCCGGCCAGGAAGATAGCGATTGCCGCGATCTCGAAACGCCCGGCCATCGCCGCGATAATCGCGTAAAAGCCGCAAAACAAAGCGGCCGTGGTAAACATGTTGGGCAACAGGTAGATGCCCTTGCGCATATTCTTGCGGGTTTCTTTCGGGTTAGCGTCGTCCATTGCGAGTCGGCGGGCGCGGGGCGCCCGCTTGGCGCTGAGCCATGGCATCATCGAACGCAGCCTGGCGCCGACCTGCTCGATTTCGTGGGCCGCATTGTTACGCCGCTCGGCGGTCATGCTCGGGTAGTTGGACTGCCCCTCGGAAATAAACTGCTTGGCGTAATGGCCGTTCTGAATATTTTCCAGGCATTCCTTCATCGCCCAGCGACTTTCCTCGTTGATGATTTTTTTACCGGTATAGTATTCACCAAACTCGGCATTGTTTGAAATCGAGTAATTCATGTTGGCGATGCCGCCTTCGTGAATCAAATCGACGATCAGCTTGAGTTCGTGCAGGCACTCGAAGTAAGCCAGTTCGGGTGCGTAGCCTGCTTCCACCAGGGTTTCAAAGCCAGCCTTGACCAGTTCGATCGTGCCGCCACAAAGCACGGTTTGCTCGCCGAACAGGTCGGTTTCGGTTTCGTCCTTGAACGTGGTCTGGATAATTGCGGTACGCCCGCCACCGATACCGGCGGCATAGGACAGGGCCAGGTCTTTCGCCATGCCGGAAGCATCCTGCTGGATCGCGATCAGGTCGGGAATGCCGCCACCCTTGACGAATTCGGAGCGAACAGTGTGCCCCGGCGCCTTGGGCGCAATCATGATGACGTCGAGATCGGCGCGCGGCACCACCTGGTTGAAGTGAATCGCGAAGCCATGGGCAAAGGCCATCGCCGCACCCTGTTTGATATTGGGTTCGATTTCGTTTACATAAAGGTCGTGCTGGAATTCGTCCGGAGTCAGAATCATGACGACATCCGCCTCGCGAATCGCGTCGGGGGTGTTTTTCACGGTCAGGCCTGCCGCTTCCGCCTTCGCGGCCGAGGCGGAACCCTCGCGCAGGGCAACGGTAACGTCCACGCCCGAATCCTTGAGATTATTCGCATGCGCGTGCCCCTGGGAGCCATAGCCCACGACGGTGACTTTCTTCCCCTGAATGATGGATAAATCGCAATCCTTATCGTAATAAATGTTCATAACTGCCTCGTGTCGAAACTGATTAGTGTGTTGTTATAAAAAAATGCCTGGGCTGCTTTTATAATGTCAGCGCTTTTTCGCCGCGCAAGATGCCCATGGAGCCGGAGCGCACGACTTCTACGATGTTGTTTTCATGCATCGATTTGATATAGGCATCGAGTTTGGAGCCCGAGCCGGTCAACTCGATACAAAAGGTGGTGTCGGTAACGTCGATAATCCGGGCGCGGAAAATATCGGACAGGCGTTTGACCTCGCCGCGCTGGGTATCGCCCTCGGCCTTGACCTTGACGAACATCATTTCGCGCTCGATGAAGTTGCCTTCGGTGATGTCCTGCAACTTGACCACGTCAACCAGTTTGTTCAGTTGCTTCGTGATCTGCTCGATAATGCGGTCGGAACCGGTGGTAATAATCGTCATGCGCGACAGCGTCTGGTCTTCCGTAGTGGCAACCGTCAGCGATTCGATGTTGTAACCACGCGCCGAAAAAAGGCCGGAAATACGCGATAGTGCGCCGGCCTCGTTCTCGACCAGCAGGGAAATAATATGCCGCATCAGACCAGTTCTCCTTTACTCTTGAGCAATGCCTGTTTGGCCTGCTGCAGCGGAGAAATATCCATTTCGTTGTGCGCTTTGCCGGCCGAGATCATCGGATAAACGTTGGCTTCCTGGTCGGTAATGATGTCGAGGAATACGGTCCTG
This sequence comes from uncultured Gammaproteobacteria bacterium, assembly GCA_947259305.1. GTDB lineage: Bacteria > Pseudomonadota > Gammaproteobacteria. The sequence goes on along the minus strand of CAMYML010000219.1, from coordinate 4,531 downwards.
TCCTTGAGCTTGAAGGCTTCCACCATCGCATCATGCAAATCATTCGGATCGTCGACGCGGATACCGACATGGCCGTAGGCCTCGGCCAGCTTGACGAAATCGGGCAGCGAATCCATGTAAACATGCGAGTAGCGTTTTTCGTAGAAGAACTCCTGCCACTGGCGGACCATACCCAGATAGCGGTTATTCAGGTTGATAATTTTCACGTGCAAGCCGTACTGCAGGCAGGTCGAAAGCTCCTGGATACACATCTGGATACTGCCTTCGCCGGTAACGCAGGCAACGTCCTTGTCGGGGAAAGCGAGCTTGATGCCCATGGCCGCGGGCAAGCCAAAACCCATCGTGCCGAGGCCCCCCGAATTGATCCAGCGACGCGGTTCGTCAAAAGGGTAGAACTGCGCGGCGTACATCTGGTGCTGGCCAACGTCGGAGGTAATATAAGCATCCCCTTTGGTAACCTTGTACAGCTCTTCTACCGCTTCCTGCGGCTGAATCACGCCGTCTTTCTTTGCGTAAGCGAAACTGTCCTGCGACTGCCAGGACTTGATCGTATTCCACCAGCTTTCGAGCGCCGCCTGATCGACCTGGACTTCGGTTTTTTCCAGCTGTTTAAGCATTTCGGTTAAAACCTGTTTGGCGCCGCCGACGATGGGGATATCGGCGTTGATCGTTTTCGAAATCGAAGCCGGATCGATATCGACATGAATGATTTGCGCGTAGGGACAAAACTTGCTGGTAACCCCGGTGATACGATCGTCGAAGCGGGCGCCAATGCAGATCAGCACGTCGCATTCATGCATCGCCATATTGGCTTCGTAGGTACCGTGCATGCCGAGCATGCCGATAAACTGCGGATCGGTGCCGGGGAAGGCGCCGAGCCCCATCAGCGTCTGCGTGATCGGAAACCCGAGCTTGTGCACGAAATCCCGCAATTCCTGCGAGGCGTCGTCCATGATGACGCCGCCGCCGGTATAAACCATGGGTCGCTTTGCGCCCAGCATCAATTCCACCGCGCGCTTGATCTGGCGCGGATGCCCTTTGAAGTTGGGGTTGTAGGAGCGCATCTCGACTTTTGCCGGATACTCGTAGGGAATCTTGATATGCGGCGCGGTGATATCCTTGGGAATGTCGACCACGACGGGACCGGGGCGTCCGGTGGTGGCGACGTAAAAGGCCTTTTTCAGGGTCTCGGCAAGCTTGCTTAAATCCTTGACCAGGAAATTATGTTTGACGCAGGGGCGGGAGATACCGACGGCATCGACTTCCTGAAAGGCATCCTGGCCGATCACGTGGCTCGGAACCTGGCCGGTTATCACCACCAGTGGAATCGAATCCATATAGGCGGTCGCAATACCGGTAATCGCATTGGTCGCACCCGGACCGGAAGTCACCAGGCACACGCACGGTTTGCCGGTGGCGCGCGCATATCCGTCTGCGGCATGTGAGGCACCCTGCTCATGGCGCACCAGGATATGTTCCACGTCAGTCTGCTTTTGCAGTGCATCGTAAATATGCAAAACCGCACCGCCCGGGTACCCAAAGATGTGCTTGACGCCCTCATCTTTCAAGAACTGGATTATAATTTCAGAACCCGATAATTCCACGCTAACCTCTATTCCTTAGTCTAAGTTGATTTGCTTACGCCAAACCCGAAATTTTATTATGGTTAAAATACAAATGCACTAATAACAGCCTGGATTTATTTGAGAATTCCGCAAAAAACCGGGGTTTTTGGCATGTGTGGCCGGGAAATGGCCTAAAACATCGATTCGGGCGACCGCTACCAGCAGGCCAGAGGCGAATTTTCCGCCGCAGGCGGAGCTCAGTATTTCTTCAGCATAAACACGAACTTTCCGCCTTCTTCGCTGGAGGAAAGCAGGGGGTGATTGGTTTGCTTCGAGAAAGCTTCGAAGTCCTTGACCGAACCCTGATCGGTCGCGATCACTCGCAGGACCTGTCCGCGCTCCATGTCGCCGAGCGCTTTCCTGGCGCGCAAGATCGGCAAAGGACAATTGAGCCCGGAGGCGTCAAGTTCGCGGTCGAATTCGGCCATTAGATAACTCTCCGTGATGGGTTGAGGCTGTCTTTAACGAGGTTTGCAGTTATATGTCAGGGTATCCGAAAAGGCAAGCTACTCTACCGCGCCACGCGGTTGCGGATCGAGCGAATGCCCGCCCGAAGCCCATTTGACCACGCCGCCGCGCAAACTGATGACGTTGTTGATGCCCTGCTGGTTCAGGAATCGGCAAACCTGGGCCGAGCGGCTGCCGGTACGACAGTAGATGACGATTTGTCTGGGCGATTCCGTAAAATAATTCAGCTTCAACGGCACCAGGTGCATCGCCAGGGTTCTGGCATTGGGCAATACCCCGCGCTCGACTTCCGCCGGTGTGCGGATATCGAGAAGCTCGAAGTGATCCTGCTTGCGCAACATCCGGTGCAGGTCTGAAACGCTGATTTCCTTGATTCGTGGCATTAAGTCTCGATTCTTGAACGATTACTGTACGATCCGGTCGATACTATTCTAATATAGTCGAATTTCCAATCTAACAACTTCATATGTTGCAACACCCGCATAAATCACTGCAATCCGCTTGCCCGACGTTGGTGCGGCTAGTCGGGCTGGTGTTTTTATTGTTGGGAACCCTGGCCAACGCCGCTTCCGAATTGCCCGCGCTCGGCGAGAATTCGCTGTTTAATATCGAGCGCGAAACCCGGCTGGGGCGCTCGGTTTATGACCGACTGCTGGAAAGCGGCCTGGTCGAAACCCATCCGCTGCTCGATCGCTACATCAACGACCTCGGTTTGCGGTTATTGGCGGGGATCGACAACCAGGTGCGGGACTACCGGTTTTTCATCGTGCGCGACAATTCGATCAACGCATTCGCGCTACCCGGAGGGTTCATCGGCGTAAACCGCGGTTTGATCATGCAGGCGCGCACCCAGCATCAGCTGGCGTCGGTGCTGGCGCATGAAATCGCGCATGTACGCCTGATGCACGGTATGGAAATGATGAAAAAGGGCAGTGAATTGAACACCAGGGCAATTCTGACGATGCTCGCGGGTTTGTTGCTCGGTGGCGTCGATTCGCAGGTCGGGTCCGCGGTGCTGTTTGGCGGCATTGCCGGAACCGAGCAGGCCTTCGTTAACTTCACCCGCGAGAACGAATACGAGGCTGACCGGGTCGGCATGGAATTGCTGTCCCAGGCGCGGTTCGATCCCAACGGCATGGTCGAATTCTTTGGCATCATGTCGAAACTCTCGGGCAGTTCTGAAATTGGCAATATCGAGTATCTGCGGACGCACCCGGTCAGTAACAACCGCATCGCCGAGGCCATCAACCGGGCCCAGAACCTTGCTAGTGGGGCCAATCAGGTAGACGACTACCTGTTATTCAAGGATTATCTGTTTTACAGCAGCAACGATTATTTACCCCAGCAGGGCAGTGAATTCATGCGCGCCCTGGCATCGATCAAGGCGGCTGATTATGCCACTGCTGACGATCGACTGACCGCGTTATACCAGCGCGATAACGAAAATATCTGGTACAGCATCGCGTTTGCCGAAAACCTGGAGCTTTTGGGTCGCGAATCCGAAGCCGAGCTGGTTTATCGCCGTCTGCTCGACATTTTCCCCGGGGATTACGTGCTTTCCATGCGCCTGCTGCGCCTGCTCAAGCTCGAGGGCCGCCATCAATCGGCACTGGTGTTGGCCAGAAGCCTGGAAAACGATTTTCCCGAAGACAAGCAGGTCTACTTCGAGTTGTCGGAAATCTACCAGGCACTGCAACGCCCGGCCCTGCGCTTGATGGCAGAGGCCGAGTTCCATCGCATTAACGGCAATCCCCTGCAGGCGATAAAGCTGTACGAGCAGGTGCTCAATTCGGCCGATGCCGACCTCGCCACCGAGTCCGAAGCCCACGAAAAACAATCAATATTGAAGAAGCAACAGAAGCAGTAAAAATATCAGGTTTCGTTTCAAGCTTTACGCGTGCCTGCCGATACAAACCAGGTAGATTAACCAGCCTTGTTTGCGGGCGCTCGAATATGAAACGTAGAACTCTACTGAAAGCAGGACTGCAGGTGGCTTTGACCGGGATGATAATTCCGGGCGCCGCGCTCGCCGAATACCCAACCAGGGCCTTTCTGGCCAGGGAAACGCCGGAGGCATTGCGTGAAGCCTTCGGTAGCGCCGACATCGGCGCAACCGACAAGATCGAAATCGAAGCCCCGGATATCGCCAGCGACGCCAACATGGTGCCCGTCAGAATCCGTTCGGGTTTCGTCAACACGGAATCGATCTCGCTGGTCGTGGCGGGCAACGAATCCCCGTTCACGGCGGTGTTCAAACTCTACGAATTGCAGAATTTCGTATCGACGCGCATCCGCATGACCGAAAGCAGTGATTTACTGGTGGTGGTCAAGGCCGATGGCATGTTGCACACCAGCACTCGACCGATTCGCGTCGGTCGCAACCGTTGCGAAGGCTGACCATGGCCAGAACCATCAAGATTCGCGCGCATGAAATCGAC
>CAMYML010000218.1 GCA_947259305.1 uncultured Gammaproteobacteria bacterium | reverse complement strand
CGAACGACGATACACAATCCCTGCCAATCTACCTGGTTTATGGGGAAAACCGCCACCTCGCCGAGCAACTGCGACCCGATCTCGAAAAAATCGGAATGATCCGACGGCGCGGGCTGCGGATCGAGAGCATATCCCTGGTGGATTTTCTGGCCAGCAATCCCGTGCCGGCCAGTACGATTTTTCTCGCCGAACCCATCGGTGACGATCTCGGCGATATGCTCGAGTTCGTGCAGCAGAAAAGGGTACTGCTGTTCTCCCCGTTCGAAGGCGACGTCGAGCGTGGTGTCGCGACGGGATTCCGCGTCACCGACAGGGTGCTGCCCATGGTCAATATGACCTCATTGAAACAATCGAATATACAACTGAAAGCGTTTTTTCTTCGCGTAGCGGTGAAACATGAGTAAGAAACAAATCTTGCAGGGATTCGCCCCTTCGATGGATTATCGATCGATGCTGCTGTTTATCAGCGTCGGCCTGGTCATCATAGCCATGACACTTTGGAACTGGCACTACGATATCCGGCCACGCCTGGTCAATGAGGCCGAATCCAACGCTCGCGTGCTCGCGGCCTCGCATGCGCGCGCTATCGAATCGCAGTTTCAGAACATAGGCGGCAAAGCCGATATCTCGGTGATTCACAACTCGATCAACGAAATGCTGTTGATCAACGATCCCAGTACCGGCGAAAGCCTGTACCGGGGTATCGCGCTCGAAGTCGATTACGACGTTTTTCCCGCCGACTACGACATGGTCAACATCGACGTCGGCGTCACCGAATGCAACGTCTGCATTACCAGCGAAAATCCGATTTACATCCACAGAACAGGCGAGTTGGCGGCCATCCTGAAGGTATATGCAAACCCGATTTTTTATCAGCGCCTGGTGAACGATATCGTCGACGATCTCGCTATCATGCTCGGTGGCGTCATCATTGTGCTGGTGCTGGCCTGGCTGACGTCGAATCGCCTGCTGTACAACTTGCGCGAGCGCGAAAAAAGTCTCGTGATCGAGGTGGCGGAACGCAAGTCGGTGGAGGATCGGCTGCACCAGATCGCTACTTACGATCAACTGACCAACCTGCCCAACCGTTACCTGCTGCAGGCTGATTTTTCGCGCAAGCTGGAGGAAACCGCGCGCAACAAGAAGATGCTGGCGACGCTGTTCTTCGATATAGATCACTTCAAGGAGATCAACGACATGCACGGCCATGAAGCCGGTGATGCGCTGCTGAAGGAGGCCGCGGGTCGCGTTTCTGACGTCACGCGAAACTACGATCTGCTGGCACGCTTCGGCGGTGACGAGTTCGTTATGGTCATGTCGAATGTCGATAACCGGTCCGACGTGATTTACGTCGCCGAGAAAATTATTTCGAGTTTCAATAAACCCTTTTCACTGCCCGACGCCGATGTGCAGGTGACCGCCAGCATAGGCATCAGCGTTTTCCCGGAGGATGGTAGCGATCCTTCGGAACTGCTGAAAAACGCGGACCTGGCGATGTATCGCGCCAAGGCGGACGGGCGTAACGATTACCAGTTCTTCAACGCCGAAATGAACCTCGAACTGCAGTACTCGCAATGGGTCGAAACCAACCTGCGCGAGGCTTTGAACAACAACGACCTGGAGCTGCATTTTCAACCCCAGGTCAACCTCGATAACGGCAAAGTCGAATCCTGCGAAGCGCTGATTCGATGGCCGCAGGGCAGCAACGACAATGTCAGCCCGACGGACTTTATCCGCATCGCCGAACGCACCGGTTTGATCAACGAAATCAGCCACTGGGTGCTGCAGGAAGCCTGTCGTCACATCAACGACTGGACCGACAAGGGTTTCGAAACGGTACGTGTCGATATCAACCTGTCGGGCAAGGATTTTGTCGACAAGGGCGTGCTCTACAGTTTTCTGCAAACGCTGCGCCGCCAGAATCTGCAGCCTTATCAAATCGGTGTCGAGATTACCGAGAACATTCTGCTTGAGTCGACCGAGCAGGTGATCAAGGCGTTAACCTTACTGCATAACGCCGGCGTGCATATCTCGATCGATGATTTCGGTACCGGTTTTTCATCGCTGGCCTACCTCAAGCAACTGCCGTTGTCCGGCATCAAGATCGACCAAAGCTTTGTACACGAAGCGCCGAGTAACAAGGATGACCTGATCATCATCCAGGCGATCACCCTGGTCGGACACGGTTTCGGCCTCGACGTCGTTGCCGAGGGTGTCGAAACCGAGTGGCACGAATCATTGTGCAAGGGTGTAGGATGTAACACCATGCAGGGTAACTACGTGTCCGTGTAACACCATGCAGGGTAACTACGTGTCCGAGCCATTACCGGCGGGTAAGTTCGCCAAAAATTTCCTCAAGAAATCCTGACCCAACCACCAGGTGACTCGACCCGATACGTCGGACCGGCGAGACCCAGTCCAATATATCTCGTACACTCTGTCATCCCGCGGCTCGACCCGATGCGTCGGACCGTAGGGACCCAGTCCAAATACCGCGCGCAGCACGCTCCCCACTAATCCCGCAGCTCGTGTAACCTCGACGACATCGCAAGCCGTCCGTTTATGCGGGCATCAGTGGGACGTTATCTTTTTGCGCCCACATGGGATTTAGGCTACATTGCTTCTCCTACTCAAGGCTTAGCCACCCCGATGCCCGATTCACAGCTATCCGAAAATTATCAACTCGTCGAAACGATGCTGCAGCAACCGCTGGCCAACGGCGACGTGGTCTGCAACCTGTGCCTGTGGCGCTGCCGCCTGCGGCACGGCCAGCGCGGTTTCTGCCAGGCGCACGTCAATCGCAACGGCAGGCTGTATAACCTCTCCTACGGCATCATCTCGGCGATTGAAATCGAGTCTATTCGCAACAAGCCGGTGTATCACTATCGCCCCGAGAGCCAGGTCATGTCGATCGGTTCCTATGGCTGCAACTTTCGCTGCAAGGGCTGTCATAACCTCGAGATTTCCTGGGGCGTCGACGCGCTCGATAAGCTCGCGCGCGGGCAGTCGACCGACGCCTGGGTCAGGCCGGAGCAAATCGTCGAGACCGCGTTGAAGCACGGCGTCGACGGCATCGCGTTTACCTACTCCGAACCCGCGGTCTGGCTCGAGTATGTGCTGGACGTGTCGAAGCTCGCCCACGCGGCGGGATTATTCACGGTTTACGTCTCCAACAGTTTCGTCACCGATGAAGCACTCGAAGTCATGGCGCCGCATATCGACGTGCTCTGTTCCGATATCAAGAGCCTGTCGGCCGAGTTTTACCGCGACGTCTGCCCGGTGAGCACGGTGGAGCAGGTGCTGGGCTCGATCAAGAAGGCCGCCGACCTCGGCATCCATGTCGAGACCCGCACCAACGTAATCCCAACGAAAAACGATAATCTCGATGAACTCAGGTCTATCGCGGAATGGATTCGCGACAACCTGGGCAGAGACAGCCCGTGGCACGTGACCAAATTTTTCCCGGCCTACAAGCTGTCGCATTTGCCCGCCACCGACAACGCAATTATCGAACAGGCTGCCGTCGCGGGACGCGAGCTCGGGCTCGAACATGTCTACGCGCATACCGACATTTCCTGCGATTGCGCGACCGAGAACCGGCCGGTGTCGGCCTGGCTCGAACTCGATCCGGCGGCCCTCAACGAAGTCAACAAGTGCTCCGCCACCTGTTGCGGCGACGAAGGCATCCTGGTTAAAAAATTCGAACGCGAGGCCGGCATCCTCGCAAAGTAAACGTACCACCCACCCCGGATCCCGTGGTTATGCCGCGGGATCCAGACTCTGGCAGGATGATAACTCCTGTCACCCTGTGGCTTGACCCGAGGCGTCGGACCGACGGGGCCCAGTTCAATCATCCGCGCGCGCAGCGCGCACCTCATTCTCTGAACTACTGGATATCGCCGGTCCGACGCCTCGGGTCGAATCACAGATGACATTTATAGCCTGTCATCCCGCGACTTGATCGCGGGATCCAGTGCTTTGGAAGGTGATGTGCGCGCTATGCGCGCGGATTGACAAACTGGACCCCGTGGTCAAGCCACGGGGCGACAGGGGTTGTCGAAGTTTCTCATTTCATGGCTCGGTCCGATGCGTCGGTCGGTCGGGGTCGAGCCTGAAAAACCGTGCCCGCGACGCGCTCTGCATCAATCCTGTAACGACGCCAGCAGCTTGCGCACCGGGGTTGGCAGGCCGTGATCGCCGAGCGCCTCGATTCCGACCCAGACGTAATTATCCTGGTCGAATATCTTGTGCGGCAGCTGCTCCATCTCGATGATCGCAAGCGAGATATCGAGGCTGTAATGCGTGAACTGGTGGCGGATAACGCTTTCCTGAATCTTGTTCGGCAACTGCGTCATCGACAGGAAACTCTGCTGCCAGAGCTCGATCGCCGGCTCTGCGTCGACTTCAGGCAGCGACCATAACCCACCCCAGATCCCGCTCGGCGGCCGCCGCCACAGCAGTACCTGGTCCGCATGGCGGTGCAGCAGCATCAGCGTGTGTTTGTGCGGCTTGACCCGGGCCGGTTTCTTTTGCGGGTATTCAGCCTGACTGTGATGGCGATAGCTCGAGCATATTTCCTTCAATGGGCAGGCTTCGCACTTCGGCTTCGACTTGAGGCAGACCATCGAGCCGATATCCATCATCGCCTGGTTGAAGTCGGGCGCCTGCTCCGCCGGCGTCACCGACTCGGCCAGGTACCAGAGTTGCTTCATGGTGTCGCTCTGGCCATACCAGCCCGGCACGCGGAAGCAGCGCGCCAGCACCCGCTTTACATTACCGTCGAGAATCGGCCAGCGCTGATCAAAAGCGAAACTCAGGATCGCGCCCGCGGTCGAGCGCCCGACTCCCGGCAGCGCCGCGACCGCGTCAAAGCTTTGTGGGAACCGGCCCTTGTGCTGATCGCGAACGATCCGCGCCGCCTGGTGCAGGTTGCGCGCGCGGGCGTAATAACCGAGCCCCTGCCAGTGCTGCAGCACTTCGTCGATGTCGGCGTCGGCCAGCTGCTTGATGTTGGGAAAGCGCTTGATGAAGTTTTGATAATAGGGAATCACGGTGCCGACCTGGGTTTGCTGCAGCATGATTTCCGACAGCCAGACGCGGTAGGCATCCTGCCGCTGCCAGGGCAGGTCGTGGCGGCCGTATCGCTGGTACCAGTTCAGTACCCGGTTGGCGAAACTGGCCGCATCGGCATCCATTCAGTCGAACAGTTTTTTGAGCTTGTCCTCAAGCTTATTCTTCGCCTTGTCCTTGATCTCCTCCAGCTTTTTGGCGGCCTCCAACGAATTTATTTCCGCTTCCAGCTGCTGCCGGAGTTCCTCCTTCTGCGCCCTGATTTCGTCCTTGAGCTTGTCCTTTTCCGCCTGGACCTTCGCCTGGGCTTTCGCCTTCAGCATTTCATCGAGCAGCACATCGATCTTCGGATCGGCAAACGGCCCCTTGATGCTGACCGGGATTGCGAGTCCGGCAAGTTCGTCCGCGGCCTTGCCCTGTTGACCCTCGACGCTGCCGACCAGTTTGGCGTTGACCTGGTAATCGACCGTTTCGCTGTTCAGGTCTGCGCTACCCCTGCCCCCGACGCGTATCAACGGCGCCTGCAGGTCGAGGTCATCGCTCGAAAACACGCCGTTTTTGATCACGCCGCTCAGAGTCAGGGATGAAAAGTCGGTTTTGAGCACCTGCTCCGGTGGCGCTTGTTTACCGCTTAGCTTCGCCTTGGCGCGGTCGATCGAATGGCGAATATTGAAGCCGTTGAGCGCGCCGTCGAGGAAGGCCAGCTTGAGGCTGCCGTTGCTGTTCTTTATAAGCTCGCTCAACCATTCGCCACCGGTGGTCAGGTTAAGCTCGACGTCGAGACTGCCGCTGATACGCTCCTCGCCGATGTAATCCCGCAGCAGGTCACCGACCTGCACCGCCTGCGCGGATTCATTGATGCGGTACTTCGGAGTACTGGACTTGACGTCGATGACAATCTCGGATTCGACCTTGCCGCCATACATATTCAGCGTCAGCGGTTTCAGTCCGACCAGGCCGTTCTGCGCCTTGAACGTAACCGCAACCTCCTGCATGTGCAGGTTCTGCGCCTTTATCTGCGCAATGCTGAGCTTGCCGTCGATATCGAGGTCGCGCAGGATTTGCATCGGCAGCTCGATCTTCACGTCTTCGCTGGGGGCCGCGGCAGCTTGCTGCGAGGTTTCGGCGCCGGTCGTCGACCCCGCCGGTGGCGTGCCCAGCAGGGCATCGACATCGAGATTTTGCGAACTCAGGTCAAACCGCAGCGTGGGCGTGGGTTTGGCGAAATCGCTCAGCTGCAGGCGGCCGCCAAGCTTAAACTCGTTCAGCGCGAGCTCTATGTCGCTAAGGGTCAATTGTTGCTCTTTGATCAGGTAACCAACCTGTGACTTGAAGTCGAGAACGATATCGAGGTCACCACTGGCGCTGGCATCGAGATGCAGCGCCAACTCGAACGGCTGGTCCGGTTCGATGCGCCCGGTGCTGATATCGAGATCGATGATTTCGTAGCGGCTGCCGGCCTGTTCGTCGAGCCACAGCAGTTTGATATTTTCCAGGTCGAGCCCGGCGAAGGCGCCCGCGAGCGCGAAGTCCGCCCCGGCTTCGCTTTCATCGGGAGCTGCCGCGCTCGTTGCGGCGCCGGTTGTCGGCGCAGACGGCTGCATCAGGTCGTCCCAGTTAGTGACACCGGCCTTGTTAGTGATCAGGTTGACTTCGAGATCGCGCATCACCAGCTTGTCGATCTGGGGTGCCAGAGTGATCAACGAAGCCACGTCGACACTGATGCTCGCCTGCCTGACCTTGATCATCGGCAGCGCGCCGAAACCCTCGGCGTTGGACAGGCTCATCGCCCCGAGTTTCATGCCCAGTGCCGGGTATATCGTCAGGTCGACATCGCCGTGAAACTGAAGCTCGCGCCCGGTCTGTTCGCGCACCAGGTCCGATAAATCCTGCTTATAGGCGTTGGCGTCGAAAACCGCGACAAATATGGCGACGGCGGCAACCAGGAAGACAATTGCGGCGACGACGCCGATGACCAGATAACGTATGATTGTTTTCATTGTGGGTGTGCTGCTTTATCCCTTGGCGATAGTCTGAAATAATGACCCGCAATGTGGCACGAAACGGATCTCGATTCAAGATAATGAAAGACAAACTGTATGACCTGGCGGACCGGTTGCGCGGTATGCGCCACCAGCAAGCCGCCGGAGACAGTAAATTGAAACTGCTCGCAACGCCCGTGCTGATTATTCTGCTGCTGTTGGTGCTGGTTGGCATCTACTGGAGCGCCGAACCGGATCCCTTCGATATCAAGGAAGCCGCGGCCGAACATGCGCCGGTTACGGAATCTCGGCTAACCACCGGCAGCTATACCACCAGCGCGGTGATTACATCGATGGAAACCCTGCTGGACAAGCGTGGCGGTTATCTCAGCAACGACATCATGCCGCCGTCGATCTGGCTCGACAACATCCCCAACTGGGAATTCGGGGTGCTGGTGCAGATGCGCGACATGGCGCGTTCGCTACGCAACGATTTCAGTCGCTCGCAGTCGCAATCGGTCGAAGACAAGGACCTGATCGTGACCGAACCCAAGTTTCACTTCGACAATGATTCCTGGTTTCTGCCCGCCACCGAAAACGTATACCAGGAAGGCATCGATGGGCTTTACGGCTATCTCGAACGCCTGCAGAACCCGAGCAATCCCGATGCGCAGTTCAATGCGCGCGCGGATAACCTGCGCGCCTGGCTGGGGCAAGTCGAGACGCGCCTCGGCAGTATGTCGCAACGCCTCAGCGCCAGCGTCGGCCAGGTGCGGCTGAATACCGATCTCGCCGGCGATGCGGAAGCGGTGCAGTCGACCAAGACCAGCTCGCAGCTCGAGGTCAAAACGCCCTGGACCGAAATCGACGATGTTTTCTACGAGGCGCGCGGCGCCGCCTGGGCGCTGATTCATTTGTTCAAGGCAGTCGAGATCGATTTCGAACCGATCCTGCAGAAAAAGAATGCGCTGATCAGCCTGCGGCAGATTATCCGCGAGCTCGAGTCGACCCAGGAATCCGTCTGGAGCCCGATAATTCTGAACGGCAGCGGCTTCGGGCTGTTCGCCAACCATTCGCTGGTGATGGCGTCCTATATTTCACGCGCCAACGCCGCCGTAATAGACCTGCGCAGCCTGCTGTCGCAGGGTTAACGCCAGCTTGAATTCATCCCGGAAACTGCACAACAGTTATCCGGGATCCTGCAATCATGGCGCAGTTGGGAGATCCCCGCTTGCGCGGGGATGACAGTTGTTAGCAGTCATCCCCGCGCAAGCGGCGGTCCGACGCAGCGGAATCTTAAAATCATGGCGCCGTTACGAGATCCCCGCATGCGCGGGGATGACGGTTGTTAGCAGTCATCCCTGGGCAAACGGGGATGACGGTTGCTAGCAGTCATTCCCGCGCAAACGGGGATGACGGTTGCTAGCAGTCATTCCCGCGCAAACGGGGATGACGGTTGCT
>CAMYML010000217.1 GCA_947259305.1 uncultured Gammaproteobacteria bacterium | reverse complement strand
CTCTATCTGGACTACCGTAAATGCACCTCAAGAAAATCCAGGCGTGCCTACTGCTGCGCGAAAACCTGAGGAGCAACGAAATAGCTAATTCCCGGGTGATTGACAACGCAATCGCAATTCATATTGCGCAGAATCTGATCGATGTGTCATCGCTGTTGTATCTGCAACGAGACCCGTTCAAGGATGTAAAAGGAAACGAGGGACTGGAAGCGGCTGCCCGGCAAACAACGCTAGCAGTTGTCCTGAAACTAAAACAACCAAGGTATCACTGCAAATGAATTGCCTGGAAAAGTATCGCAGCAAACTGATTACTGAAATCAACCGGGATCTTGGCGTTATTCTCGAAAGCCCCGCAGAGGATCCGGTGCATAATTTCAGGGTCGGCGTGAAAAGACTTACGGCGTTGTTTTATTTTCTTCACGAAATCGATCCGGAACTGAAGGCCAAACAATTGCTAAAGCCTTACCGCGTGCCGTTCAAAGCGATCGGCAACATTCGCGACGTCCATATCGCGGTGCAATTAATCGACAGCCTGGAAGAAATCGGCCCGCAAGACTCGAAGGCCCTGACCCGGGGATTGGAATCAAAAGCCAGGCAGGATTATCGAATGTTTCGGAAAAGCATTCCGGCGGGTCGGCGACTTTCGCTCAGAATGCCAACCATCAAATCCACCAGGATATCGGTGCCTGCCATAAACCGGCAAAAACCAGTCACGCTGACACAGCTACTGGCGCAAATTCTCGCGCCTGGAAACAGACTCGACGCCCGCCAGTGGCATAAAAAACGAATTCTGCTTAAACGCTATCACCATGTACTCGACGCCTTTTGTTTTTGCCCGGGCCATGCATTGGACGAGACAGAATTAAAGCAGATTAAAATGCTGGAACAGTTACTCGGCGACTGGCACGACAGGGTCGTCACGGCCGAATTGATAAGGTCACTGCCGGGTCTGCAAAATAACCTGGGGCCTGTCATGGCAATTATGGAGAGACAGGATAAGCTGCTGCTGGGAGCAGCGAAGATATACCTGAATAAATTTGCGCTCTGGCATCAGCATCCATGACCGCGGAGCACGGTTCACTTTATTAATCTGGTTTTGCTTTGTGAGGAGCGTGGAAATTCAACTCGTCTGCGCGTCGTGCACGGCCGAATCGGTCGGTTTTTTTTCCAGTAACTTGAATTTAATGACGAAGTGCCCGAACAGACCAGCCAATCCGATCAGTGCTGTTGCCAGTAACCACGGGCGCGTCCAGTCGTAATCCACCTTGTATCCCATCCAGGTGGCCAGTTTTCGATAGCGTAATACACCACCGGGTAATTCGATCTCGTCGCCTGGTCGTAACGTATATCGCTGATCCTGGTTTCGCAGCACCAACTGGTGCTGCTGCGGTACCTGAAAATCGAATTCTCGATCCTCAGGTAACACATTCTCTTCGATCTTCAAAAATGCCCAAAGCTCGTTATCAGTTCCCGGTATTGTCCATTGCAGCGACTGCCGGAATTCGTGAGTTGGAAAGGATGCAATTCCTGGAATCGCTATTACCCCCGCCACGTGTTGCATAGAGACCGTGATCGTAGCACTTGAAACATACATTTGAGCATCAGAATCGTCGCTAACGTCGTACTGCAGATCAGTGGCATGCTCCGGCGCTACGCAAAGCAAGGGTATGTCGTGCACCTCGATTAGCATTGGTTTTGCGACACAAGATTCCGGATCAGGCAAATATAGAGTAGTTGAGTAGTCGATAAAATCCTAAAATGGCCTCGTGAAGATTCACCAAACCCGGCCGCCGTCTGATTTATTTCCAGGCACCGCCGTGCCGAAATAACCTCGCAGGGACAGGAGGCGATTATCCATGGCAAATAAATCACCCCAATCCGATGGACTCAAGAATCCACCGTTTATTTTTATCGGCTGCTTTTTGGGCATTGCTTTCTGGGTTATCGAGGCTTACTTCGATAGCTTGCTGATCGACAATACATCATTTGAGCAACGTCTGTTTCCCTCAGATCCAAATGAACTTTGGATGCGCGGCATTATTTCCGCGCTATTCGTTGGCTTCGGTCTGTATGCCCATATCGTTAGTCTGCGGATGCGGTCGGTTGAATCGATGAACCTGGATGCGGCATTGCTGCTGAGAAACGCTTTGTCCAAGACAATCAGGGGTAACTTCCCGGTATGTGTCTACTGCAAGAAAATTCGCGACGAGGACGGTCTCTGGACGAATCCCGAGCGGTTTATTGCCGCCCAGACCGATGCCCAGTTTTCAGGCAGCATCTGCAACGAATGCCATACCCATCGGGCTTCCGACCGCGGGGCGGTGGAATAGCCGGGTTACTGCTGTCTGAATTTTTGAATTAACCGCTCCTCGGTCCCGCTCCTCGCGGCGCATCCTGCCATACGACACCGGCGTCAAGCGCGCACACCGGGTCGCTGCAACGGGGTTCCGCGCAACCGCAGCGAGCCAGGCAGCGAGAATTTGAAGATATAGTGAACGAACAGGGCCATGAGGCCAATAATTGCGGTGGCAAGCAGCCAGGGCCTGGTCCAGTCATAATCGATCTTGTAACCCATCCAGGTGGATAATTCTCGATAACGTAATACTCCGTCCGCCAGGTTGATGCGGTCCCCGGGATTCATTTCATAGCGCCGATCGTCGATCCTCACGACGATTCGATGTTGCCGCGGGACCCGGAATTCGAATGGCCGGTCTTCCGGCAATACATTCTCATCGATTCTCAACATCGTCCACAACCGGTGATTACTCCCCGGGACCTGCCATTCGAGAGCCTGCCGATACTCGTTGATCGGGTAGGCCGGCAAATGAATGCTGCCGGTCAGCGCCGTATCCGAGTCCGAGGGCCGCCATTCGAACACCGGCGCATAGCCCTTGTTATGCGAGGTATAAAAACGGTAATGGCCGATGACCAGCGGCACATGATCCCCGATCTCGACGATCCGTTGACTGGCGTCACCTGAATCTCGCTCGATCCGGTTGACCGTCCTGTCGCGCTTCACGCCGCTATGGTAGTTGATGCGAAATCCCAGGTTACTGAACCTGGCATCACCCAGGGCATAGCGATGCCAGGGTCCGCGTCTGACATTGTCGAGCTGTCGCTGATTGCCACTGAAGACTTCATTCTCGGCCAGTTCCAGCGTTCCCTGGAAATAACTCATCTGGCCCAGAAATACGAGCGCGACCAGCAATATGAGTGCGAAATGAAAAACCATTAGCGGCCAGTTTTGCCTGAGGATTCCCCGCGTGGCCACGGCAAGCAGGAAATTTATTATCAGCAGCAGCGACGGGAAAACAATAAACCACAACCTGCCCGGCAGCGAAAACTGGTAATAAATAATGATTCCCATCGCCAGCAACATCAGTGCCAGCAGGGTGAACCGGTTGGACGCCAGCGCAGCGATCATGGCCGCCGTGCGTATCGGCTAGGGTGGATTTTCACAGTTTTCATTACTGTCCCTCATCCAGTCGCGTCCGACCTGTCCGTTACCTGGGGCGCCCGCGGACCCGCAGTCGGTCTCATCCCAGTTACCGCTGGTGGCGAAGTTGACGATCTTGTTCATCGCGTTCAGATAGTACGGACCATTGGTATACCCCGCGCTGGTGTTATTGCGGACCTGGGTTCCCGGGGCCAGCCCGCCTTCGAGGCCGACATCGTTCAGGTTGACCAGCAAGCCCTTGTTTTTCCAGCCGTGAGGCACCGCGACGTGGCACCAGCTACAGCGCAGCTGGCCGATCTTGTCGGCATGGTAAGAGTGTAAATTTGGATCCCTGGAACCGCCGAAGCCGCTGCTGCCGTCGCCCCTGGTCGCGTAAAGGGTGTAGCTGTGGCACTTGAAGCAGAGGTCAGTCTGACTGCCGCCCGCGCCGGTGCCCTCATCCCAGGCGCCCTTGAGGATGAAATTGTTGCTCGAACCGTGCGGGCCCCAGGGATTGCCGTTTTCGCCACCGGACGGCGCCGAGGTGCCGATCGCGGTATTCGATCCGTGGCAGTCGGAGCAGTACATCGTCTGGCTGCCGACGTTGATGGCGCCGTTCCACGGCGCGAGGAAATTGGCGTTGCCGGCGTTACGAATCGCGAGACTGCGGCCGGTGTTGTCGATGACCGGATGCCAGGAACGGTGATTATTGCCCGAATAGGCGCTGGCCGCGCCCGAATCGGTGGTCGATACCTGGCCCTTGTGGCTGTTAGGCGCCTGGAACTCGATGGCCTGGTTGGTGAACTCGATCACCCCGTTGGTGCCCGACGGGGTACCGCCGGAGGTATCCCCGAGGTCGGGGGGATTGGAGCCATAGGCGTAATCGGAGTGACACTTCAGGCATATCTGGTATTCGCGGGTCAGGTGCGAACTGGTGACCGCGGTACTGGCACCAGTGCCGCCGTCACCGTTTTTTACGATGTAACTGACGGGAAAGTTGTTGGGATCGAAATTGCTGGAACCGTAAACCGGCTCGACGCCCCAGCTACCACTCAATACGCCGGAAGCGATGTTGGTATGCGGCGCGGCGTGATCGTGGGTGCCCGCCTGGTTACCGCCGAGACTGTTGAACAGGCGCGCCTTGACCACACGATGCGGATTGTGGCAATCGGTGCATTCCACGTGACGATTGGTCAAATTGAAATTAACCCTGTCCTCCAGCATATCGCCATTATTGATATCGTGAACTTCGCTGACGGCCTGCTGATCCGAAGTGGTTATCGGCATATGCGTCAGGCCGATGGTAAAGTCGGTCTTGATATCCGGAGCTTCGAAACTGGCGCCGCCCTGGCCGTTGAGGACGCCTCCATCCGCCGAATGACAGGTATAGCAGGATTCCTCCTGCGCCGGGTTGCCGCCGGTCTTGGGCGAAGCCAGGCTGTCCGTTCCCTCCCGCAACAGGCGGCGCGTTCCCTGCACCGCATGCGTGTCATGGCAATTCAGGCAGCTGGCCTGCCAGACCTGCGTATTGAGCGGAAACTCACGCAGGTTTGCCGCGGTAGTGGTATAGGTTTCATCGGCGGCGGTCGGGTTCGCATGCGCGGAATTCGCCCAGGTCGGGCCCAGCTTGTCATGGCAGCCGAGGCAGGCGATATCAACGGTTTCGTTGAAGCCGCCGCCGCCGGGGAATCCCTCCTGCAGGCGATTCAGGCGCAGGAACTTGATATTCCTGGTGATATCGCTGTCACGAATGTGCGGGTCATGGCAGCTGGTGCACTGCACCTGGTTGTTCTCCAGCGGCACCGCCGGGGTCACGCCGCCGGACCGATTACCGATATGCGGTTCCAGGTCGGGATTACGCAATTCGCCGTCGACGCTGGCGAGCAGGCTGTCGTAGGTAAAGGATATGGGGTGGTCGTTGCTGAGATCGGTGCCCAGCTTGCGCGTGAAACCGGTGCTATCACCCAGGTTGGAGGGCATGACGCCGCCGGCGCCGGTGCCGGTCATATCGATTAACACGTTGGCCTGGGAGTTCAATACGCTGACCGAGCCCAGCGCAATGGTGCCGTCGTGGCAGGACAGGCACAGCTTGGAACTTCCGCCTGGCGTCGCCGCGATGTCGTTGGCATCGATCGAATTAGACGTGTAGGGCGTATAGGTGGCGCCGGAGGCCTTGCGATTCCATAACGGCGCATTGGGTATGGCCTCGGCCTGGTGAGGCGTATGGCAGAATACGCAGATCTGGGTTTCGGAAACGGCCGCCACGGTGCCGGGGCTGGTGGTCGACAGATTGTGCTTGGTACTGGATATGTCGGATATGGGCTGGGCATAAAGCGAGAAACTGACCGACAGCAGCGCGAGCAGCAGGGTACCGAGGGTCAGTCCGGCTATTGGCGACGCTATTCGGGTCATGCCGCGAATTTCAATTACCCCCCAGATACTGAAACATGGATATCCGCCGGTTGAGCATATCCGACACAAATACCCTGTCCCGGTCATCTATCCACAGACCGGTCGGTTGCGAAAATTGTCCCGGGTTTGTTCCCGAGCCGCCCAGCGACATCAACAGCTCGCCGCTGCCATTGTAGATTACGACATAATCATAATAGCTCTCGGATACGTATACGTTGCCGTCGGAATCGAGCGCGATTCCCTTGGGTCTGGCTAGATCACCTATATATAGACCTCTCTGACCGAGGGTGCCTCGATAATCGCCAAGAGTATCGATAACCTGGATACGGGCATTCAACGAGTCGGAAACGTAAAGTCGGCCAGCCTGGTAAGCAATAAAAGTCGGCCTGTTGAGTTCCCCGTCGCTCGGACCGGTATTACCCCAGACATCTATCAGGTCGCCATCGAGACCAAACACCTTGATATTGTTGTCGTCAGTGTCG
>CAMYML010000216.1 GCA_947259305.1 uncultured Gammaproteobacteria bacterium | reverse complement strand
TTAATCAAGCCCCGGGAAACCCCCGCCTGTTTGCATATCTGGTCGATAGTAAACGCGGTCATGCCACCCTTACCCAGGCAGGCGATTCCGGCGGTAATCAGCTCGGCGCGTCTTTGCCGGGCAGTCTTACGCTGATAGGCGATGTCTTTTGCAACCATATCTAGCTCTGAGACCTGTGTTGACGGGTAGAATTATATTGCAACAGCATAACGCTTGTTGTACGATCGTTCAACTAATTGTTACGCAACGAGAGTACAAAAAATGCCGCGAAATCCTCGTTACGACATTCTGTTCGAGCCCGTCAGCATCGGCCCCGTTACCGCGCCGAACCGCTTCTACCAGACTCCGCATGCCACCGGTATGGGCAATATGAAACCCAATAGCTCCGCGGCATTGCGTGCGATCAAGGCCGAGGGCGGATGGGGCGTGGTCTGCACCG
Source organism: uncultured Gammaproteobacteria bacterium (assembly GCA_947259305.1). GTDB lineage: Bacteria > Pseudomonadota > Gammaproteobacteria. Next base: position 5,908 of record CAMYML010000216.1, on the reverse strand, counting down.
AGTACTGCTCGATCCATCCCACTGCAGATGAAACCCCCTACGCTTATCTCACGCTCTGGGATGACGACGACACCGAGCAGCTTGCGCTCACCAGCGCGGCCATCCACGAATATGGCTCGCTCGCCGGTATCGAGCTCTGGCACGGTGGATTTCACTGCAATAATCGCGGCACGCGCGAAGTAGCGCTGGCGCCTTCTGCAGTTTCAGCGGAGTTTGTTTACCCCGCCCAGGTGCGGGAAATGGATCTCGAGGACATCAGGACTTTCAGACGCTGGCATCGCGACGCGGCCGTGCGCGCCATGCAGGCGGGTTTCGACATCGTCTATGTCTACGCGGGGCATGATTATCTTCCATTCCAGTTTCTGTCACCTCTGACCAATCGGCGTAGTGACAAATACGGCGGTTCGATCGAAAATCGGGCGCGCCTGTTGCGCGAATTGATCGAAGACACCCGCGAAGCCGTGGGCGATCGTTGCGCAGTGGCGGTAAGGCTGGCGATCGATGAACTGCATGGCGATTCGGGCTTCAGCAGTGCCGGCGACGGCCGCAGGACAATCGAATTGCTCGGCGAAATGCCTGATATGTGGGATATTGCGCTCGGCGGCAGTCTCGGTAACGATTCCTGCAGCTCACGCTTTTCCGCCGAAGGCTACCAGGAAAAATACGCCGCGATCGTCAAATCGCATACCTCGAAACCGGTAGTAAACGTCGGTCGATTTACCTCGCCGGACACCATGGTCGGACAGATCAAACGCGGGGTGCAGGATTTTATCGGCGCCGCGCGCCCGTCGATCGCCGATCCGTTTTTGCCCAGTAAAATCGACCAGGGCCTGGAAGACCAGATTCGCGAATGTATCGGTTGCAATATCTGCCGTTCCGCGAATAACGAAGGCGCACCGCTACGCTGCACGCAAAATCCGACCATGGGTGAGGAATGGCGGCGCAACTGGCATCCCGAATTCATCCCGCCGGCAGTGTCGAGGGACAATATCCTGGTGGTGGGCGCTGGTCCCGCCGGGCTGGAAGCCGCCCTCGCCCTCGGACGGCGCGGTTACCCGGTGACCCTGGCCGAGGCCGGTAGCGAACTCGGCGGGCGCCTGCTCTTCGAAGCCGGGTTGCCGGGCTTGCAGAACTGGATTCGGGTGCGTGATTATCGCAGTTACATGATCAGCCAGATGGATAACGTCGAGGTTTACCTGAACAGCGAGCTAGATGCCGACGCCGTCGCCGAGTTTGACGCCGACCAGGTGCTGATCGCGACCGGCAGCCGCTGGCGACGCGATGGCCTGGGCCACAATCAGCGCAGACCGGTGGAAATCGCCGCCGGGGCCGGGATTTTGACCCCGGATGACGTATTCAGCGGCACCGAAATTCCCGCCGAAATTCTGATTTATGACGATGATCATTACTTCATGGCCGGGGCCCTTGCCGAACGTTTGCTGCTGGCCGGTCACCGTGTCAGATACGTTACCCCAGCTGAAAGCATATCGAGCTGGAGCGTGATGACCAATGAACACGAATTTATTCAGCGGCGCCTGTTGTCGCTGGGAATCGAAACCACCTTCGCCCAGAAGCTGGTGAGTATCGAACATGACAGGCTGACGACGCGATGCATTTACAGCGGCAAAGAATCGGAACAAGTTTTCAGTTGCCTGCTGCTGGTGACCAGCCGCGAACCCAACGACCAGCTATACCATCAGTTGCTGCCTGGCAGAGCAAGACGCATCGGGGATTGCCTGGTGCCGTCCAGTATTGCCGATGCGATTTACTCCGGGCACCGATTTGCACGCGAGTATGGCGAAGACCCACGGCAGCTTACGCCCAGACGGGAACGCGCGTTACTGCAATCAAGCGGCATGCAACCGGGGAGAATCGAATGACTCAAACCGGCCGTCGACGCCCGCAACGCAAGGCGCGCGTAACGGGGCGCATTACCCAGTCGCCCTGGAAGCCGCTACGCTACCGACATGCGCCCTTCGAATTGCTCGACCACGACGCAATCGAAAGCATTCATCAGGCGGGGCTATCCATATTGCAGGAAACCGGCATGTTGATTCTGTCGCAGCAGGCGCGCAGCCATTTCGCGGCCGCCGGTTTCGATGTCAAACCGGATTCAAAGCGGGTGCGCTTCGAGCACGAACTGGTCGAGTCGCTGGTGGCGCAGGCGCCCTCATCATTCACCCTGCAGGCGAGAAATCCTGATAAAAACATAAAAATCGGCGACGGCAATGCGGTGTTCACTTCGGTTGGCGGCCCGGCTTACGTCATGGACAACGACAAGGGACGCCGCAGCGGTACCTATGCCGAGATGTGCGACTTTATCCGCCTGGTGCAAAGCCTCGACATTCTGCACCAGGAAGGCGGTGGCGGTTTCGAGGCGATGGATTTACCGGCGCCGAGCCGTCATCTCGACCTGTTCTACGCCGAGTGCACCCTGCTGGATAAAAGCTGGGTGCCCTGGACCATGGGTCGCGCGCAAACTCTCGACGCGATCGAGATGGCTGCCATCAGCCTGAACCGGTCTTTAGAGGATCTGGTCGAATCCCCTGCCCTGTGCGGCATTATCAACACCAATACCCCGCTACAGCTCGACATTCCGATGGCCGAGGGCCTGATCGCGATGGCGGAGTATGGACAGGCAGTCGCGATTACACCGTTTACCCTTGCCGGAGCCATGGCGCCGGTCACGCTGGCGGGCGCGTTAGCGCTGCAGCACGCCGAAGCCATGGCCGGCATCGCGCTGACACAGATTGTGCGCCCCGGCGCCCCAGTGCTGTACGGTGGTTTTACCTCCAATGTCGATATGAAAACCGGTTCGCCCGCGTTCGGCACGCCCGAGTATCTACAGGCGGCCCAGGCTTCCGGCCAGCTGGCGCGTCGCCTCGGGGTACCGCTGCGCTCGAGCAATGTCAACGCGGCCAATTGCCCGGACGCACAAGCAGCCTACGAAAGTTGTATATCGCTGTGGGGCGCGATCAGCGGCCAGGCCAACATGATCAAACACGCCGCCGGCTGGCTGCACGGCGGTTTGACCGCATCGCTAGAGAAGCTGGTCATCGACGCCGAGATTCTGCAGATGGTTGCGGCCAGCCTGGAACCGTTTGCGGTCAATTCCGATACACTCGCGCTCGATGCAATCAGCGAGGTCGGCCCAGCGGGTCACTTTTTCGGCAGTGCCCACACCATGGAACGTTATGAACAGGCGTTTTACTCACCGCTGGTATCGAACTGGAGCAATTACGAGAGCTGGCTCGAGGCCGGCTCGGTAAATACCGAACTGCGCGCCAACCAGATCTGGAAACAATTGCTGCAGGAGTACCAGCAACCGCCGATCGATCCCGCGATTGACGAGGCATTGCGGGACTACGTGGCCAGGCGAAAACTGGAAATCCGCTAGATTTTCGAACCCCGGCTAAATCCCTGTCAACAATCGGCCTTTACTCCCGACTCTGCTCCATCCAGGCTTTTCAATTGACTTTTACAAATTGAAATTGCTGACGAAAACAGTTAAAACCGATGCATCGACGATTGTATAAGATAAGCCGATAACAAAAGCACTAACAAGACGTCAAATGAGATAAGCAAACTATTCGAATGTTTTCCTTCCATTACCTTAACGATGCACCGCTTATCAGGGCCGAGGCTCACCCTGAACTCGACGGCAACGTCAACGGACCATCCCTGATCGCCGCGCCCGCCTGGCTGGATAATCCGCCGGGTAAGTACCTGCTGTATTTTGCCCATCACGAAGGCCTCTCGATTCGGCTCGCCGCCGCGAACCAGCTTACCGGCCCCTGGCGCATCGTGAGTCCTGGTCCGCTCGACCTCGAACATAGTCTGTTTGCCGAAAATCCGCCCGCTGCGGAGGCTCTTGATCCCGAGGCAAAGGCTTTCATCGAGGCCGGCGCCGATGGACTCTACCCGCATATCGCCTCACCCGATGTCTGGGTTGACCACGAAACCGAGCAAATTAGACTTTATTATCATGGTCGGCTCGCGGATGGCCGGCAACGCAGTCGGGTTGCCCTGTCACGCGATGCACTCAATTTTACCGCGCGCATGGCAACCATTGGCTTGCCTTACCTCAAGATCTTCCGTCACGACAGCTGGTTCTATGCGATCTCGATGCCGGGCCAATTATACCGCTCGCCCGACGGTCTCGGCGATTTCGAGCAAGGTCCCAGGCTGACCAACGAGCCGATTCGCCATCACGCGATCCTGCAGCACGAAGGTCAATGCTACTTCTTCTGGACCCGTGTCGGCGACAGGCCCGAGCGCATACTGGTGTCGCTGCTCAACTTTGCTGCCCCCTGGCAGGACTGGCGACTGGGGGAGACGCATGAAATTCATCGGGCGGAGAAATTCTGGGAAGGCGCGGACATGGCACCGACCGCGTCCAAATACGGCGCCGTGATGCAGCGCGTCAACCAGTTACGCGATCCGGCAATTTTCCAGGAGGCCGGCAAGATTTACCTGCTCTACGCGATCGCCGGAGAACAGGGCATCGCGATTGGAGAACTGCGTAAAACCTAATCCTGCTCCAGCGGGGTATGATTAAAGCTCGGCATTTCGCGGATTGCATCCAGCCCCCCGAGTTGCGCAATCATTTTCGCCTGATCGGCAAACGCCTGGCGATTGACTTCCTCGGGATCGAGAATCTGTCGCAATTGGGAACTCAGCGTCCTCACGATATCGGCATGTGCCGCATCGTCGGCAAGATTGTGCAACTCCCGGGGATCCCTGTCGATATTGAACAACAACGCCGGGTGCCCTTCGGCGAAATAGATATACTTCCAGGGTCCCTGGCGCAGCATAAAGATCCCACAGGGACTGCCGCCGTCATGATACTCGCTCAGGATCGGGCGCTCAGGCTCCGGCTGCGCGATGAACCACTGTAACGGACGGCTTTGCCAGGCTCTGTCTACCTGCGCGGGCTCGCCGCCAACCGCCTGTTCGATGGTCGCCGCCAGATCGGTCAGGGATACCGGAGTGCTATTGCTCGCCGGATGAATTCCGGGACCGCTAAATATCAGCGGAATTGCGACCGAATCTTCATACATATACGACTTGCCCCAGATGCCGTGATTGCCGGTCATGTCGCCATGGTCACTGGTATAAATAATCCGCGTATTGCCGGCATGCCCCGAAGCCTCCAGCGCTGCCAGTACCTGGCCGATATTGTCATCGAGAAAACTGCACAGGCCATAATAGTTGCGCAGGCCTTCTATTTCGGCTTCAGGCTCGAAGTAATCGGCGTAATCCCAGAAGCGCCGCATCGCATCGATGACCGGATGTTTCAATTGTTTTGCCGGGTCCCGGTCATAGGGTTCGGGTAGCTCGACAGCGTGATACAGATCGTAAAATTGCCGCGGCGCCGACAGCGGGAAATGCGGGCAGATGAAAGACACGAATAAAACCCAGGGCTTGTCGCTGCTGGTCGATTGTTGCTCGAGCCACTCGATAGCCGCGGCGGTAATATCCCTGTCGTACCGGGTATATTGAGTTTCCCCGGGACCGAGCAGCGCAGCCATTTCGGCCGCATCGGGAAATTCTCCCAGCGGCCGGCGCAGCAATCCCTGGGGCCAGCCTCTACCATTATTGGCCAGGTACATCGGCAGGATCTGTTCACTGAAACCGGTATCGTCCGCCGCCGAACGATAATGCTGTTTGCCGATTGCAACCACCGCGTGCCCCTGCGCGCGCAGAGCATGCATCCAGCTTGGATATTGGCCGTAATAGGGTTGCGCCGACGACCAGCAGCGATGCTCGAACACCTGGGTGCCGGTGGCGAAACTGGCGCGCGCCGAAATACAGATGGGCGAAGGCGTGTAGGCGTTATCGAAACGCACCCCGTTGGCCGCGAGATGGTCCAGTGTTGGGGTTTGCACCAATCGGTTAGCGTAGGCGC
>CAMYML010000215.1 GCA_947259305.1 uncultured Gammaproteobacteria bacterium | reverse complement strand
GCCAAATCATTGCGCCGGTGGCTCGAGGATGCCTGCAGCATTTACTTCTTCAGCAGATCGCGGATCTCACCCAGCAGGGTTTCTTCAGCACTTGGCCCTGGATCAGGTGCGGGTGCCGGCGCCTCTTCAGGTTTCTTCATGGAATTCATCGCTTTCACGACCATGAAGATGGCAAACGCAATAATAACGAAGTCGACCGCCGTCTGAATAAATTTCCCATAGTTGATCATAACGGGCGCCGCCTCGCCGACGGCGTCCTTCAGCTTGATCGCCAGATCACTAAAATCAACGCCGCCGAGCAGCAAGCCGATTGGCGGCATCAGAACGTCGGCAACGAAAGAAGACACAATTTTTCCGAACGCCCCACCAATGACGATACCCACGGCCATATCGACAACATTACCGCGCATGGCAAAGTCTTTGAATTCGCTCATCATTCCCATTTCTTATCACCTTATTGTTTGTTACTCGCGGCTAGCGCCACAGAGAGCGGTGGGCCTGATTTAGCCTCTAATTTGATTCAACCGCAGCATCTATTCTGCAGGTTTTCTCGATTTAAGCAACGATTTGAGAGCGCTTCATAGCAAATCGAATCGCCGCGGCGACAATAACTACGAGGGTAATAATTTGTATCGGTGCCCAACTGCGTTGCCAGCCAGTCGCCGTACCCAATCCGCAAAAATCCAGTCCTCCGAATGTAGTCGTCTGCAGTGCGGTCAAGATCGGGCTGACTGTCAGAGGTACCAGTAAAATCAATGGTACCGCCATCCACTTCAGGTAATTGACGACAGTCGTCAATTTATTCGCGAGTCCGAGTAGCAGGGAGGCAACTATTACCAATGGGCTAAAGCCTAAAGACAAACGAAAAAGCTCCTCGCTCTCGGAACCACAATCAAGCTGGGGAATAACCCCTAGCCAAATGCAATGGCTGTAAATGATCAACCAACCGACCAAATGGCACCCGAGTCGTAACAAGACCTCCGAAAACCGCATATCAGTTATTGTCCTTGATTGGAAAGTCGAAGATTGGGGAACTATTCGAAGAATATTTAGCACTTCTTGCAAAGTTCCGTATATCCATATCTGGATCATACCAACTTACTCCGAATAATTTACTGATAAACCATCCCGCCGAACTGATCACTGGTATTTTTTTATGCTGGACTCCTGCTGATGGTGAGCGTCAAAGTCAAGTGGCCGCAAAGGGGAATAACCGGGAGATGACTAGCTGAACAAAGAGGGCGCTTCCGGTTTACTTTGCAGTATCCGTCCAAAACGGGGCCTTGACAATAACGACCGATTAAACGAACGGGCACTCGTATTGTGGTAATTAAATCCGACGAACAACCTCTAAAAATTTCGGGAAGTAAGTCAGTTTTCTGTAAATAGGTATACTGTCCCCGGCATTACGCCCTCGATTACCTGCGTCAAACTACACGAGTTCACTTTTCCCTGGAGCGTTTCAGGAAATCTTCAGGTTGCCTGCCTAAAGTTGGAAGCTCCTAGAGTATCTGTATGACAGATCCATAACAAAAAGGAGAGCTTGAAATGAAGATTACCCTGAAACAATGGTTTATTTACATTATGACCGTCGGTTTATTGACGACTTCGTCACTGGCCCTGGCCACTTGGGGTCACGATAATGATGACGATGACTATGAGCGCAACAGCCTGACCATTTGTGAACGGACGGCCAATAAAATGTTCCGCTCCTGTCGTAACGAAGTCAAAGAGGAGTACTTCGCGGTAACCGCCATGTGCATCAACCTGGGCGACGCCGAAGAGCGCGAAGCCTGCTTTGATGAGGCTCGGATTGCTCGCAGCGAAGATAAGGAACTTTGCGGCGAACAGCGCGAGGCACGCAACAATGTCTGCGAAATACTCATGGAGGATCGCTATGACCCTGAGGCCTTTCTGACGCCAGGTAATTTTGAACCAGAACCGGGAGTAGAAGGGGCTACTAATCCGTATTTTTCTTTGATACCGGGACATACCCACGTGTTGCAAGGTGTTGGGGGCGACGCAGATGAAATCGTCGTCGTCACGGTGACCGGCGAAGTGCTCAAATTGTTCACGGAAGACGAAGATGGAAATCCAATTGATGGGGTAAATTGCCGTTTAGTGGTCGATATCGTTTTGGAAGTAGGCGATGACGAGTTCGAAGCCGTCGAAGTAACTGATGACTATTACGCTCAGAACAAGAATGGTGACGTACACTACTGCGGCGAAGTCGCGCGCAATTTCGAGGATGGCATACTTGTCGATCTTGACGGTTCTTTCATGGCCGGACGCGATGCTGCCAAGTCGGGAATCCTGATCAAGGCAAATCCAACTACGTCAGGCGACGGCAGCGCTCATCGTCAGGAGTTCCTGCTGGGCGAAGCTGAGGACGTTATCCGGTACGTGTCGGTGAATGCCGATCAGGAGGAAGAGTACGAGGGCGAGCCATTAGTAAATTTAAACTATCCCTGCGGTGGAGAATGCGCCAAGACAGAGGAATTTATCCCGCCGGAGCCCGATTCGGGTGAGTTCAAGTACTTTATCGCCGGTACTGGTTTCGTGTTGGGCGTCGCCCTCGAAGACGGCGATCCCACCGGCGAGCGTGAAGAGTTACTGTGCACCGGTACTTCGCTAGATGTTTTGGGTAATTGCAACGATGAAGAAATCATCGATGAAGAAACCAGGGATCTGCTGTGCGAGCTGTCCCCGGTCGCATTTTGTGATTAGAGTAAAAGTTTAAATCCCAACGAGTCAGGCCTCCCCACGGGGAGGCCTTTGACCGTCGATCAGCCTGTCTTCGAACCTGATTTCAAAAATCCTTAAACCCTGGGTGGCGGGAAATCGGAACTTATCGGGAAAGAGTAAGCAAGTCTCCAGCTTGTGCCGACCGCATCTGCTCCAACAATGCTGCGGAATTTTATTGCCTACAACAAGCGCCCAGCGCTCGAATTCAAATGGACAAAGGGAACTGCGCCCCATATCTCGCTAAAACCTGTGTTACTGCTTAGAGTCGGTTTTTCCCCCACAGCCGATTCCTGAGCGTCCGCTTCGGGTGGGGAAAGAAGGGGGTCCGGTCTTTGACTTTTGGTCTCTAAATCAGGGTCGCATCAAAAATCAAAGACCTGGCCCTTTATTTTTTTAACTGCACTTCAGCGCTCTAACCTCACGGCATTACTTAAGGTTTTCAAAGATGACTCAGGTCAATTTCCCCGATACCGGATGTGCTCTAATGGTCAACCAATAACTATCGCCTGACGGTAGCGAGTAATGACCGAATAATAAGTAAGGAGAACACAGGACACGCATGTTTGAAATACGCATTCACGGGCGTGGTGGTCAGGGTGTTGTGACTGCCGCCGAGATGCTGTCTATCGCGGCTTTCGCAGAGGACAGGCATGCGCAGGCAATTCCGAGTTTCGGCTCGGAGCGCATGGGCGCCCCGGTGGTGGCTTACGTGCGTATTGACGACGATCCCATCGAGCTCACGGAGCCGGTTCTGCGCCCCGACCTGCTGATCATCCAGGATCCAACCCTGTTCCATGCGGTCGATGTTTTCAGTGGGCTGGCGGACGATGGATTTCTACTCATCAATACAGCCCGCCGATTACCCGAACTCCATATCGACGATGAGCTAGCGCGCCTGCCCGAGCACCACGTCTACACGGTCGCCGCGACCGAGCTCGCGCTGCGCCACCTGGGCAGACCGACGCCCAATACGGCGTTACTGGGGGCGTTTACGGCACTCTCCGACGTTTTGCATCTCGAGTCTGTCATCACGGCGATCAACGACAAGTTTTCAGGTGATATTGCGCACAGCAATATCATCGTGGCGCGTGCAGCGCACGACGCGGCGCAGGCAGACTGAGGCGGGAGGAAGGCACATGCTGCAACAGATTGAGGGTTCGGCGGCCGTAGCGCAGGCCGTGGCGGCTTGCCGCCCGGAGGTGATCGCTGCCTATCCGATTACACCGCAGACGCATATCGTCGAGGGCCTCGGCGATATGGTTAAACGCGGCCTCGTCGGTAACTGCCAGTTCCTGAACGTTGAATCCGAGTTCGGCGCGATGAGCGTGTGTATCGGTTCCTCTGCCACCGGGGCGCGCACCTATACGGCAACCTCGAGCCAGGGCATGCTGTTCATGATGGAGGCCGTCTACAACGCATCCGGCCTGGGGCTGCCGATCGTCATGACTGTGGGCAACCGCGCCATCGGTCCGCCCCTCAATATCTGGAACGACTGGAGTGACTCGATGGCCGCGCGCGATGCTGCCTGGATTCAGCTGTTTGTCGAGGACAACCAGCAGGCAGCGGACGTGCACGTGCAGGCGTTCCGGCTGGCGGAAGCGGCGAGCCTGCCGGTGATGGTGTGCATGGATGGCTTCATTCTTACGCATGCCTATACCCGTGTCGATGTGCCGGACCAGGCCAACGTCGATCGTTTCCTGCCCGCATTCGAACCGCACCAGGCGCTAGACCCCCTGGCTCCGATTACCATGGGTGCAATGGTGGGGCCGGAAGCTTTCGCCGAGGTGCGGTTTCTCGCGCATTACAAGCAGCTCGAAGCGCTCGATCTGATTCCACGCCATGCGGCCGAATTCGAGGCGCTGTTCGGTCGCGATTCCGGCGGGTTGCTAAAAACCTTTGACATCGAAGACAAGAGCACGGTGGTAGTGACCATGGGCTCGGTTGTCGGCACGATGAAGTCGGTGTTGGCCGATATGCGGCAGGATGGCTCGTCGATCGGTTTGTTGTCGATCCGCAGCTACCGCCCCTTTCCGAAGCAACAGCTACGTGATGCGTTGGCGGGTGCAAAACGGGTAATCGTATTCGAGAAAAGCCTGGCGGTCGGCATGGGCGGCATTCTCGCCGCCGATGTGCGCATGGCGCTTGCCAGCTTGCCGATTGCGGTGTACTCGGTCATTGGCGGCCTCGGCGGTCGCCCGATCACGCGCGACAACCTGCGGCGTATGCTGGACAAGGGCGTGCGTGACGAACTGGAAGAACCGCATTTTCACGATCTGGACGTTGCCGTAGTCCACCGCGAACTCGAGCGTTTGCGCGATATCCAGCGTCCCGGGCCGAGCGCCGAAAGCATTCTGCGCGATATCGCCGGCGCCGATGCCGTCGCCAGGAGTTCCGAATGACTAAAGGCCCAGATTCCGAGCAGCGCGTAAAGTTCTACCAGACCGGCACCTTCACGGTCGGTAATCGGCTGCTGAACGAGGCGCAGCGAACGGTGCAGGCGAGCGTCGAACGGGCCAACTCGCTCGACTCGGGGCATCGCGCCTGCCAGGGCTGTGGCGAAGCGCTCGGCGCGCGCTACGTTGTCGACGCGGCATTGCGCGCAACGAACGACCAGCTCATCGCAGCCAACGCGACGGGTTGTCTCGAAGTATTTACGACACCCTATCCCGAATCTGCCTGGCGCCTGCCGTGGATACACTCGCTGTTCGGCAACGCACCTGCGGTCGGCACCGGAATCGCGGCCGCGTTACGCGCCAGGGGGCGGGAGGACGTGCGCGTGATCGCGCAAGGTGGCGACGGTGGCACGACCGATATTGGCATGGGCTGTCTGTCGGGTATGTTCGATCGCAACGATGATGTGCTCTACGTCTGCTACAACAATCAGGCCTACATGAATACCGGCGTGCAACGCTCGAGCCAGACGCCACCGGCGGCGCGCACTGCAACCACCACCGTCGCGGGTAGTGATCCCGGTAATGAACTGAACACCGGCAAGAGCGTGCCGCTGATCGCGATGGCGCACGGCATAGCCTATGTCGCGACCGCATCGGTGCATGATCTGCACGACCTCGAATACAAGGTGGTCAAGGCGATGAGCTTTCATGGCGCGCGCTACCTGGAAGTGTTTGTGCCCTGCCCACTGGGTTGGGGTTCGCGTCCGGCGGACACCATCAAGGTGGCGCGACTGGCCACGCAGTGCGGCATGTTTCCACTGTTCGAGGCCGAGTACGGAGAGCTGACGGCGTCGACGAGGATTCGGGAGCGCAAACCTGTCGAGGATTACCTCAAACTGCAACGTCGCTTCGCGCACGTGTTTGCGCTCGAGAATGCACATCAACTCGAAGCGCTGCGTGCAATCGCGGAGCGCAACATTCGCCGCTTCGATCTGCTCGCGGATGGGGAGGATACGGCGTGAACAACGAAACCGAAAAAACCCCGTTTGCCGTCACGCTGACTGTCGGCAGCAGTCTGCTCAACAAGACCGGCAGCTGGCGCAGCGAGCGGCCCGTATACGTCGACCGTCTGCCTCCTTGCAACCACGCCTGCCCGGCCGGCGAGGATATCCAGGGCTGGCTTTACCACGCCGAGGCGGGCGATTACCGT
>CAMYML010000214.1 GCA_947259305.1 uncultured Gammaproteobacteria bacterium | reverse complement strand
TCATCCCCGGCAGCGCGAGCCTGTGAAACAACGCGATCAAGCTTATCAGTGGAATTATTTGATGACATTGTGGCTGTAATCACCTGGCAATAATGTGCGCGCACATCATGGTTTCTCGTTAACTGGTAAGTATACCATCCTCGTAAAACTAGAACCCGGCTTCGCGCCGACGAATTACGGCGGTCAAAACCTCGTTGTAAGGTGTCGCTATGCCGAGCTGTTTACCGAGTTCGACCGCCATGCCGTTGATCGCATCGATTTCGGACCGGCGCCGGGCGTGATGATCGAGCAGCATCGACGGTCGCGCGTCGGGCATCTTGCGGCCGAAGGCCTCGACGTAGGCGAGCGGATCGTCAAACGTAAAGCTGATGTTTTTCGCCTGCCCCAGCGCATAGACTTCGAGGGCACAGCCCTGCGCGATCGACCAGGCCGCCGGATCGGCCATTAATTCACCGAGACTATAGTCGAACACGGTGCAGGGGCCGCTGAAAGCAACGTTGCAGATGTACTTGCCCCAGATCAGTTGATCGATGTCTGCAAAGGCCTGGGCATTAAAACCGGCATCCTGCCAGACCTGGGTTATTTCCTGCAAACGTTCGCTCATGCCGCCGTTCATTTCGCCGACGCGGATCAGGTTCATCGCGTTATGATGCACCTGGCCCGGTCCCTTCATCGACGCACCGAAACCGTCAGCGACGCCGAGTAACACCCGCTCGGTATCCATGAAGCGGGCGATCCGTTCGCCCGCGCCCAGCCCGTTCTGGATTGTGATGAGCATCGACTTCGGCCCCATTAGCGGCGCAATCATCTCCGCGGCGGGACCGACGCCGGCGGCCTTGGTCGCGAGCACGTAAAGATCGCAAACGCCGACATCAGCCGCGTTAGAAGTCGCGTGAATACCCGGCACCACGCGGTCGCCGCGGGCGCCTTCGACGCGCAGGCCGTTTTGATTGATGGCATCGACATGCGCCTGCCAGATATCGACCGCCCAGATTTCATGACCGGCCTCGGCCATCAGCCCGGCGTAAATCGAACCCATTGCGCCCACGCCAAAAATTGCAATTTTCAAGCCGCCTCCATTTCCGCTCGCGGCAGGCGGATATCAAATCGATCGCGTAATTGTGCATCCAGCTCGGCCGCAATATGGGTCGGATAATGCGTTTGCAAAATCTGCCGCGTGCGCTCGCGCGCGACTTCGCGGATGTCCTTGCCGCCATCCGCTTCCCAGTCGTCGATCGTGCGCCGGTCGCCGATATCCGGATAAACAAAATCAGACTGCATGCGCTGCAGCGTTTCCGGCCGGCCGAGAAAATGCCCTTCGCCGTGCACCACTTCGTCGATAGCATCGAGCGCGAGGGTTTCATCGTTGACCTCGATGGCGGTCAGCGATTTCAGGATGCCGCCGAGCATATCGTTATCGATGACATAGCTTTCCAGCGCACAGCCCATCAAACTGGCCTGCATGCCGCCGGCCTGGGTAATCAGGTTGGATCCGGCCTGCGCCGCAAGCGTCACCGTCAGGCATTTCTCGTATCCACTCTGCGCATCGGCGATCTTGCTGTCGGTGGCGCCGGCGATCGTCGAGTTCGGCAACCCGTAATAGTTTGCCATCTGCGCACTCGCCGCCATCGCAATCGCGCCCTCGCCGCTGCCGCCACTCATCGCGCCGGTACGCAGGTCGGTTACCAGCGGACGCGTCCCGAAAATAATCTTTGCCTGCGGATTGATCAACCACGCGAAGATCATGCCGGACAGGGTCTCGGCGATAGTCTGGGCAATGGTGCCCGCCATCGTCACCGGGCTCGACGCGCCCATTTGCCCGAATGTATTGGAATGCAGCGGTATGCCCAGGCGGGCCGCCTCGGCGAGCACTGCGCAGGAATCCGCATCGAAGCGCAGCGGCGGCACCGGCGGATTGATGTTCAGTGACAGAAACGGGCGTTCGAGAAATGCCGCGCGCGAACCGGCGATGCGGAAACACATCTCGGCGACTTCCTCGACATGCGCCGCCAGCGAGACCGCGGAAAACACGTGTTTGCGGGTACCGGCGAGGCAGGCGTAAGCGGTATTGATATCGAGACTGTGCAGATCCGGCATGTCGCGCGCGACCAGCGAGCGGCTGAAGAAGTGGATATTGTCGAGGCTGTCGACCAGGCGCGCGGCGGCGTAAAGATCGCGCAAATTCGATTCACGATAACGGCCGCTATCGAGATCGAGCACCAGCGGCGCGGCCCCGCCGGAACCGACGTGCACGCGCCCGCCGCCGAGTTGCATATCATGCTCGGGGCTTTGCCCGCATAGCGTGAAGTCACGCGGCATGCCGTTCAGCGCCGACTCGATCAGCTCGGCCGAAAAATGCAGGCGCCCGTCGGCATCGAGACTGCCGCCGGCCGCGGTGACGCGCTCGACAACGCTATCGGGCGCCTCCGACATGCCGACATCGATCAGTATCTTGCGCACCGCCTGGTCGAGCCGCGGCAGGTCCAACGGATTCAACGGTTGGTAACGCCCGCCGACAATACCGCCTGACCGTGGTGCAGATATCGCCGCTCGCGACAACCCGGCACCGCGACGACGGCGTTTACTTTTGGCGCGAACGCCGGTTACGGATTCAGTCATAAAAAGTCACTCAGACGGTTTGTCGGCGCTGTCGCCGCATGCGCGCTTTCTGCGCCTGCAGCGATTCGCGGCTGCCGTCGTGCCAGCTGCCGAAAACCCTGTCCAGCGGCGCGACGGTGTTGCCGTAATTGAAATTGAAATACTGGTGATGCAATTGATGATACCAGTCGCCGGTGAAAAAACGCTGGCCACCGATTGCGACAAAGTTGAATCCCGAATGCGAAGGCGCCGGACCGATCGCCATGAACAGGCTCAGCAAAACAATGACGACCGGATGCACCGGCACCAACCAGAACAGAATGAATACGCTGAAATACAGCAGGTGTTCGAGTGGATGCATCGAAATGCCGGTCCAGGGCCCGGTATTGACGTTGCGATGGTGCAGTTCGTGCACGACTTTATAAACCGGTTGCCAGTGCATGAAGCGGTGCACGCAGTAAAAATGCAGGGTGCCCCAGAAAAACACGAACAGGATCATGGCGCCAAAATAAATCGGATGTTCACCGATCGAAGGCACTGCCCGGTAATCATTGGCGTAAATCCAGAAAGTTATCGCTTCGTAGGCGGTGCAGATCGTGACCCCGGAAACGATACTCCAGAACACGTTGTCCCAGACCTGGTTGCCCCAGAGAAACAGCTTGCGGTTGTCGGTTTCAGGCCACCTGTCGTGGTACTTGTAGCGACGCTCCTGCCCGCGGCGCAGGTAGAGCCACCAGTGCAGGCCGCCCGCGACCAGCGTCAACAAGGCCGCGTTGCGCAACCAGATCTGCGCAATCCAGCCGGGCTCAAACTCGGCCATGGTAGCGAGCGCGGGCGTCAGGTAGTACCAGGAACAGAAAGCCAGCCCGATATACAGGTGCCCCCAGGGGAAAAGCATGTCGAACAGCAGGTATTTCAACGCCTTCAGCGGGCGCGGGGGCCAGGCATAAAGCACCGGCAGACCTATGGTCGACTCGGGCTGGTACTCGCCGGTGGGGTTATAAGCTGTGGCAGCCATAATAAAAACTCTGCTCTGGAGTCAATCCGGAGATTCTAGCCTTGTGCAGGCGCGGCGGTAAAGGCCTGGACGCGACAACTACGCTTGCGACCATAGAGACACCCGAAACAATAAAGTGTGAGCAGACCTGCGGCCATTTCCAGACGCCAGGCATTCTCACTTATCTGGGTGTTGCAATACATTGAAGTCTAGTATCGTAGGCCTACGGAATTTTAAATCCAAAGCCCAGGGCGATTAATCCAATGATGCGATTTGACTTCACTAATAAACGGGTGCTTGTAACCGGCGGTACTCGTGGCATAGGCAATGCCGTTGTAAACGCGTTTAACAAGGCGGGCGCTCATGTGGCCATTAACGGAAGAAGCGTCGATTCGGTCGCGAAAACTATAAGCAGAATTTCGAATAATGAACGCCTGTTTGCGGCCCCGGGAGACGTGAGCACCGTTGCGGGTTGCGAGAGCGTCGTTAACAGCGCGATTGAAATTCTCGGGGGGCTCGACATTCTGGTTAACAGTGCAGGCATAGGGGTCGATGTGCTGATTGAAGAAAGCGATGAATCTTTATGGGACACAACGTTGAACGTGAACCTGAAAGGCACATTCTTTTGTTGTCGAACCGCACTGGGGGCCTTAAGAAAATCAGGCGGCAATATTATAAATATCGCTTCCGATGCTGGATTAATGGGTAATCCAAATTCTGCCATCTACTGTGCTTCAAAAGGCGGCGTAGTCAATATGACTCGTGCCATGGCGCTCGAGCTAGCCCCGGAAATACGAATCAATTGCGTGTGTCCCGGCTATGTCGATACGGACATGGTTCGTCGGGACTGGATAGACAAGGACGATGATCCGGTTAGCCTTGAGAAAATGCTGTGCGACTACGCCCCAATGAAACGCATGGCAACCCCCGAGGAAATAGCCAGTTCCGTATTGTATTTGGCCACAGTCGAGGCTGAATTTATTACCGGCTCGGCACTACAAATTGACGGTGGCTCAACGGCGGGGCACTGAACAATGAGCTCCGCTCGATCAAAACACGCATCCAAGGCCAGTGTTTCGGTCGATGATCAATTACTCAATAGCCGACGCCCAGTCCCGGAGCATGAGCTTCCTGGTTCAGCCAGGAGCGGCCGCTGAACCTCGCCTCAGTCAATTGGAAAAGTCTTCAGAATAAAGTTAACTGTCACCGTAATTGCTGAATAAAGTTAACTGTCACCGTAATTGCTTGCCGTGGCTAACGGATAAACGGCAGCGCGGTTACTTCGAGCTGGCGCGGCCCGTATAGTCTGCCGCTCACTTTTTCGGAGCCTGCAGAGATCATCGACAAGGGATCTGCTTCTACACGCTGATATCCTGCCGTTTCTTTTTTTGCAACACTAGACGATGGAATAACCGGTTTTGGTCCTGAATTAACACATTCGTGGTCAACATCTCAATGGACAACATGACTGTCGCTGTCAGGCTGATAACCGAGAATATTCTGTACGATGTATCGGGCAATCATAGCGTGTGCAGCCGCGTCGGGATGGTGGTCGTAGGCACTCAATTCGAACCGAGCTTTGTCTTCAGAATAACCAAGCAGAACATCCGAAATATGATGCAGCTGCAAATCCTTGACCTCGAGAGCCTGCATAACCCGGTCATGTGAAGCAAGCTCATCGTTGTCCCAGATCAGCATATGAAATTCAGCATCGTGAAACTGCTGTTCAACAAATAATCTAGCAGCATCCACAATCTCCGCGTACAGCTTAATTTCCACATCGTTCGCGGCACGACGCTGACCAAAAAGCGTATCATAGGTCAACCAGCGTCCAAGCCATAGTTTCCAGGGTGGGTTCACTTCCGCGTCATCGAAACGGCCCGCCAGCACAACTCCACCCCCCTGCTTTCTGATGTACCGCGGTCCTTGCTTGTCCCAGATGGCTAAACCCGCTGCTCGCTCCACATGGGGGATAATCGCCTGGTAAACCACGTGAGACGGTCGACAACGAATAATTTCATCAGCTCGCCCGCTTTCGAGTATCGCCAGCATCTGGTGCGGCCCGTATCCGTGAAACGCAAAGTTGTAGACTCGATACCGGTGGTCAGTGAGCAATCCAACCTGGTAGGGCAGTGCCTCGTCATCCTCGACGCCCTCGCCGAAGGTCACCGATCCGCCAAAAAACAGCACGCAGCCAAGCAGGGGGGCTTTAGATGGCGGCGATACCCTTAGTCCTCGGTCGTCGATCGTATACCGGACGCTGTAAATCAAGGTGTCGTCATGGTACTTCTGCGCGGTGGCGACTCTCGATTTGGCCGGACCGTACCCGAGCAGCTTATCTGCGTCAAAATAGTCGATGGTGTAGTCCCCTTGAATATGTGTTGGATCGACAGCCATTTCGCGCATAACCAAGTAACCTTCGTATCCGGTCAATACCAGCAAAACTGCAGCAAAATTGATCTGTACGGCCCTTGGCCATGAACCACTCAAGGCTGCCGCGCCGAGAAATGAACTCACAGTCCATACCAACAACGTCCAGAGAAACGGCTGCTCGGTCAATTTGAAAATCACAACAGCCGCAAAAACCGCGAGCGTCAGCAGAGAACCCAATAAGGTCCGGCGTTTCATCACATTAATACCACAAATCCGCTTAATTCTTATCCTGATTAAACCAAATCATATGAGTATAGATACCGTCTTCGATTACAAGCAAGTTTTCAAGGGTTATCGTATTAACAGCAATAAGGTGCCTTCCCGCCAATAAAATGCACGGGTTGTCC
>CAMYML010000213.1 GCA_947259305.1 uncultured Gammaproteobacteria bacterium | reverse complement strand
CGGCAATCACCGAGATGCCAACCGGTCGTCGCCATAATGGGACAGATATATAATTTCCTGGGTTTAAGCGTTGGCGTGGTGTTAAGCACGATGGACTACGACGACAAGCGCGAGGCCTACCAGGCCGATATCACCTACGGCACCAACAACCAGTTCGGCTTCGATTACATGCATGACAATCTGTGCTTTACCCTGGACGAACGGGTTCAGCGTGAATTGAATTACGCGATCGTTGACGAGGTTGACTCGATTCTGATCGACGAAGCGCGTACGCCGTTGATCATATCCGGCCAGGCCAGCGACAGTTCCGAGCTCTACACCCGGATCAATAGCATTATCCCGCGCCTGACCCGGGTCAAAACCGAGGATGGCCCCGGGGATTACAGCGTTGATGAAAAATCCAAACAGGCCTTTTTAACCGAGGCGGGTCACGACACCGCTGAACAGCTATTGCTGGAAGCTGGATTGCTCAATGCCGGCGAGAGTCTTTACGAAGCCGCCAATATCGCGCTGGTTCACCATTTGAATTCAGGCCTGAGAGCACATGCTATCTATAACCGTGATGTTGACTATATCGTGCAGGATGACACGATTGTAATTGTCGACGAGTTTACCGGTCGCACCATGCCGGGCAGACGCTGGTCGGAGGGTTTGCATCAGGCCATCGAAGCGAAAGAAGGCGTCAGGATTCAGCACGAAAATCAGACCGTCGCTTCGATTACCTTCCAGAACTATTTCAGGCTTTATAACAAGCTCGCCGGTATGACGGGTACGGCCGATACCGAGGCATTCGAGTTCCAGCAGATTTATGGTCTTGAAGTCGTCGTGGTGCCAACCAATCAGCCGATGGTGCGCGAGGACATGGGGGATCTGATATATCTGACGACACAGGAAAAGTACGATTCGATCATTGAGGATATCCGCGATTGCGTGAAGCGTGGCCAACCGGTACTGGTGGGCACCACCTCGGTGGAAACCTCGGAATTCCTGTCCGGCCTGCTCGACAAGGTCAAGATCAAGCACCAGATTCTGAACGCGAAGCAACACGAACGGGAAGCCAAGGTCATCGCCGATGCCGGTCTTCCCGGTACGGTTACTATTGCCACCAACATGGCGGGGCGCGGAACCGATATCGTACTCGGCGGCAATCTCGAAGTGCAGCTGAAGGAAATTCCCGAAGATCAGGTAGAGCAACGCAAGCTTCTAACCGAGGAGTGGAAGCAGCGCCACGACAAGGTTATCGGGGCCGGCGGATTGCATATCATCGGCACCGAACGCCACGAATCCCGACGCATCGATAACCAGTTGCGCGGTCGTTCCGGGCGCCAGGGAGATCCTGGATCATCGCGTTTTTATCTGTCTATGGAAGATAGCCTGATGCGTATCTTCGCCTCCGAAAAGGTGGCCGGATTAATGCAGAAGCTGGGCATGGAAGAAGGCGAGGCGATCGAACATCCCTGGGTTAGCCGCGCGATTGAAAACGCGCAACGCAAGGTCGAGGCCCACAACTTCGATATCCGCAAACAGCTGCTGCAATATGATGATGTCGCCAACGATCAGCGCAAGGTGATTTACCAGCAACGTAACGACCTGTTGCACAGCGCGAGTATTTCTGAGGCAATCACCGACATGCGCAAGGACGTACTGCAGGGCGTGTTTCGCGCACATGTGCCGGCTAATTCACTCGACGAGCAATGGGATATCGAAGGCCTGGAGCAGGCGCTGGTAAACGAGTTTGGCGTCGAGTTGCCGATACAGGGCTGGATTGATCAGGACGACCATATCACCGACGAAGATTTGCTCGAGCGCATTGTCGAAAGTTTCGAGCAGGATTATCAGGCCAAGGTCGAGGTTCTGGGCGAGGAACTGATCGTTCGCGCGGAAAAAGAAATAACGCTGATGATTCTGGACCGGCACTGGAAGGAACATCTCGCGGCGATGGATTATCTGCGCCAGGGCATTGGTTTGCGCGGCTACGCACAAAAAAATCCGGTGCAGGAATACAAGCGCGAATCCTTTGAAATGTTTACCGACATGCTCGACGGGATCAACTACGAGGCGGTGCAGGCTATGACGCGGGTTCAGATTCGCGGCGAGGAGCAGGTTGAAGCGCTGGAGCAAAGCCATCAAACCGACCAGGCCATAAGAATGGAACACGCCAGTGCACTGAACCCGCTCGATGCCAACTCGGCGAGTGAAGACGTGGCGCAACCATTTGTACGCAAGGAACGCAAGATAGGCCGCAACGAGCCTTGCTGGTGCGGTTCTGGTAAAAAGTTCAAACAGTGCCACGGTAAACTGTAGAGCTCCGACAATGGCAGTAGGATTGAAAGCGCCGACGACACTTCATCCCGTCAAGGGAATTCGTCTGGCAGCAACGCATAGCGGGATTAAAAACGATACTGCGGTAAAGGATTTGACGCTGATAGAAATATCGGCGGGGTCGAGTCTGGCGGCGGTATTTACCCAAAGTCATTTCAGCGCGGCGCCGGTGCAGCTGTGCCGGCAACAGCTGTCCAGTGAGCCAGCATCGCGTTACTTGTTAATCAATTCCGGCAACGCCAACGCTGGCACCGGTGCGGCGGGGCTAAAGGATGCGATCGAATGCTGCGCGGCCGTTGCTGCTGCAACCGGCGTATCCCGCGCACAGGTATTACCTTTCTCAACCGGGGTTATCGCCGAGCCGTTGCCCGTACTGCCGATAAAATCTGCGATTCCTGAACTGCTTGCCGGGCTCGAGGCTGATAATTGGCTTGCTGCCGTGCAAGGCATCATGACCACCGACACCTTGCCCAAGGCGGTCAGTGTACGACTCGACGTCGACGGTAAGACCGTTTCTATTACCGGAATGGCCAAGGGTTCGGGTATGATCAAACCGGATATGGCGACCATGCTCAGTTTTGTCGCCACCGATGCCGAAATCCAGCCAGACAGCCTCCAGCAAATGCTCCAGCAAATGGTAGCCGGAAGTTTCAACTCGATTACGGTTGACGGTGACACCTCGACTAACGACTCATGTGTATTGATTGCCACTGGCGCAACCGGGGCCAGGGTAGACCTGCAGCATGCGCAGTTCTGCCAGGCGCTGCAGGATGTTTTCGAAAAGCTCGCACAGGCGATCATTCGCGATGCCGAGGGCGCTACCAAATTCGTTGAAGTCAATGTCGAGGGCGCCGCCAGCGAGGCCGATGCGCGCAGCATCGCTTTTACAATTGCTGAGTCTCCGCTGGTGAAAACCGCGTTGTTTGCCTCGGATCCAAACTGGGGTCGATTCATCATGGCGATCGGTCGCGCGCCGCTTTCGCAGATTGAGACCAATCTGCTCGATCTTTACCTGGGCCCGGTGCGGCTGCTGCATCAGGGACTGCCCGATCCGGATTACCGCGAAGCTCTGGGGCAGGCTGAAATGGCAGGCGAGGAAATCGTCATCCGGGTCAACCTGAACCTGGGGCATGCGACAGCGCGTATCTGGACTTCTGATCTGTCTTACGACTACGTGAAAATTAATGCGGAATACCGAAGCTGACAATCCTTTGTTAATCGATGAAGATCATATTCACGTTGTTGCAGCAATAATCTGGAATCCGGATCGCAGCAGGTTTCTGATTGCCCAACGCCAGCAGGGCAAACATCTCGAGCACCATTGGGAATTACCGGGAGGCAAGCTCGAGGCGGACGAGTCGCCCTGGCAGGCCCTGCGACGCGAACTCGTCGAGGAAATTAATATCGAGGTGACCTCGGCAGCCCCCTACATGCGGGTTTATCACCGTTACCCGGAGCGGAATATTTTACTTGATACCTGGAGCGTCGATGAGTACCGCGGCCAAGTCAGGGCCAGGGAACAACAGGCCATTACCTGGATCGGCCCGGACGAAATCGACCTGTACCCGTTTCCGGCGGCCGATATTCCAATCCTGGACGCTATAAGGTGCAGCGCGAAAGCAGAAATTCAACGTCTTCCTTAACCTGGGTTGGTGTCATCTCGCCCGCATCGATACGCATGAATCTAACCGAATAGCGGTGCTTGCCGGCGCTGATTTCCGGATAAATCATTTCATTTGCAGCGACACCAATACGAATTAACTGGGTCGGCTGTTTGGAGTCCAGCGGTTGCTGATAAAAGCCGTTTTCGGCGATAACCGGCCTGGCCGAGGCGCTGTCACGAATTGCCTTGAGGACTAATTCAATCACGCCTTCCAATCGGCAGTAGGGCGCGCACCATGTCTGCAGGTCTATGACCCGCGGGTCGTGCTCCCGGTTCAACCAGAAGCGAAGCTGGGGTAAATCGAAGTCGCATGAGCCCCCGGGGATCGAGGTCCGCTGTTTGATGCCAAGCAGGAAATCGACACGTTTCAAATGTTCCCCAAGTTTGCCATCGAGACGATGCAGTTGCTCCAGCGCGTGTTTTTGCTTGCTCAGGATGATGTCGAGCTTGGAGTGGTCAATTTCCTGGTGTTTGGCCAATGCCTTGAGTGCCGCATGCTGCCGTTCCAGCTCCTTCATTAATTCCTGTTTTAAATCACCCCGCTCGAGCAATGAAGTCAGCTCGAGAATAGTCAGCAGGGCGCTGTAAGCGCTCCAGTCGCCTTTCCAGGCCTCGAAGTAATGAAACCGCTTCATCAGAGTCTCTACCCGCAGACACATGCGGATGCGCTCATTCAGCGGCTGTTCGTATGTTTGGTATTTGCCCGACATCGTTCGTGAACTATTGCAAAACTCCTAAAGTATAGCTGAAAACAGGTCGACCATGTCGACACCGATCGCATGCAAACCCGTCCGCTTATCAAGCACCCGACAGCTGCAAATAACGCCTGTGCAGGGCGGCGACCTGGGATTCGAGGTCGACGTCTGCGGATCGATTATCGATGGTATCGTGCGCCCGAGCTACCCGCTCGGCATTACTCAACTGTTGCTGCAGCATTTTTTGCGCCAGCGATTCGTCTATCTGGTCACGTTTTACCAGGCGCTCGATCTGCTGCTCCGCCGGGCAGTCAACGACGAGAATGCGATCGACCAGCGACTGGAAATTGGTTTCGAACAACAAGGGTACTACCACCAGAACATAGTCCGCGCCGGCGTTTGTGACAATTGCATCATGACTGCGCTGATAAATTAATGGATGCAGCATGGTTTCGAGCCATGACTTTTCAGCCGGATTATTAAACACAATTTCCCGCAGCCGGACACGATCGATTTTACCATCGGCGTTTACGATACTCGCGCCGAAATGCGCGCAGACCTGGTCAAAGGCAAGCTCCCCCGGCTCGAGTAAATTCCGACTGATGATATCGGTGTCGATAACCGCTACGCCCAATTTCGAAAACAGGTTGCTGATCGTGGTTTTACCCGATGCGATACCCCCGGTTAGCCCGACCGAAAACATGGCGTATTCTTAGCTTACAGGCCGAACAGTGAGAAGTAGAATTGCATCAGCTCACTGCCCCAGAGCAGGGTCATCCAGCCCGCGGCGGCGAGGTAGGGTCCAAAGGGAATCTGTGTGCCGCGTTCGGTTATCTTCAGCAGGATCATGCTGATGCCGACGACCGCCCCGACCACTGAAGAGGTCAGGATAACCACGAACAACGGTTTCCAGCCCAGCCATGCGCCGAGCATGGCGAGCAGCTTAAAGTCTCCATGGCCCATGCCTTCCTTGCCGGTGACAAGCTTGAACAGAATGAACACGCTCCACAGGCTCATATAGCCGACCATGGCGCCTGTTACGCTGGTTTCGAGGCTGATGAAAACATCGAACAAGGACAGTAAAATACCCAGCCAGAGCAAGGGTAACGTGATCGTATCGGGCAGCAGTTTATGACCAATATCGATACCGCTGGCCGCAATCAGGCTCCAGGTCATCAACAGCGCCGCGATCGCCTGCAGGCTGACCCCAAACTTCCAGCCGACAACGACCGAAACAATCGCGGTAAACAGTTCCACCAGTGGGTATTGTGCAGAAATCGATGTCTTGCAGGATGAACATTTGCCGCCGATTATCAGGTAGCTGATAATCGGTATGTTCTCCAGCGCCGTAATTTGATGGCCGCAGTTACCGCAGCGCGAACGTGGGCTGCTCAGGTTAAACTTGTCCGGCGGATTCTCGGCCGGCTGTTCGAGAAATTCGAGGCAATCCTGTCGCCACTCGCGCTGCATCATTACCGGCAGACGGTAAATCACAACATTCAGAAAGCTGCCGACCGTCGCTCCAAGGATGAACAGGGTGGCGAAATAGGTAAGCGGCTGCTGTTGGAATAGAGTAATGAAAGGGTCGAACAAGCAGCTTTCCCTATACCACCGATCCCAGTTTAAAGATGGGCAGGTACATAGCGACAATCAGACCGCCAACCAGTACGCCGAGGACGGCCATGATGATCGGTTCGAG
>CAMYML010000212.1:6460-10805 GCA_947259305.1 uncultured Gammaproteobacteria bacterium | reverse complement strand
TTTACCTAACATGCCCAGGCCGATGTCCGCAGCAGAGACGAAACCAGCGCGAGAACAATTGCAGCAACTGCGCGACTTCATGGACTCGCGCATTCTCGGGCAACCCAGGCTGACCTCGCGAATGCTGGTGGCATTGCTGGCCGATGGTCATATCCTGGTGGAGGGCCCTCCGGGGCTCGCCAAAACCCGCGCCGTGAAAACCCTGGCCAGCGGCATCGAAGGTGATTTTCAACGCATCCAGTTTACCCCCGACCTGCTGCCGGCCGATCTCACCGGCACCGACGTTTACCGGCCACAGGACAGCAGCTTCAGCTTTCAGCAGGGCCCGCTGTTTCACCACGTGATCGTCGCCGACGAAATCAACCGCGCGCCGGCCAAGGTGCAGGCGGCTTTGCTGGAGTCGATGGAAGAACGCCAGATTACGGTTGGTAAAACCACCTATCCCTTGCCCGAACTCTATTTTGTCATGGCAACGCAAAATCCGATCGAACAGGAGGGGACCTATCCCTTGCCCGAATCGCAGCTCGATCGCTTCCTGCTGAAGATCGTCATCGATTACCCCCGGGTCGATACGGAGGTTCAAATCATGCGCCGAGTAAGGCGGGAAGCCATGCAGGATGAGCAGGTATTGTCGATTCCCGATACGCTACCGATGAGGCAACAAGACCTGTTCGCTCTGCGTCGGCAGATTCTCGATACCTACGTGTCCGATTCGGTCGAGCAGTACATCGCGCAACTGGTAGACGCCAGCCGCAACCCGGGAGCCTATTCGAACGAGCTCGAGGGCCTGATCCAGTATGGCGCCAGCCCGCGCGCCTCCCTGGCCTTCGATCGCTGCAGCCGGGCGTTGGCCTGGCTCGAAGGGCGCGACTATGTGACCCCCGAAGACGTTCAGCAACTGGCGCATGAAATCATGCGTCACCGCATCCTGCTGACCTATCAGGCGGAGGCGGACGGATTGTCGGTCGACGCGGTGATCGACGAATTGCTCGCCAGGGTAGCGGTCTGTTAAGCCATGGCCGCGAATGCTGACAAGCTACCCGGAATCAGCATCGAGGTTGAGGAACTGGTCAGGATACGCGGTCACCTGTCGGGTATGTCGCTGTCAAACATTCGGCGGCGCGCCAGCTATCGTTCGGGCGCACGCGACACGCGCACGCGCGGGCGCGGGCGCGGCATGGAGTACGAGGAATCGCGTGCCTATGTCCCGGGTGACGACGTCAGAACCATGGACTGGCGCGTTATGGCGCGCACCGGGGAGGCGCACACCAAGATTTTCGCCGAGGAGAAAGAACGTCGCTCCCTGTTGGCGGTCGACCTGTCAGGGTCGATGTATTTCGGCAGCCGTTACGCTTTCAAGTCCTGGGCCGCAGCCCAGACCGCGGCCCACGTTGGCTGGCTTGCCAGTTTTGCCGGCGACCGAATCGGCGGGCTAATCGCTGCTCCCGGTTTTCACATCGAGGTCAGACCCGGTAAAACTCGCTCCGGATTACTGAGCGTGTTTCATCATCTCGCCGCTGCCAGCCGCATCGATTTGCCGCTCGAACACGGCGCTAACCGGCTCAATTTCCTGTTACGAGAACTGCAGCGCGTCGTCAAACCCGGCTCCATTATCGCGTTGATTACCGACTTTATCGGACTCGACGACGAATCCCTGGAAATTCTGTCAGCCCTCGCCAAACACAACGACATCAACGCCTTCTGGATTCATGATGACACCGAAACAGAGGCCTGGCCGCGGGGCTATTACCCGATTTTGATTAACCGACAGCGACTGGGCCTTGATCTGACCGGGCCAGGGCAGGGGGACTTACTGCTGCAATGGCAACTGCATCATCGCAGTCGCATCGAAGCCCTGGCCACCCGCTTCAACATGCCACTGATGCAAGTGTCCTGTAACCGCGACGTCACCCGGCAATTCCTGCAAAACCTGAAATTATGACATGACTTATGAAGAGTTATTACAGGAATTAAAGGATATCAGCCCGCCTGCCGAGCCTGGGTGGTGGTTGATCGCCCCGGGATACCTGATCGTTATCCTGTTGCTCCTGTCTCTGATCGGACTGCTGTGGATAGCTTTGCAGCGACGCAAATCCCGGCGCCGATTCAGCGCGGCCAAACTGGAGTTAGAGCGCATCCGCCGGGCGCACCTGGAAAGCGATGACGCACAGCAGCTCGCACGCGAGCTTGCACAATGGCTGAAACGGGTTTCCCTGCTTGCCTTCCCCGAGTCGCACCTCGAGAGCGCCAGCGGTTCAGGCTGGTTGTCTTTCCTCGACGGCGCCCTCGGTGACGATAGTTTTACCCGGGGTGCTGGCCAGGTTTTTGCTGACGCCATTTATCAGCGACAGCTACAACTGGATAGCGGTCGCATACTCGGCCTGTGCGAGCGCTGGCTGGTGGCCGTCAAGCCACGGCTATTGCGGAGAGGCGCGGACTGATGTTGGCATTTGACTGGTGGTGGGCAATGCTGTTACTGCCGCTACCGCTGCTGGCGAGAGTGACCTTAGCGCGCGGCGAACGACCCGAGCCCGCGATTTCGGTACCCCTGTTGCAGCGCTACTGGGTTTCCCCTACAGATTTCAGGCAATCCTCGGCCCGCCTTACCGGCTTCGCTCTCTGGCTATTCTGGGTCGCGCTGATAGTGGCCGCAAGCCGACCCTTCTGGCTGGAGGACGCGGTCTCACGCAATTTGAGCGGTCGCGACCTGATGCTGGCCGTCGACATCTCCGGTAGCATGAGTGAAACCGACATGACAATCGATTCGAAAACGGCAAGCCGGCTTGACGTGTTGAAAATCGTGGTCGAAAAATTTATCGAACGCCGCCGGGGGGATCGCCTGGGGTTGATACTATTTGGCAGCCAGGCCTATAACTACGTTCCTTTGACCTTTGATCTCGATACCCTGAAAGAACTGCTGCTGGATGTCACCACCGGGCTTGCCGGACGGCATACGGCGATCGGTGACGCCATAGGTATTGCAATCAAGTCGATGCACCAACAGGAAGCCGAGCACCGGGTTTTAATCCTGATAACTGATGGCAGTAACACCGCGGGATTTGAAAACCCGGTGCTGGCCGCGGCGGCGGCGGCGCACCAGGGCTTGACGATATACACCATCGGGGTGGGCAGCGATATCGATGCCCTCAATCGCAGCTACGGGGCACAGAACGTTCCCACCGGTATTGCGTTGAACGAAAGGCTACTGCAGCAAATCGCGGCGGTAACCGGAGGCCGTTACTTTCGCGCCACCAGTTCAGACCGGCTCGAGCAGATATACCTCGAGCTGGACCGACTCGAGCCCATCGAACACCTGTATCAAACTCACCGTCCTCGCAGCGAACTATTCGCCTGGCCACTGTCAATTGCGCTCCTGATCGTCATTGCGCTGGTCGTCGCGATGATTCGACAATCGCGCGCATCCATGACGCCATGATCGATCTGTCGACATTCAGGTTTCTGACCCCATCCTGGCTGCTGTTACTGCCGCTGCTGTGGTCGTTGCTGTGGTGGCTGGCAAAAAACAATCTGCGGCAGTCGATGTGGAACCGGCTATGTGAGCCTCACTTACTCGACAGAATGCAGGCCGATACTGCCGGTTCGATCAATGCCCGCTGGCTGATCTGGCCGTTGGCCGTGGTGCTGACACTCGCGACCCTGGCAGCTGCCGGGCCCAGCTGGCGGCAGCAGACATACCCGGTAATGGAGTCGGCCAGCGCGCGGATTATCGCGCTGGATTTATCGTCTGCGATGCGGGTGGAGGATGTCAAACCAAGCCGTTTTGCACAGGCGATTGCAGCGACACGGGAAATCATCAATGCGGACTTCGATGGCGAAACCGGGCTGGTGGTATTTGCCGGCGCCGCCTTCGTGCTATCGCCATTATCGCGCGACGCGAACACCCTGTTGGCCTTTGTCGACGCGCTCGAACCCGACATCCTGCCGGTGGATGGAATTCGGGTAGATCTCGCCATCGACAGGGCGCGAGACTTGCTGCTGGCCTCGATTTCCGGCAAGGGTCATATTATCGTTATCACCAGCAGTAGCGAGCAAAACGCGAACGCGGTGCAGGCCGCGTTGAGCGCGCGCGCCCGCGGACACCAGGTTTCGATCATGGCGATCGGGACTGCCGCGGGTGGCCCGTTGATCGGCAAGGACGGTGCCCTGGTAAAGGATAGCCAGGGCAAGTTCGTGCTGGCTAAAACCAGCTTTACCGACCTGCAAAGCATTGCCGATGCGGGTAATGGTTTCATAGTCAGCCTGACTGAATCCACTAGCTATAACGAATTGCTGGGTTCCAGAATACAGGCAGACAATCTGCTCGAGGCCGCACATGACGCCGATG
>CAMYML010000212.1:0-6392 GCA_947259305.1 uncultured Gammaproteobacteria bacterium | reverse complement strand
ATCCTGATCGCGGTCCTGCTACCGGTCGGCGACGGACTTTACGCGGCTGAACCCGATTCGATCTGGCAGCATCGCGAACGCCTGGCGTTCGAAGCCTACCGCCAGGGAGATTTCGAAGGCAGTGTCGAGTTGTCGCAAAACCCCCGCTTAAGGGGGTCCGCGTATTACAAAAGCGGCGACTATCAGCTTGCGCTCGAGTATTTCAGCCAGGATGACTCGGCGCAATCGCACTACAACCGCGGCAATTCGTTAACCCGCCTGAACAGGCTGCCCGAGGCAATTGCAGCTTTCGCCCGTGCGCTGGCGCTCGATCCGGCTCTGGTCGAGGCCAGATACAACAAACGCCTGCTCGAAATTTATCTCGCCCAGCAACAGGCAAGCGCAGGCGAACAGCCCGCCGAGTCCGACGGCACCAGCGAGGACCTCGATCAGTTGGATCAATCGAGCGGCGAGAGTCGTCTCGGAGTCGTCGGGCAGGAGTCCAGCAACCCCGGCGACGAACAGCAACTAGAGCCGGGGTTCGGCGCTGCCTTGCAATCCGGCCAGCCCAGCCTGTTCGAACGATTCGATGGCCACGAGCAGCAACTGCAGCGATTTTCACTGGCAGATGGGATCAATCGCGCACAGGCAGAAAACCTGCTGGAAAACTGGATCAAAAACCTGCCGTCGGCGTCCTCGGAACTGTTTCGGCGCAAGTTTTTACGCGACTACCAGCGTCAACGCAAACAAACACGCTGATGCCCGGAACCCAGCTCTATCGGTTTTGCCTGCTTGGTTTGTTGCTGCAACTGTCGTCGCCGGGCCGTGCCGATACCGCCTATCTGCAACCCGAATCGGTTTACCTCGGCGACATCGCGGAGCTGGTGATCGAGTATGACAACAGGATTCCGTCGCTATATCCGCTGGACAGCACGGCGCTCGCTGCCGATTTCGAGGTTCTCGATAAAAAATCACGGGTTTTTCGTTTGACCGATGGCAACGAGATGGTGCACCGCATGCAGTGGCGCCTGCAGTTACGCCCGCGCAGAAGCGGTAACCTCATGCTGCCGAAACTTTCCTTTGGCGACAATTCGACGCCGGCACTGTCACTCGAGGTTGTTGCAGTCCCGGCGTCGCTGCAATCGATGCACGAGGTTTATGTCGAGATGGAAGCCGCCACCTTAACTCCCTATATCGGGCAGCAAACTCAGATCGATATGCGCCTTTACCACAATACCGCGCTCAGCAATGGCCGCCTGATCGAAGCGCAGGCCGGCGACGCGCTGATTCACCGCCAGGTTGAAGAAAAGGCTTATAGCATCGCCAGAAACGGGCAGGAATTCCAGGTACTGGAGCGGGGCATCGAACTGTTTCCCCGGACGACCGGCGAGCTGAAGCTCGCGCCCGCCAGCTACCTTGGCACGATTGACGCCACGGCGGAGGCCTTAGCAGCAGGATTTACAACCGGAGCGAGAAAAATTGTTCGTCGCAGCGATCCGCTGAGTTTGCAGGTTCGGGCCCCGCCCCCCGAATTCAGCGGCCGCTTCTGGCTGCCCGCCAGCCGGCTTGAGATTGCACAAAGCTGGGACCAGGCCGGCGACGCGTTAGAAATTGGCGACTCGCTGAGCTGGACGCTGACAATTGTCGCCCACGGCCTGCCCGCGGAATCGTTACCGCAGGATTTACTGGCTCTGGAGTCCGCGGATCTGCGCGTTTACGCCGATCAGCCGATACGCAGTAACCGCTTCGAAGGCAGGCAGGTAATCGGTCGCCTGGAGCAGCGCTTCGCCGTTATCGCAAACCGACCCGGCGCGATCGTTTTACCCGCGGTAACCCTTAAATGGTGGGATGTCTTCAGCGACAGCGAACGGCAGGCCCGGCTCGAGAGCAGGACTATCGTTGTCATCGCAGCCTCGACGCCAACCTCCGGCAAAGAAAGCGCCGGGCGAAGCCTTATCGCCGCCATTTGGTCGGCGTCAGGCGCCGACGGGCGGCACTGGCTCTGGCCATTGTTGTCATTGTCCTTGCTGGCCGGCGCTATCGTCGCGATCAGGTGGCTGCAACCCCGCATCGTCGCCGCGCTCGGGCCCGTGCTGCGACGCAGGCGCCTGATTCGCCGTCTGCAACTGTGCTGCCGGTCGAACGATGCAGTCGCCACGCGCGGCGCACTGCTCGAATGGGGCAGGGAGCGCTGGCGCGGGCAGGCGATCAACGGGCTGCATCAGATCGATAACAAAATTACTTCGCGGGCGCTCAGCGCGGAACTGGAGTCCCTGGACGCGGCCCTGTACTCGCAACATGAATGCAACTGGTGCGGGCAGGCGCTCTGGCGGCAGATCGCCGCTGAAAATCGTCGCGCCAGGGTTGCAGCAAACGCGCTGCGCAAAGACCTGCCGCGGCTTTACCCGGTTTAATCCTCAGGATTTATCGGCGACTAACGACCAGCCATCGACCGGGGCAAAGCGCTCGCCGTACTTGCCGGCGTATTCGGTCATCGACTGCAGGATCGATTCGACGCCCTGCTGCAAGCTGTGATTCATCGGGCCTCCGCGGAAAGGCGCAAAGCCGGTGCCGAATATGATGCCGGCATCGAGCAAATCCTTGTCGGCCACGATTTCTTCCTGCAAACAGGCGGCCGCCTCATTGAGGAAGCGGAATATCAGTCGGTTCTGAATCATCTTCTGATCGCCGAGGTCGACGTCTTTGTCCTTGATCGGTTTGCCTTTCTTATACTGATAAAAACCCCGACCCGATTTCTTGCCGAGCTGCTTCGAATCGACGAATTTTTTCAAGCCCGCGGGCACTTCGATGCCGAAGGCCTCGGACAGGTTTTCTGCAACCGACTGGCAGATATCGAGGCCGACGGTGTCAGCCAGTTCCACCGGTCCCATCGGCATGCCGAAATCGGTCGCGGCCTTGTCGATGGCCTCGGCCGCCACGCCCTCGTCGTAGAGCGTAAAGGCTTCCACCAGGTAGGGCATCAGGATACGGTTAACCAGGAAGCCGGGCGAACTCCTGACCGGTAACGGCAATTTGCCGATATGCTGGGTAAAGGCAATCGCATTTTGTATGGTTTGTTCCGACGAGGACTCGGTTTTGACGATTTCAACCAGCGGCATCATGGCGACCGGGTTGAAGAAGTGGATACCGACCAGTCGATCGGGTTCCTGCAGCACCGTCGCCAGGGTCTCGAGCGGGATGCTCGAGGTGTTGGTCGCCAGCACCGCACCCGGCTTCATGCGGGGCTCGACGTCGCGATAAATCGCATGCTTGGCGTCTATGTCTTCAAAGATCGCTTCAATAACGACGTCGGCATGCGCCACGCCATCGCCATTGATATCGGGGATCAGCCGATCCAGCGCGGCGTTACGCTCCGCCGTGGTTTTCAGGCGCTTGCCAAAAAGCTGGTGGGCTCGCTTGAAGGCATGACTGAGGGACTTCGCCTCACGATCCTGCAGGGTGACGTTGAAGCCACGCAACGCGCACCATGAGGCGATGTCGCCGCCCATGGTGCCGGCGCCGATGATATGTATGTGGCGCGGGGTAAAGGATTTTTTATCGCCGAGCCCCTTCAGACGCGTTTGCAGGAAGAATACACGCACCAGGCTACGCACCTTGTCACCCTGTATCAGACGCGCAACCGAATTGGCTTCTTCCTCCATCATGCGCTTGCTGTTGCCGTAATAATTGGCCCAGACGTCGAGAATGGCAGAGGGGGCAGGGTAGTGCTGACGCGGCGCCTTCTTCGCAACCTGCTTGCGCATGAACTCCGCCAGCAGATTGCGGATACCCGGTAACGATAAAATCTTGCCGAGGAGCGGCATTTCCTGTTTTGATGGAGGCGACAGGGCGATCTGGCGCGCGGCCCGCTCGATCTGCCGCTGCGGCTGGGCGCTGTCGATCAGACCCATGGCGCTGGCGGCGCGCGCCGTGAGATTACGCCCGCTTAGCATTAATTCCAGCGATTTCAGAGGGTTAATGATTGCCGTGGAACGCACCAGGCCGCCGTAGGCCGGGTGGATGCCGAGTTTGACTTCGGGTAGTCCGATACGGGTTCCGGCATCGTCCAGCGCCAGGCGGTAATCGCAGGCGAGCGCGAGTTCGGTACCGCCACCCATGCAAAATCCTTCGATCAGGGCAACGCTCGGGCAGGGCAGTGCCGCGATGCGGCTGAACAGGGCCTGCCCGCGCTTGATCATGATCAGGGCCTCCTGGGTCGTCGTCACGTCGAGAAATTCCTTCACATCGGCGCCGGCGATGAAGCCTTTAGGTTTACCCGAACGAAAAATAACCGCCTGCGGCGGGTTGTTATCGATTTCATCCAACAGACTGTCCAGCTGCTCCAGCACCGATATCGATAACACGTTGGTAGTGGTGCCGTGCTGGTCGAGGATTAGCCAAAGAATGCCGTCATCGTCGCGCTGGCTGTGCCAATCGGTAATTACCGTACTCATGACAGGCTCCTTTCGATAAGCATCGCGCCGCCCTGGCCACCGCCGATACACAGCGAGGCAATCCCGGATTTGGCATTTTTCTGTTGCAGCACCTTGGCCAGATGCAGCACGATACGCGCGCCGCTGGAACCGACCGGATGCCCGAGACTGACACCGCCGCCATGAATATTGAGTCGATCGGCCGGAATTTCACCGACCGCGGAACGCAGCCCGAGCTGCTGTTTGCAATAGTCCTTGTCCTTGAGTGCCGCAATAACGGCCAGCACCTGGGCGGCAAACGCCTCGTTGATTTCCCAGTAATCGATATCTTCGATCTTGAGACGCTGCGATTTGAGTAAGGGTGCGATGGCGTGTGCCGGCCCCAGTCCCATTTCCGCCGGGGTCAGTGCGGCCCATTCGGTACTGACCAGTTTCGCCAGGATCGGTAAATTGTGTTTTTTCACCGCGCTTTCACTTGCCAGCACCAGCGCGGCCGCGCCATCGGTGATCTGTGCGCTATTGCCAGGCGTGACCAGGCCGTAGGGTTTGTCGAAAGCGGGGCGTAGTTTGGCCAGTTTTTCGAGCGACGAATCGGGTCTTACGCCATCGTCGCGTTCGTAAACGTTGCCGCGGGCGTCGTAAACCGGCACCACTTCATCCAGTTCGCCGTTTTCCTGCGCCTGGTGCAGTTTGTGGTGGCTTTCCAGCGCAAACTGATCCATTTCGGTGCGTGTAATGCCGAAGCGCCAGGCGATCTGCTCGGCGGTCTGGCCCATATTGAGCCCAACCACAGGGTCGGTTAAGCCCTTGAGCAAGGCGATGACCGGGGTCAGCAGTCGTGGACTGAAGCGGCTGGCGACCCTGAAACGCTGACCAATCGACTTTGCAGCCCACCAGTCGGCCAGCCAGCTGACCATTTTCGGGTGGAATAAAAGCGGTGCCTGGCTCATCGCTTCGATGCCGCCGGCCAGCACCAGGTCCGAGCGACCAGAGGCGATCGACATTGCCGCATTATCCAGCGCCTGCATGCCCGAGGCGCAATTTCGTTGCACGGTGTAGGCCGGCACGCGCTCGCCGCAGCCGAGCCTCAGCGCGACCACGCGTGACAAATTCGCTTCGTCGGGTCCGGGCATGGTCGCGCCGAAAATCACTTCATCGAATTCGGTAGGTTCGAACGGCATGCGCAGCAGCAGCGAGCGTGCGGCGTAGATGCCGAGGTCGGCGTGTTTGAAGGGTCCGGGCTTACCGCGTGCTTTCAGATACGGCGTGCGGTTGCCGTCGACCAGGTAAACGGGTTTCGCATATTTTTTGTTGGTTGCTGCCATGTTGGATCTCGGCTAAGCGGGAGCTTAACTATAACGTAAAAATCAGTATCATAAACCATCATCTATTAGTTTTGAATTGAAACTATAATTTGCGGGCGAAACCTGTCAACTCAACTTTATGAAAGCCCCATCTCATGTATTCTTATGCGCATAATGTATATTATGTAAAGTTGAATGAATAATAATACTAATCGGGATATATCCACTTCCAAATAAATTAGTTCAACCAGGACTGCTACGATAGCCCCGCATCCCTCTCGTGTGGGCACGAAACTTTAGTGTATCGGCGAACGGAGTCCCGCAGATCCTGTTTGAATTTCCGAGGGAACCTGGTTTTACCTGCTACATCTGAATATAGCCGCGGGTCGATGCCGCTTCAAAAACGGGGTTGCAAGTGCCCTTCAGCGTCCTGCCGCGATGCCGGCATTGACATGACTGGCATCAACGCGGTTTTACCCATCATCACCCGCGAGATCAGATTGAAGGCGGTATTGACGCCACTGCCCTCACGACAACTGGTCAACAGCGCAAAGATGCCGCCTGACTCGGCGTCGCTGATCATGCCTGGACTGATTTCCCACTGTTGGGCGAGATCGGATTTATTGAACAGCATGATGCTCGGCTTCACATCAGCAAAATAGCTTTCGCTTTCCCG
>CAMYML010000211.1 GCA_947259305.1 uncultured Gammaproteobacteria bacterium | reverse complement strand
CCGGTCCTGGTTGACGTCGGTGATCACCACGTGGCGCGCGCCGACGTGGCGCGCGACCGCGGTCGCCATTAATCCGATCGGACCGGCGCCGGTGATCAGCACGTCCTCGCCGACGAGGTCGAAGGACAGCGCGGTGTGTACCGCATTGCCGAGCGGATCCAGGATAGAGGCGATATCGTCACTGATCTCTGGCGGGATCTTGTAAGCGTTATCCGCCGGGATGCAGACATACTCGGCAAAGGCGCCGGGGCGATTGACCCCGACGCCGCGGGTATCGCGGCACAGGTGCCCGCGCCCGGCGCGGCAGTTGCGGCATTCGCCACACATGATATGCCCTTCCCCGGAAACCCGATCCCCGACCTTGGCCGAATGCACCAGCTCACCAATCTCTTCGATCACACCGATGTATTCATGCCCCACGGTCATCGGCACCGGCACATGTTCCTGCGCCCACTGGTCCCAGTTATAGATATGCAGATCGGTGCCGCAGATCGCGACCTCGTGAACCTTGATCAATACGTCCTCGGGACCGGGTTCGGGTTTGGGTACGTCCTGCATCCAAAGTCCGGGTTTATCGTGGGCTTTTACCAGGGCTTTCATGTCAGACTCCTAGGATATGAGGTCCAGCCGTTTACCGACGCCAATAAATGCATCGATGGCTCGGTCGAGTTGCGCGCGACTGTGCGCCGCGCTCATCTGGGTGCGCACGCGCGCCATCCCCTGCGGCACCACCGGAAACGAAAACGCGGTGACATATATACCGTGCTGCATCAGCTCGTTCGCCAGCTGTTGCGCCTTGATCGCATCGCCGGTCATGATCGGCGTGATCGGGTGGCTACCGGGAATAACGTCGAATCCGGCGTCGCCGATACGCTTGCGAAAGTAATCGGTGTTGTCCGCCAGCTGCCGGCGCAGCGCGGCGCTTTGCTGCAGCAGCTCGAGTGCCGCCAGCGTTGCATTGACGATGCTCGGCGCGAGGCTGTTGGAAAACAGGTATGGCCTGGCGCGCTGGCGCAGCATATCGATGATCGGCTGCGGCGCGGTTATGTACCCGCCACTGGCGCCGCCAAGGGCCTTGCCGAAGGTGCCGCTGGTGATATGCACCCGGCCTTCGACGCCGTGCATCTCGGGCGTGCCGGCGCCGCGTTCACCGATAAATCCGATGGCGTGGCTATCGTCGACCATGACCAGGGCGTCATGCGCCTCGGCCAGATCGCAAATCGCCGGCAGGTTGGCAAAGGTGCCATCCATCGAAAACACCCCGTCGGTTACCACCAGGCGGAAGCGGGCCCCCTGTGCCTCGACCAGTTTCGCCTCGAGCTGCGCCATGTCGCTGTTGGCATAACGGTATCGCTGCGCCTTGCACAGCCGTATACCATCGATAATCGAGGCGTGGTTTAGGCTGTCGGAAATAACCGCGTCGTTTTCGCCGAGCAGGACTTCGAAAATACCCCCGTTGGCGTCGAAGCAGGATGAAAACAGGATGGCGTCATCCATCCCGACGAAGTCCGCGACCTTGCGTTCGAGCGTTTTGTGAATGTCCTGGGTGCCGCAGATGAAACGCACCGAGGCCATGCCAAAGCCGTGGCTGTCGAGCCCCTGGTGCGCGGCGGCGACCATGTCGGGATGATTCGCGAGGCCGAGATAATTGTTGGCACAGAGGTTGATCAGGTCGTCGTCCCAGCTCTGCGCATGCACGCTGGCGCCCTGCGGAGACACGAGTGGGCGTTCCTGCTTATACAGTCCCTGCTCGCGGATATCGTCCAGCTCCGATTCCATGTGATGGATTAGTTTATTTGACATAAGCAGTTACCCCACTCGACAGGAAGTCAAATATATCCCAATTTCAACTTCGATATGGCTTTTTAATGTTGTTTTATCTTCACCATTTGTTGGGCTAACAGGTACAGACCCAGGCCCAGGGCTGCGAGCAGCATCAAGCTGGGCAATACCAGCCCGTAGCCGCCCCAGGACCAGCCCAGCGAACCGAGAAAAGGCGCCGCTGCCGAGCCTGCCAGGTAAACCAGCGCGAGGGCGCCCGACTTGGCGCCGAACTGGCGCTCGCCGAGCAGTTCGCGTGCGATCACCGGGCGGATGATGCTGACCATGCCGTAGGCACCGCCGAACAGGATAACGAACCCGACCAGCAGCACCGGCGTCGTGCCGGCGCCGATCAACAGCAGAATCGAGGCCGCCATCAGCACGAAACAGGTTACTGCAATGCCGTGATTGGAAACATGGCGTTCGGCCGCCATCATCGCCAGTCGACCGGCGACCTGCATCGGCCCGATGAAGGAAATCGCGATGACCGCAACCTCGGGATGGATCTCGCGCTCATCCAGAATCGGCAGCAAATGATGCAGAGTGATGCCGTGCATTACGGCGCCCAGGCCGAAGCCGAGCGCCAGGCACCAGAACACTGGCGACTGTAAAAATGAGCGCTCTGCGAGCGACAGATGAGAAATTTCGCTATGGCGATGCACGCCTGCCCGTTCCACCGCACTGGCGCCCAGCCACATGATTGGTGCGACCACCAGGATCGCGGTGACGCCGAAAAACATGACCGCGCTGCGCCAGCCGAAGGCGCTGGCCAGGCTATGTGCAACGGGAAAGCTGACGCTGCCGGCAAAACCGGCCACCAGGGTAACGAATATGATCGAGCGTTTGGCTTCGGCGCCGCGCGCCCGGGTAATCAACGCGAAACAGGGTTCGTACAGGCTGCCTGACATGCAAACACCGATCAGCCCCCAGATCAGGTAAAACTGCCAGCGGTACTCGACCTGGGTCAGCAACAGCAGGCAACAGCCGCCGACCAGCGTGGCCGTGGTCATCATCAGTCATCATCAACGCGCCCTTGCCGGCGTCGATCAGGCGGCCGTACAGCGGCGAGCAAAACGCCGAGACAAATACTGCGAGCGTGATCGCCGCAGTCAGATCCGCACGACTCCAGCCGAGCGCCTGCTCCCAGTGCAGCAACAGTGCGGGGAAGCTGTAATAGATACAGGCCCAGATCAGCATCTGCGCCACCGCCAGCAATAAAATTGGTCGGTCTTTCATCCAGCTCCAGTCATTCCACGGCTCGACCTCTGGGCCGTCGCCGGAGAGACAGGAAATGGCCGTAGATAGCCTCAGAACCTCGCGCTCGTATCGCCTGTTCTCTCCTAACCAGGCGCTTGAATTCCGAAGATTTTCGAATGTTGCAAAAAACAATCCCGTCAAACTGACCCAGGCCTACATTCGACAGCAGAAACTTCAGCCTGAGACTCTTTGATAAAATAGATACTGCCCTCAGCACTTAAATCTAGCTCCATCGTTGTTCTAGCTGGAATCCAGGGTATTAAAATTGCCAGGCGCCAATTGTTGACTGTTTGCAGACCCCAGACAAGTAGCCCTGGACATCCGCATGAGGGAATACAGGCACCTGAGGTATTTTTAACCGGGGAGTAATAGGTAGCCCGATAGTCGCTTTCCGGCAACCGCAGGTCCGATCGATGAACTAGTTACCTTGAAACCGGCCAAACCCGGTTTATACTCCCTGGGTGCTTTTTAAAAAGAGAATAACGTTTTGGCAGAATTGCAATTGCTAGTGGACGACGTGGTCATGAAGAGCTTTCCGCTTAACCAGGCCACCATAAATATAGGGCGCTCCCCGGATAACGATATCGTTATTGACGAAGATTCCGTCAGTACCGAGCACGCGCGCATCGATTTAATTCCCAACCAGCTGATGGATGGATTGATCGATATCTTCATCGAGGACCTGGGCAGTACCAACGGCACCTACGTCAACCAGGCGCCGGTGAGGCGTCAGCAATTGCAGAATTTCGACTATATCCGCATTGCGTTTACCGACTTCAAGCTGGTTGCCGATAAGAGTGCGAAGCTGGCTAAAACGACCGTGATTCTGCCCGACAAATAGCGTTTGCCGACGCCCGCCGAATCTACCAACAGCCAGGCCTTTTTTACCTTCAACACCCCCCCAAATTGATCTGGATCAATTATAATCCACTTTCGGCACGAGATAATGAAGTACTATATCTCGCTACCAAACCAGTTCGCACACACAACATCTGGTAGGCGACGTAATTATTTTGGGGAAGGTTTCCGTACATGAGTAAAGCTGACAAGCTACACGCGGTTGACAGCAAACCGCAGGCTGTTCCAATGCAGGCCACTTCGCTGGATATCTGGCAACAAAAATATCAATTAAAGGATCGCCTGGGTCAGGCGGTCGATCAGGACATCGATCACAGTTACCAGCGCGTGGCGCGCGCCCTGGCCGAAATCGAGTCCACGGACGAGCTACGCGAGCAATGGTACGAGCGATTCCTGTGGGCCCTGCAGCATGGCG
The DNA here is from genome assembly GCA_947259305.1 of uncultured Gammaproteobacteria bacterium. Lineage (GTDB taxonomy): Bacteria > Pseudomonadota > Gammaproteobacteria. The sequence continues at coordinate 8,524 of CAMYML010000211.1, read as the reverse complement.
CCATACCGGCGGGACGGATCATGTCCAACGCCGGCGCGCGGGCGCACAAGCCGGCCACTTCAACCATAAATTGTACCGTATCGGACAGCATCGTCGATTCGATGGACAGTATTCTCAGCAAGCTGCACGAAGCCGGGATTACCCTGAAATCGGGTGCCGGCATAGGCTACGAGTTCTCGACCTTGCGCCCTCGCGGCGCTTATGTCTCGGGCGCAGGCGCACACACCTCGGGCCCGCTGTCGTTCATGGAGATATTCGATCGCATGTGCTTCACCATCTCGTCAGCGGGCGGGCGGCGCGGCGCGCAGATGGCAACCTTCGATATCGGTCATCCAGACATCGAGGATTTCATTCAGGCTAAGCGCCAGGACGGCTACCTGCGGCAATTCAACCAGTCGCTGTTGATCACCGACGAATTCATGCAGGCAGTGATCGAACAGCGCGACTGGCCGCTGGCGTTCCCGCTGACCCAGGCGGAACAGGAGACGGAGAACCTCGATCTCGGCGACTCCGACAAGATCGTCTGGCGCGACTGGCCCATCAGCGAGGGCTATATCAGCAACCCTGCCGGGCAGATTGCCTGCCGGATACATCGCCGGGTCGATGCGCAGCAGTTATGGGACAGCATCATGCGCTCGACCTACGACTATGCCGAACCGGGATTCATCCTGATCGATCGCTATAATGAAATGAATAACAACTGGTTTTGCGAAAACATTCGTGCAACCAATCCCTGTGGCGAACAGGGGCTGCCACCCTACGGCGCCTGCCTCCTCGGATCCATCAACCTGACTGCATTTGTCAACGCTGCGTTCAGCGAAAAAGCGGAGTTCGACTGGCCGCTGTTTCGCGAAGTGGTCACCGTGTTTACGCGCATGCTCGACAATGTCGTCGAAATCAATGGTTTGCCGCTGTCGCCACAGCAATCCGAGATCAGGCAGAAACGCCGCCATGGCATGGGATTTCTGGGCCTTGGGTCGGCGCTTACCATGTTACGCGTGGCTTACGGTTCCGATGAATCGCTCCGCTTCACCGAACAGGTCAGCCGCGAACTGGCCATCGCCGGCTGGCGGGCCGGACTGGAGCTGGCCCGGGAAAAGGGCCCGGCGCCGATCATGCAGGAGACCTTTCAGGTGACCGAGAATATGTTGCGACGCCGCCCGGAAATGCGCAGCGACGGCTGGCAGCCAGGAATGCCGATCAAGGGCCGCGAACTGCACGCGCGTTACAGCCGTTACATGCAGCAGCTGGCGGAAATCGAACCCGAACTGGTGGCGGCGCTGGCCGAACAGGGCGCCCGCTTTACCCACCACAGTTCGATTGCGCCCACCGGCACGATCGCGTTGTCGCTGGCCAACAATGCCAGCAATGGCATCGAACCCAGCTTCGCCCATCATTATGCCCGCAACGTGATTCGCACCGGCAAGAAGAGCAAGCAAAAGGTGGACGTATTTTCTTATGAACTGTTGGCCTACCGCCATCTGGTCGATCAACAGGCCATGCCTGGCGAGGGCGAATCCGGACCGACGCTACCCGATTATTTCGTCAACGCCGACGACATCAGCCCGCGGCAGCATGTCGACGTGCAGGCGGCGGCGCAAAAATGGATCGATTCCTCGATATCCAAAACCGCCAACGTGCCGACCGATTTCCCTTACGAGGAATTCAAGGATATTTACCTCTACGCCTATCGGCAAAAGCTCAAGGGTTGCACCACCTTCCGTTTCAACCCGGACGCGTTCCAGGGCGTGCTGGTCAAGGACGAAAACCTGGCCCGCACGCACTACCGCTTTACCCTGGCCGACGGCAGCAGCGTCGAGGCCAGGGGCAATGAAATCATCGAGTATGACGGCGAACAGCATACCGCCGCGAATTTGCACGATGCGCTCAAGGAAGGCTATTACGGCAGGCACTAGTTAGACGATGGAAAACCCCTATGACCATTAAAATCGATCAGAAAATTGTTAAATCGGCGGTCGTCGAAAAGACGCCGGCGGACGCTGCGCAAACGGAATCCGTCGCCGAGGTGATTCAGATGCATGAGAACCTGGCGCGGCCGGAGACCTTGCATGGCATGACCTATAAAATCAAAACCCCGTTATCGGAACACGCGATGTACGTCACCATCAATGACATCATTTTGAATCCGGGCACCGAACATGAATTGCGGCGCCCGTTTGAAATTTTCATCAATTCTAAAAACATGGAGCATTTCCAGTGGATTATCGCCCTGACCCGAATTTTGTCGGCGGTATTTCGCAAGGGTGGCGATGTCACTTTCCTGGTCGACGAGCTACGCAGCGTGTTCGATCCGCAGGGTGGTTATTTCAAGAAAGGCGGTCGTTATACGCCGTCAATCGTGGCCGAGATTGGCGATGTTATCGAACAGCACATGATGGCTATCGGCATGCTCAAAAAAGCCGAACCCGATCGACATCAGCAAGCGCATATCGATGCCAAACGCCAGCAATTCGAAGCCCAGAGCCAGGCGCCGGAAGCCGCCGCCGATTATCCCGCCTCGGCGCAACTGTGCAAAAAATGCCAGACCCGGGCGGTCATCAGCCTCGACAACTGCCTCACCTGCCTGAATTGCGGCGACTCCAAATGTAGCTAGCGCTCGAGCTACCGCAGCACGCGATTCGGCGCTGCGACCAGTTGTCGGTCGCTTTATTGCGGCGCGGGATACTGTACGAAAACGGTTTCGAATCCATCGGGGCATTCCACGCTGATGCCCGTATCACAGGGATAATCGTAGCTGATCCATAACTCCCCGTCCTGGAGTTCCCATTTGGCAAAGTAGCTGCCGGTTTCGGCGAACACCGGCTGGTTGGTTTTGCGGGTCGGATCGACGATCGCGAGGTATTGCGAATGGGCGCCGACGTTGCAGGTGACGACGAGCAGGCCCGCTGGGTTCGAGCTGGGCCGCACCAGTTCCAGGCCGGCGTCGGTTTCGACCATGTCGCCCTCGCCATCAGCGGTCAGGTCACAACTGAAATCGAATATGCCGATCAGTGCCTTCTTGTCATAAATCGCCACCCTGCTCTCGTCGAGCCCGGCCGACAATACGTGCCAGGACCAGGTCGTACCGATTTTGTGATCGGCCAGCGCGCCGCTGGCGAACGCAAGCGTTAGCAGCGCCAGGTTACAAAATCTCTTCATAGCGCCGGCTGGTCATTGCTGTGGCAATGCACCCCACCCCCGTCGTACCAGGATTCGAGGATTTCGATGACATAGACGTCGCGTCCGGGGAAATAGCCCTCGATGCGTTTTTTCGCGGCAGCGTCAGTGGATTCATTGCCAAAGCCACCTGCAATCACGAAGCCGTTGCCAACCAGCCAGTTCAGGTACTTGGTGTTGAAAATCTTGTCCCGGTATTTGACCTGCCCGAGAATCGGATCGCGGATTACGTTAAAGCCTGCCGCAGCGATGGTCGCGGCGGCTTTATCGTACAGCGACCCGGCATCGCCGTCGCCCGGGCGGCAGCGGGAATCGGCAGTGCATTGCGCCACTACAACGCTATCGGCATTGATAAAGCGCGCGAAACCATCGATGTGTCCGCGGGTCAACTCGCCGGTGGCATAACCTTCGACCATGACCACGCGCGATACGCCAAAATGAGTCTTGAGATCCTGTTCGGCCTGCGCACGTGTGTAGCCGGGATTACGCGCCGGATCGCCGATCGTGCTCCAGTTCAGCAGCACGCTATCGACGCCGTTGAATTCGAGATTGCCGCGCTCGTGCACGATATCGATGACTTCGACCGGGATATCGAATTGCTCGCCGATCAGCGACGGCACGCGATTATCCTGGTCATAGGGAATGTGGCTGCCGAAGGCTCCGCCCCAGGCGTTGAATTCCCAGCTCTGGATGCGTAGCTCGCCGTCCTCGACCACGTAAACGGGGCCATTGTCGCGCATCCAGGCGCTGTCGTTGGGAATCTGCAGCCAGTATATATTCTCATGATCGGGATTGGCGCCAGCGTTTTCGATCGCCGTTCGCGCCTGGTTACGATCCGTCGACGAATCGAAAACAATATTCAGTTTTTCGTAGCGGCAGATGATCGCGGCCATCTGCGCGAAGGCGGGCTGGAATACGCGTTCGAAATCGCCTGGCCACTGCAGCCAGACGGCTTCCTGTGGCTCCCATTCGGCAGGAACACGCTTAGCGGATTGACTCTCGCTGACACTGGCATTCATGATGCTGGATATTGTCTGCAATATCGCGAAGAATGCAAATCCCGCAATGTTTTCCGTAATCCATCAGGTATCGCGTTTCCTGGAGACAACAAAGGTTTCATCGTTAAACCAGATGCCATTGTGCTTGTGCAAAACGTCGGCGGTAGCGTCGAGATACTCTCCCGTCGAAATCACCGGCTCGAGGCGTTCATCTTCGATCTGGCCAACGTAAATGGCCGCATTCCAGGCGGCAAACAGCGTCGAGGTACCGATCGACTCGCCAATTTCCGTGGGCAAGGTATGCATCTGGTACTGGAAAACCGACTTGGCGTCGGAGCCGGCGTTAAAGTTGTAATTCTGCACACCGCGGCCGAGATACTCCTTGAGCACCCTGATCAGTTCGTGACGGTCGACCTGGAACGGATCTTCGTCCGGCCAGATCTTGCGCACCAGCTCGAGCCCGGGATCGTCGCCGCAGGATTGGGCCGTCATCAGCCTGCCCCCTGGGCGTAGGCTCTTGGTCAGCGGCGCGAGCACGTGCTTGACCTTGAAGTTGGCATCCATGCGCGCGCGCCACGGCTGCGACGCCAGCACCAGGTCGTAGTCGCCACCGGCGGCCTGGCCGCGCTTCGGAATCACGTCGTCGAGCAGAGCACCGACGGCCGCACGTACATCGGGTTGCCGGTTTTTTCATTTGCCTTGACCTGCCAGCCGTCGACCAGTTCCTTGTCGATGCCGCGCAACTGCTCACCGAACTCGTGCGCCGAGTCGCCCTGCAGCGGCATCTCGATCCAGTTCAGCGCTGCCGCCTTGGCGACATCGTTGGGCATCAACCATGGCGCTTCGGCGTAATACAGATTGGTAACGATGATGACGCTGGCGGGGTGCTCGATAAAGCGATCGGGCAGTTTCTCGAGCGTCAGGCGCACGTCTTCGAGGCTGACTTCCTTGCCGACGATGAAAAACGGAATCGTCGAAAAGCGCCGATGCATAGCACGCATCAGGTGGCCTAAAACGGTACCGTCGCCAACCCCGGCGTCGAACAGCCGTAGCGCAGGCGGCGAAGGCCGTATATGCGTCAGCTCCTGCGTGGCGCGCTCGGCCACCTTCCATTTTTCGTTACAGGTATTTACAAAGGCAAGGTACTTCTGGCGGTTATCGTAGAATCGAAACGGCCGATCGTCGGTAACATGTGTCATGCTGCTCCCCCGTGTTTGCTGTCTATCCCCGCCTGACTCGGCTTCCGCGGCGGCGCGATCGCTCGCAGTCGCCTGCCGTTCGATGTAATCCCGAATCCGCTGGGCGGTTTCCAGGGTCACGTTTTTACCGGCTCGCAACCGTGCGCACAGTTTGCCGTCGTTAACCGCCTGGCGACCGAATGTCGACTCGGCCACGCCCGCTTGCCGGCAAAAAACCTCTACTTCTTTTATTAACGATTCGGTCGCGCTACTCATGCAATGAATCACGAATCCAGGCTAAAGCAATACCCTACGCCCAGCATATCGCGAAGACAAGTTTTTAGCCCATTAATTTTATAAAGAGGCTTTGTGGGCAAATGCCCATAGCGATTGAGTTTCTAACCGGTCACCCTTTTCATCACATCGAAATTTTCATCGGTGAACGGGCTTGGTGCGCCCGAATCCCAGTCGAACAGCGAGCGCTCTATGCTGGACAGCGCCGCGAGGTAAACTATGGATGCCGCAGGAGGCTTTACCGTGGGCGGCTTCCACCGAGTGAATGCCGTCCGGTTTGAGCGCAAGGACATCGCCGGGCCCTACTCGCTGGGTGCTTTTATGTACCAGTTTGCCCGCTTCACGCAGGTAGAAGTGATTGTCTTCGGCGCCCTGGTAAACCCCGATCGTCGCCGTGGTCTGATAGTCGTGCGGTGGCACATGCAGACCGGGTACGAAACGCACGAACCAGATCGACACGCTGTCGTCTTCGAACAGAATTTCATCGTCGTTGTCGTAATCGGGCATTGCCGCCCCGATCGCCGCCGGATTGCGGAAGGCCCGCGTCATCAATTCGCGTACCTTTTTCACCGGCTCGTCCTTACGCGCCGCTGCACGCAATTCCTGAACGAATTCATCCAGATCAAAGTCGGCCATCTTTATTTATCCCGCTGCAAATCGAGTCGAGAGTCTATAAGATTCTCGCTTTCGCGGGAACGATTCTTAATCGAAAGTGTTATTTTATGAGTTAGTTCTTTTTTTTTATATCGGCGGTGAAGTGCAGATAAGAGGGGGTGTAACGACAATACAATTGTTGGATTTTGTGGATACTGTTTGGCAGGGATGGAACTTTTACTTCCCAAACTTTATTTAAATAGCTGGCAGGCCCAACTTACGTTTCTTCGGTTTGGCGCTCTAACCCCGGAATCGCCGACGGGTAGCGGTGTGAGCCGTATCGCACGACGAGGTTGGCAACCGCGAGCAGGAGGATCGAACCGGTAATATAAACGATGCCGATGCCGGGTTCGTGGTGCGCCTCTATGTCGCCGATCAGCATGCGTGTCAATACCGTGATGCCAACGTAGATCAGGAACCGGGTCGGCATGTGGTTGGTCTTGAAATAAATGCCTACCATGGCGCCAAGCTCGAGGTATATGAATAGCAACAGGATATCCTGGATCGAAGCGGCCCCCTGTTCGACCATGACGGCGAAAGCAGCCACTGCCGACCAGACGATAGTGCCACCGATCGCGAACAGTGCGACGTAGTGAAACAGATCGACCATCAGGTTACCAAGCGGATCGGTCACGTGGCGGAGCTTTTCGTCGATCATTCTGGTTTTCTGTTGTTTGCTCATGTTACAAATCCCAGATAGGCCTGGATTAAAAGTGGACGCAGCCTGTCTATGTGCCTTAATTTCGCAACAGTATACCTATTTTGTAAAACTGACTGAACTTCCTTAAGTTTTTACCAGAGTATCGTAAGAATTCTTAACCAAATGGGCATCCGCCTGGAGTCGGCTTTTGCCGCTGATGCGTTGAGTTTGTGCATCTGTCTTCTCGTAGGCGGACCCTCAGTGAACCCGACAAGGCGGCGTTCTTCGGCCAGGATCGGACTCTCGAATTCACTAGCTCATTGGTTTCCTATAGTGATTCGCGTTAGTATTTTCTGAACTCCAGGGGATTGGAGGAAGCTTGTAATTCCCACAGTTCATACTCTACAGCGTCAGTGCGTTCGGGGCAGCTGTCAATAGAGTGTAGACTCCCTCCTGCACCGCACAGTCGGTAATCCAATCCCGACTTGGGCCAGCGCTGTCCGCTTCGCCTCTCAGGAAACAGCCATCCGTTCGTTCGAGGACGTTCTCCAACCTGGAAATCACCGTCGTTATATCCTCCTCCTGAATGGCCCCACTGTTTGCGATAGGAAATCGAGAAACGCCGTTTGGTTGCCTTGCGTGGTGACCTCTTCGGGCAGGAGTGATGCGATAAAATCGCTTGCCAACAGGATCCGGTACCCGGCAAAGCCCTCTGTTACAACAGATTTACTCGTTTGCGTTAAAAGCAGAATAAAAACTAAATAATAATTGTCTAAACAGCGCAATTTCGCTTTTTGCCAGTTTTTTATCCTGATCATGTGACTCATTCGCATAAAAAATTATTCTTTCAGGCTAATGTGTCTGCTTTATATAATACGCATTAGTTACTCACTAATTTGAACGGAATACTTGGGGTGAACTCAGATCGAACTAATTCGCGGTTTACACTGGAATGCGGCGCCCAGGGGATGCCCCTGATCAAAAAAAACATGGATGGATAAATATGTTAGCTGACCTCTTTAAACCTCCATGGAAAAGCGGCTCTGTTGAGAAACGTCGCAGGGCCATCGCTGAATTGAATGGCGTCGACGCAGAGCATCAGGACATACTAATTGAACTGGCCAGGGATGATGAGGATTCTTCCATTCGTATTGCGGCGATCCAGCAGTTAACCTCTGTCGCTGCACTGCATGAGCTGTCGATAGAGTTTTCCGATAGTGCTGTTCGTACGGAAGCTGAGCAAAGGGTGAATGAATTATTGGGTACGGGCCATGCTATTGACGAAGCGCAATACCGCGATTTGTTAAAGCATTATCCAGAATTACAATTGCGCATTGCCACCCATGCCGATTCATCTTCGGTTCGAACGGAAGTCATTCAGGTCTTGTCCAGCAGGCAACTGCTGGAGGTTCTTGGTGCAACCGTTTATACGAACTCCCGACAACTGATTGCTGAAAAGCTTGCGGATATCGAAGATCTCGAGTCTGCGCGTAAGATTATGCGTGGCAAAGACAAGAACGCAGAGCGTATTATCAAGACCAAAATAGATGCTTTGAGAAGTCATGAACGGCAGCAGGCCGAAA
>CAMYML010000210.1 GCA_947259305.1 uncultured Gammaproteobacteria bacterium | reverse complement strand
TCGCCAGCCAGGGCATCAATAACAGTACCAGTTCTTCGGCCCATAACAGGTGCGCATCGAAAGCATAGCGACCGACGGCATTGACGAATATCGTGCCCACCATCGTCACTATTGCCAAAATCCCGATTGCTTCGACAAAACGATTAATGCCGCGATCAATTTTACCCAGGCCGACGTCGGGGTCGGCCAGTACCTGTCGCCGACCTACTTCGTCTATCTGCGCACCGAGGTCTTCCGCGGCATTTTTGACCCCTTCATCATTATCGGTAGTTGGTGTCATGTTCGTTGCCTGATGCGGGAGCCGCGTGACGCGACTCCAGCAAATTTAGCAGGTACCGGTCCGCTACTGGACTGCGGACATCACTTTCATGGTGAAACTCTCGCCGGCGATTTTGCCAATCTCGCCCGCAATTGGCTTGGCCGCAGCCTTGAAAGCCGTGACGTCGATGTCATTGAATTTTACATTACCCTTGCTGAGCTTCTTGATTTCGGCCACCAGGTTGTTGTCGTTGTCGACACCATACTGGCGGCTGGCGATCACGGCAGCCCGGGCTGCTTTATCAACCGCCGCGCGTTGCGCGCCGGTGAGCGAGTTATAACGTTTCAGATTCATGACAAAAGTGATCGGTGTATACACGTGATTGGACATGGAAATGTATTTTTGTACTTCATGCCAGGACCACTTGCGGATATTGCCCAGGGGATTTTCCTGGCCATCCACTACGCCTTGCTGCAGGGCAAGATACACGTCACCAATACTCATTTTGATCGGTGAAGCACCGAGCATTTCAAAGGACAAAATACGAGTCTTGCTTCCCGGTGTGCGCAGCTTCAGCCCCTTGAGGTCTGCCGGCACGCGCACGGGGCGCACGTTGTTGGAAATATTTCGGAACCCGATTTCGCCAAAACCCAGGACCTTTAGTCCCGCCGACTTCTGGAACGAGGCATCAAGTTCGGCCCCGATGGCGCCATCGAATACCGCTGCAACGGCATCACGATCCTTGAACAAAAAGGGTATGTCGAACACCGCCCATTTCGAATCGAGCTGCACGGCGTCGGAGCCAATCGGAATGACGTCAAGCTGTCCTGTACGCACCTGTTGCATGTGCACGATTTCATCACCCAACGTGCCGCTGTCGAAAAACTCGATTGCGACATTATCGCCCATCTCTTTTTTCAGTTCGTCACGGAAAGTCGCGAGCATGTACTGGGTTGACGCACCCGGCGTGCTTTCGACAGACAGGCGCAGTTTTAATACGTCGGCAGTAGCTGCTGTCATGGATAGAGCAGAGGCGAGCAACACGATACCGGTTGCGCCGAGTAGCTTATTGATGTTCATCGTAGCGTCCTCCTTTTCGAGCCCCGAGAGGCTAAGAATATTATTATATTGTATGGATAGGTAACGGTTGCAACACTAATCGCCGGGTATTGATGTCAATACTTGCAGGCGAATGTGTACAAGACCGTGCGCTGACAATACTATATCGGACTAATTTGGTAAAGCGAGACGAGTATGGATCTGATTCACCGTATCGGGATCGACCTGCAAGCGAAGATGTCGCTGGAAAACGCCGTCGACTGGGCAGTCGCAAACGGAATAAGCTATATTGACGCCGAGCTGGACATAACACCGAATAATCTCGACCGCTTCGATCAATCGACCTGCGACACCATCCGCGCGCGCTGCGCAGAAAACGGCATACACCTCGGTCTGCACACCCTGTCCAGCGTCAACACCGCCGAGATATCACCCTTTGTCGCGAACGCGGTTGATGATTATCTCAGGGCCTATGCCGACCTGGCGGTGCGCCTGGGTGCCGAGTGGACGGTTATACACGCTGGATTTCATTTTGGCGACCGTGAGCGGCGCATGCAGGCGAGCCTGGAACGATTACAACGGGTCGTCGAGTACGCCGAAGCTGTCGGCGCAAAATTTCTATTAGAAAATCTAAATCGCGAACCCGATCTGGCCGAGGTGCACTACCTTGCGCATAGCCTCGAAGAATGCCGGTTCTACTTCGATGCAATCGACTCGCCTAACCTTGGCTGGTCGTTCACGGTGAATCACGCCACGCTGGAACCCGAAGGCATTGACGGATTTCTCGATGCACTACCGCTAGAGCGCTGTGGCGAGGTTCGATTGGCTGATAATCACGGGGAATTCGAGCTGCATATGTTCCCGGGTGAAGGCATCATAGATTTCGGCAAACTATTTGCCCGTATAGAAGGGGCCGGCTACAAGAATCACTATATGTGTAATTTCGGTAGCGCGGACGAGATGCTTCGTGGACGCGCGTTGATGGCCGAGCTGGCTCAGACATAGAAATAGAGACAGTAATAAGGATATCTCAGTTAGAGGTTTAGTTACGCTCTATTTCCGAAGCCCTGATTTGAACAGGAGGCCCCATCATTATGAGCATGACAAGGTGAATATTTATATCTATAAATCAATGGCTTAGCGGCGCGTCCGTTGCAGAGATTGCACCACTGAGCACGACAAGGCGTAACTGACTCCTGCGAATCCCCCACATCGGCAAGTTACATCCCAGGCATGTAATCAGTGCAAATAATGTACCCTGAACCTTCACATCACGCATGCAGGCGGAAAGACGATGGCTGGGACAGCCAGTGATAACCAATTTGCAGCGCGTGCCGATACCGGGCAGGAGTGGCGGTATGTCCGCCACCGTCCGCAACGGACGCTGCTTTAACGCCTGGTCGAGCAGCACTATCCCACTTTCGTGGAATTGCCCATCTTTTCTTCCATAACTTAAGGATGTCTTGCTATTAAATTTCACCTTTCACCACATGCGACTTCCTGCCAGGCATAGGGTTTATACTACCTATCCCCTCGTTCAATGCAGCAGGCTGTTATGGTGACGGGCGGCAAGGCCTGACCGGCAACCAGATGCGCCGTAATTTGATACTCATGGGCCAGTCATAAAGCAGTCTTGCCGGTAAGGAGATTTCGCAATTTTTCGTGATTTACCGCAATATTGTGTAACAGTGGTTTGCTAGAGTATCGCGTGAGCGATCAATACCGAACAAACGGATATCAATCTGCATGAAGACAAAACACGTTTATTCATTCGCCGAAGGCGATGGCCAAAACAAGAAGCTCCTGGGCGGCAAGGGCGCAAACCTGTGCGAAATGACACAGATCGGCCTTAATGTGCCACCGGGGTTCGTAATCACGACCGAGACCTGCCTGAATTACCTGGACGGGAACACATTGCCGCCGGGCTTGATGGACGCGGTCAGGGACGAGATCGGCAGGCTCGAGATGGCAACGGGGAGGACCTTCGGCGAGGGCCCGAGTCCGCTACTGGTTTCCGTCCGTTCGGGCTCGGCTCTGTCGATGCCCGGCATGATGGATACGATACTGAACCTCGGGCTCAACGACGAGACGCTTGCGGGATTGATCGAACAGACCGCGGATGAGCGGTTCGTTTACGATGCCTACCGGCGCTTCATCCAGCTGTTCGGCAAAGTAGCCCTCGGCATCGACGATGCCAAATTCGACGTGCACTTCGAGGCGGTCAAAAAACGTGCCGGCATCAAGGCCGACATTGGCCTGGATGCCGGCAATTTGCAGGAGATTTCGGCAAAGTTCCTCGAAGTCGTACGCCGTGAGACAGGGGCTGACTTCCCGCAGAGCGTGTATCTGCAGCTGCAGCTCGCTGTCGAGGCAGTATTCCGTTCCTGGATGGGAAAACGGGCGGTCGACTATCGACGCGAGTTCAACATTACGCCCGATATGGCCAACGGCACGGCAGTCAATGTCTGCGCCATGGTCTTTGGCAATATGGGCGATGACTGCTCGACGGGCGTGGGTTTCACCCGTAATCCCGGCACGGGCGACAGGGAGATGTTCGGCGAATACCTGACCAATGCGCAGGGGGAGGATGTCGTGGCCGGCATCCGCACGCCCAAGCCACTGCAGGATATGGAAACTGAGATGCCGGAACTGTACGCGCAGCTGATCGAACTTCGCAACCAGCTCGAGACCCATTATCAGGAGGTCCAGGACTACGAGTTCACGATCGAGAAAGGTATGCTGTACTGCCTGCAGACACGTAACGGCAAGATGAATGCCGCGGCCATGGTCAAGACTTCGGTAGACATGGTTGCCGAAAAATTAATCAGCAGGGAACGGGCCTTGCTGCGCATCGATCCCGAGCTCCTTGAGCAACTGCTGCACCCGCGCCTCGATCCTGACCACACGGTCAAGCCGGCAGCGACAGGCCTGCCAGCTTCGCCGGGGGCCGCGGCCGGAAAATGCGTATTCGACGCCGACCTGGCCGAGAAACTCGGCAACGGCGGTGAGAAGGTCATCCTCGTGCGTGAGGAGACGCGACCAGAGGACATCCACGGTTTCTTCGCGTCAGAAGGAATCCTCACCAGCCGCGGCGGCAAGACTTCACACGCCGCTGTCGTCGCACGCGGCATGGGCAAGCCCTGTGTCGCGGGTGCCGAAGGCATCGTCGTGGACGTCACCCTGCGCAGGGCTATCGTCGGCGAGCACATAATCCACGAAGGTGATGTCATCACGCTCGACGGTTCAACGGGTGAGGTATATCTCGGCGCCATACCGACCTTGCCGCCGCACTTCTCCGATAACCTAAGAACCCTGCTCGACTGGGCCGACGAGACCGCGGAACTCAAGGTCATGGCCAACGCCGACACGCCGGAGGCGGCGAGTCGCGCACGCGAGTACGGCGCAATGGGCATCGGCCTGTGTCGCACGGAACGCATGTTCAATGCCAGCGACCGCCTGCCCATAGTCGTTGACATGATCCTTGCGGACAAGAAGGAGGACCGGCAGGCTGCTCTTGACCTGCTGCTGCCAATTCAGCGTGCCGACTTCATCAAGCTGTTCACGGTCATGTCGCCGAATCCGGTTACCGTTCGACTACTGGATCCACCCATGCACGAATTCCTGCCGACCGAGCACGATCTCGTCGACCAGATAAGGACGCTGCGTATCTACCGGGATGTCGCCCGCGGGCGGCAGGTAGCGCTGGCTTCGATCCCGGATGCATCGGAGTTACCTGAAGCGCTGATGGCACTGAGCGAGGAGCACATCAATGACGCCCTGGTCAAGAAGGAGCGCATGTTGCAGAAGGTCCGTGAGCTCGAGGAAACCAACCCGAGGCTCGGACATCGTGGTGTCCGGCTCGGTCTCACCTATCCCGAGATTTATGCGATGCAGATCCAGGCGGTTCTCGAAGCCGCGAGCGAATGTGCCAATCAGGGCATCGAAGTGGCTCCAGAAATCATGGTGCCACAGGTCATTACCTCACAGGAATTGGCGCGGGTAAGGATGATGGTCGATGAAACGACTGCAAGGCTAGAGCGGGAGTCGGGACAGAAGCTACAGTACAAATTCGGCACGATGATCGAGACTGTGCGCGCGTGCACGCGGGCAACGAAACTCGCGGCCAGCGCCGAGTTCTTCTCATTCGGCACGAATGATCTCACCCAGGCGGTGTTCTCATTTTCGCGCGAAGATGCAGAAAACAAGTTCCTGCCGATGTACAACGACCGGGGTATCCTGCATGACAACCCGTTCGAAGTCCTCGACATCCAGGGCCTCGGCCAGCTAATCGAGATGGCCGTAAGCCGGGGCCGGGCAGAGCGCCCCGACCTCGAGATCGGCATTTGCGGCGAACAGGGCGGCCATCCGGCCTCGATTCGCTTCTGCCATTACGCCGGCCTGAATTACGTGTCGTGCTCTGCCCCGCGCGTGCCCATCGCACGGCTGGCGGCGGCTAACGCAAAGCTGCGCGAACAGGAGTTTACGGTGTAAAGACCTGGCCTGCCCCAGCCCCATTGCAAACAGGCGTTTGTTCTTCACTAACCTACAGGGGCCACGGCCCTGAGTTGTCGGAATATTTTGGCGGTCGCGAGAACGAAGCTTGCCGTGTTCGCCACAAATCTCCCACCCCGGTAAGTTACGTCACGAGCATAAAATCAGTGCAATTGATTTAAACTGTCCCATCCAATCCCGCATGGAAGCGGAAAGATAATGGCAGGGACGGCCAAGAATACACGTTGCATCGCGTACCGATAGCGGATACGAGTGGCGGTATATTAGCCGCCCGGCGGTTTCGGAGAAGCGCTTATCCTTGACACCCCGGCGGCAATGTTCGATACCAGCTGCAACCCCCTACCGGGAAAGCTTGCCCCATGAGCGTAGCGAATGCTTTGGGCACGGGACCACGCACGTCATACTCGACCCCCCTCGACTTCATCGCCAGGCTCGCCGCCCTGGTGCCCGTACCCCGGGTGAATCTCACCCGCTTCCATGGTGCCTTCTCCGGTGCGCCGGACCGTCTCAATAGCGTCTACCGGAACCAGATCACTCCCGCCAGGCGCAGCAAAGAACGAGCTTCAGAGTCCGGCTCTGACGAAGTGT
>CAMYML010000209.1 GCA_947259305.1 uncultured Gammaproteobacteria bacterium | reverse complement strand
CCCAGACCTGGCCGATCATATCCTCGGTCGACAGCTGGCGCAGGGGATTCTCCAGCATTGCCAGTGAAAACGCCGGCGCCGCTTTATCGATCAACGGCGATGGCACTATTTTGGGATCGAGGCGCAAGCCATACCCCAGCAGGCCCACCATTAATATAAATACCGCAAGCGGCAGGACAAAACGATTCACGCAGTGCGCCCCAGTGCGTCGGCGTCAGCGCTGGCGCTGCGCGCCAGCCGGCGGTAGCGCCGATCGCTAGCGGCGAACAGGCCGCCAACCGCCATGATGATCGCACCCAGCCAGATCCAGCGGATAAACGGCTTGTAGTAAATTCGCACCGCCCACGCGCCCTGCTGGTCGAGCGGTTCACCGAGTGCGATAAACAGGTCACGCGTTAAGCCGGCATCGATCGCCGCTTCGGTCATCGGCATGGTCTGCACGCGATAAATTCGCTTCTCGGGAAACATGTCGGCCTTGTAATCGCCGCTCTCGGAGCGCACGGTAAATCCGCCTCGGGTGGCTACATAGTTATCGATATTGAAATCGCGCACGCCGTGAAAGGTGAATTCGTAACCGGCTACCGAGTAAACATCGCCGGGCGCCATGCGCAAATCCTTTTCCTTGGTGTACAGGCTGGTCAAGGTCACGCCGACGATGAATACCGCGATACCGATATGGCCGAGCAGCATGCCGTAAAACCCGGCTGGTGTTGCACGCAACGCCGACGCAAACGAGCGGTTGCGGAATCTTTCATGGATCGCCAGCACGGCGGTAATGGCGATCCACACCGCCATCGCCAGCCCGGCAAACGCAGCCCACTGCCAGTCGGGCTGGAGCAGGGCCAAGCCCGCCCCCAGCACCAGCGCCAGCAGCGCCGGTAACCAGAGTTTCGATTTCAGCCGTTGCAGGCTATCGCTCTTCCAGCGGATCAACATGCCAATGCCGATAAACACGCCGAGCGGTGCAGTCAGCAGGATAAACATCAGGTTGAAATAAGGCGGTCCGACCGAGATCTTGCTGCCCATCGCATCGATCGCAATCGGATAAAGGGTGCCCAGCAAAATCGCCGCCGTGACGACGGCCAGAAAGATATTGTTCAGCAGCAGAGCACCGTCGCGCGAGAGTATACTGGTCTGCGCGGCGCTCTTCAGCATTGGCGCGCGCCAGGCGTACAGCGTCAGCGAACCACCGACCACCAGCACCAGGAAGCCGAGAATGAATATACCCCGTTCCGGGTCGCTGGCGAAAGCATGTACCGAGGTCAACACGCCGGAGCGCACCAGGAAGGTCCCAAGCAGGCTCAAGGCAAACGCAAAAATAGCCAGTAGCGCGGTCCAGGCCTTGAAAGTGCCGCGTTTTTCGGTAATCGCGAGCGAGTGCATTAACGCGGTGCCAACCAGCCACGGCATGAAGGACGCATTTTCCACCGGGTCCCAGAACCACCAGCCGCCCCAGCCCAGTTCGTAATAAGCCCACCAGCTGCCGAGCGCAATGCCCAGGGTCAGAAATAACCAGGCGATATTGGTCCAGGGTCGCGCCCAGCGCGCCCAGGCTGAATCCACCTGCCCGGAGATCAGCGCCGCGATCGAAAACGCGAAGGCGACCGAGAATCCGACATACCCGAGATACAGCATCGGTGGGTGTATCGCGAGTCCGATATCCTGCAATAGCGGATTGAGATCGCGGCCCTCGGCCGCGGCCGGAAGCAGGCGATCGAACGGATTCGAGGTGACGATGATAAACAGCAGAAAACCGCAACTGACCATGCCGAGCACGGCCAGCACGCGCGCGCGCATCGCACGCGGCACATTCGGGGTGAATAGCGCTACTGCGCCGGTCCACAGCGACAACACCAGAGCCCACAACAGCAGGGAACCTTCGTGTGCGCCCCAAACCCCGGAAATGCGGTAAATCAGGGGCAATCCGCTGTTCGAATTCTGCGCCACGTACGCCACCGAAAAATCGTGAACCAGAAAAGCCCAGGTCAGGCAGCCATAAGATATGCCGATAAACAGCAGTTGCGCCAGCGCGGCCGGCACGGCCATGGCAACCCAGCGCTGCATCCCGAGACCAGTGCCGGCCAGCGGAACCACCGCCTGAATGACGGCGATAACAAGCCCGATGATCAGCGCAAAATGTCCGATTTCAGGAATCATTGCTGAGTTTCCTCCGGTTTTTGCATGCCGGCCAACTCCGGCGGCATATAGTTTTCGTCATGTTTGGCCAGCACTTCCTGGGCAACGAATTCGCCCCGGTCATTCAACTTGCCATTGGCGATGATGCCCTGCCCTTCACGGAACAGGTCCGGCAGGATGCCGGCATAGCGCACCGTGACCTGCTTTTCGTTATCGGTCAGATCGAACTGGACGGTCAGGCCATCACCGGGGCGGCTTACGCTGCCGTTAACGACCATGCCGCCCATGCGAAACAGCTTGTTGTCAGGGGCCTTACCCGACGTCACCTCGGTCGGGGTAAAAAAGAACATGATGTTTTCATCCAGCGACTTTAGCGCGAAATACACACCGACGCCAACGCCGGCCACCATCAGTGAAATCAGTAAAAATCTCTTTTTGCGTGCAGGAGTCATTTCTTTTCAGCCTTCTTGCGCCGCTTCAGCAGGCGCAGTTCTGTTTCATGTTGTTTACGCGGCAAATACCAGTTCAGCCATAGCACTAGCGCGCACAGCGCGTAGCTCGGCCAGACAAAGGCGGCATAGCCACCCATTTGGAAAAATTCAATCACTTAAAGTTCCTCAACCCATTTACTATTTCTTTCGCGTTGCAACAGTTCCGCGCGGCATTTGTGAAACAATGCCAACGCGTAATAGAACTGGAACGCGAGCGCCATGATCAGGATCGGGACATACATGCTCGGCGGCATCGAGGGCTTGTCAAATTTGCTCAGCGAGGCGCCCTGGTGCAATGAGTGCCACCATTCAACCGAATAATGAATAATGGGGATATTGACGACCCCAACCAGCGCCAGGATTGCGACCGCGCGCGCGGCGATGCGTTTATCCTCGATCGCGTTATGCAGGCCGATGACCCCGAGGTACAGAAACAACAGAATAAGCTCGGAGGTCAGGCGTGCATCCCAGACCCAGTAAGTACCCCACATGGGTTTACCCCAGAGCGAACCGGTGACCAGGGCCAGAAAGGTAAAGCTGGCACCAATCGGCGCGCTGCTGATTAAAACCACTTCGGCCAGTTTCATGCGCCAGACGATAATCACGATGCCGCAAAAAGCCATGACGACATAGACGAAGAGCGACATCCAGGCCGCCGGCACATGCACGAAAATGATGCGATAACTCTCGCCCTGTTGATAATCCGGCGGCGCCAGAATAAGGCCGCCGTAGAGACCGGCCAGCAGCAGCGCCAGGAATATCCAGCTCAGCCAGGGTATCCACTTACCGGCGATACGATAAAAATGTGGCGGCGAACCCAATTTGTGAAACCACAGAAACATATTAATCCGTTTAACTTGCCGACATTCTCAGGGCCGCGGCAGTTGCCCAGGGCGATAGCGAGACCGACAGCAGCAAAAATGCAAGCAGCATATAGATCTGCGCGGAAACTTCAAATCCCATCGCGGCATTATCGATCGCACTGGCGGCAAAAATCAGCACCGGCACGTACAGCGGCAACACCAAAAGCGACAGAATAATACCACCTTTTCTTAATCCAACGGTTAATGCTACACCAATTGCACCAATCAAACTCAGAATTGGCGTGCCAATCAAAATAGTTAACAAAAGCGTCGGTTGCGCCGCCGTCGACATGCCCAGCATTTCCGCCAGTAGCGGCGCGACAATCAGCAACGGCAGGCCGGTTACCAGCCAGTGGGCGCAGACTTTCGCCAGCACCAGAATCGCTACCGGATGCGCGCTCAGCAGTATCTGTTCGAGCGAGCCGTCGTCGAAGTCCGAGCGAAAAATGCTATCCAGCGACAACATCGCCGCGAGCAGCGCCGCCACCCAGATGATACCGGGTGCGATCCGCGCCAGCAATTCCGGCTGGGCGCCGAGCGCGAGTGGAAACATGGTGATCACCAGCACGAAAAACAATAGCGGCATCGCATATTCGGCGCGGTTGCGCAGCGCCAGCAGCATGTCTCGCCTGAGCAGGAAGATAAAGGCCTGGCCGAGTGAAAGGCGATTACTCATGCGGGCTGACCCAGGTTCAGGCGCTGAATTGCCAGCGTCGGCAACGAAATATCGTGATGCGAGGTGACCACGATAACGCCCTCGCGTTGCAGGTGCTGTTCAAATAGCGCGGCGAACATTTCCATACTGGCTTTGTCGAGCGAGGTAAAGGGTTCATCCAGTATCCACAGCAGCGAATCCGTCGCCAGCAGCCGCGCCAGCGCGAGGCGGCGTTTCTGGCCGGCCGACAGGCTGCCTACGACGGACTCGCCATAGGCATACAGATTTACCTGCTCGAGCACGTCATCCAGGTCCCGTTGCGACGGAACTCCCATCGCTCTGGCCAGGCGCAGGTTTTCGAGACAGGACAGTTCATGTTTAATGCCATCGTGGTGGCCGACATAGTTGACCTGTTCATAGTAGTCTCCGGCGAGACGATCGATCGGTTCGCCACGCCATAAAATGTCACCCTTATCCGCCAGCCTGAGCCCGGTCAGAATACGTAACAAGCTGGTTTTGCCGCAGCCGTTGGGACCCTCGACGACCAGCATCTCGCCTGCTTCGAGCGCAAATTCAAGATGCTCGAATAGTTGACGATCGTTGCGGATACAGCCGAGATCCCGGGTTTCGAGTAAAGTCGATGTGGACATGCAATGGTCGGGAATTTAACGTGCCCGAAGATTAGCCTTGCCCCCGGCCACGATCAACTCATTTTTTTGATATAGATCAGGCAAGGGAGTATAAACCGTAGTAATGTGAAGACATAAGGATTGGAGAGATACGTCATGACCACCAAAGAACAATTAATCGAACAGCATGTTCGCGAGTACGAATCGCGTTTGAAGCATATTGAAGAACTTTACGAACGTGCTCTCAAGGCCACCGATCACCTCGATGAGGATCATGATGCCCATACAGAATTAAAGAATTACGCGACGCAACGTTTGCAACAGCAGGCCGAAGCAATTAAAACCATGCCGATCGAAAACTGGCGCAAGGAGACTGTGCAGAGCGCAGGACCTATGGCGATCTGGGATATTCTCGCGCAAAAACTGGAAGATTTTCTCGAACGTCACGAATAACCCTCTCGATCTATTTGACGCAGAGTAAAAACCTGTAAAGATTTTACTCTGCGTCGGTCTTACTGCTGCTTTTCGGCCACCAGCAACCAGCCTGGCCGCTCCAGTTGCGTCATGTAGTTAAATTCTTCCAGCTTGCGAATGCGCCATAATCCGTCGTTTTCCAATTGCCTGAAAGCCGGCTCGAAACCGCCCGAGATATAGTAGGCGCCATTCATGATGATAACGAACAGCCCGTCGGCCCTGAGCGGACGCAACAATTCGGGTATGTGCTGCGCGCCAACATGGCCCGCGCCCATCGACCCGATGCAGGTTGCGGCATCGTAAATCGCGTCATCCAGCGCAATCCGGGTGGTCAGATCGCCACAGACCAGGTGACGGTAAACCTGTTTCGCCCGCGCCTGTTCGAGCATGCCTGGTGAAATATCAATCCCGTCGATAGTTACGAAGCCCTGCTGATTCAGCGCCTGACCGACCAGGCCAGTGCCACAACCGTAATCGATGATGGCGACATCGCTCGCCTCGATTTCGTCACTTAGCGTCTGCGCAGCAATCTCGGGTGAAATATAGCCGAACTCTTCGATCAGGTGACTATCGTAGTTATCGGACCAGTCGTTATAAATGTCTCGCGAGCTGTCACCGTCTTCGAGGTGGCTGACACGCCCCAGTATTTCATCCGAACTGTTTCCCATGTGCTGCTCCTAACCGTTGTACGGATATTTGTTGCCGCGACTCTCCGCCTCGACGAATACACGCTTGATTTGTGGATACCGCTGCTTGATCGCCCGATCGATCGCTGCCGTATCCGCCTCGACCTGCTGCGCGGTGATGGTATTGGCAAAGTCGACGCTTATGGTGGCGAGAATAAAATCGGGGCCCATATGCATGGTCAATATTTCGTTGACGTGATTGATGTTCGAATGCCCCTGCAGCGAGTCGCGGATACCGCGGATTACCGACCGGTTGGCGCTTTCACCGATCAGTAAGCCCTTGGTTTCATAGGCCAGCCAGACCGCGGTGCCGATCAGGATCAGGCCGATAATCACCGACGCGGCGCCGTCGAATATCAGTATCCCGGTTGTTTGTGTCAGCAGCACGCCGATAAATGCCACCAGCAAACCGAGCATCGCCGCGCTATCCTCGAACAGAATAACGAAAACCGTAGGATCCTTGGCGCGCTGAATCGCCTCGAGGTATCCCCAGCGCCCCTTGACCCGGCTG
>CAMYML010000208.1 GCA_947259305.1 uncultured Gammaproteobacteria bacterium | reverse complement strand
GATCCTGGCCTGGTATAAGCCGTCGATCTTACTGATTACGCTCGCGCGCGGCAGGTCGAACTCGGCACTGCGAACCTCGATGCTGCGCAGTCCGTCAAACAGTTCGTCGGACAGTTCCGGATCAGACAGGATTACGCTCGCCAGCTTCATCATCGATAATACATAGTAGGCGATGTTTCGACTCGAACCCGTGCTTTCGCCGCCAAGGTAGTCATTCAGCGCGGTGAAACCGCTGCGCAGGCAGGGCAGTTGCCCAAATACATCCCGCGCGCTGTCGGCGTCGAAGGTAAACAGGCTGTCGAAGCTGCCGCTAAAGGCAGTGGCGTCACAGGAACCGGAAACCGCAAGTTCGTCGATTAGAACCGCGGCCTGGAACATCCCGGCCAATGCCAGTGTCTGATTCTCGAGCCGCTTCACGGATCGAACGCAGACTCGATCACGCCACCGCCGAGGCACTGTTCATCGAGATAGAAGACCAGCGCCTGACCGGGTGTCATTGCGCGTTGTGGTTGCTCGAATTCAACCACCGCATGCTCCTGCTCAAGCGTAACCAGCCGGCAAGCGGAATCCTGCTGGCGGTAGCGTATTTTGGCGCTGCAGGCGAAACTCGGATCGTCAACGGGTTGCGCAATCCAGTGCAAATCGGTAATGCGGCAATGCGAGTGAAACAACAGGGGATGGTCCAGTCCCTGAGCGACGATGAGTCGATTAGACTCCAGCAACTTGTCAACCACATACCAGGGTTCGTCACTGCCAGGCTCGGTACCGCCGATGCCGAGCCCCTGGCGCTGCCCGATGGTGTAATACATCAAGCCGCTATGTTCGCCCATGATCCTGCCTTCGGCACTGACGATCTCTCCGGGTTGCGCCGGAATAAAACGCTGCAGAAAATCCCTGAACTTGCGTTCACCGATAAAACAAATCCCGGTGCTGTCTTTCTTGGCGGCCACCTCGAACTGCTGCTGTCGAGCGATTTCGCGTACCTCGGTTTTGTCGAGTTCGCCAACCGGGAATAGCGCGTGACCGATCTGGTGCTGGTTGAGCGCGTAGAGAAAATAGGATTGGTCCTTGTTCTCGTCGAGGCCACGCAACAATTCGAAGCGGGCGCCAGGCTTGCGCGAACGCACGTAGTGGCCGGTCGCAATGCGCTGCGCGCCGAGCGTTTGCGCATGCTCGAGGAACGCCTTGAACTTGATTTCACGGTTGCACATGATATCGGGGTTAGGCGTGCGACCACTGCGGTACTCCTGTAAAAAATACTCGAACACATGGTCCCAGTATTCGTTCGAGAAATTGACCCTGTGCAGCGGAATCCCGAGCCGGTCACAGACCTGCTGCGCATCCGCCAGATCGACGCTGGCCGAGCAGTACTCTTCGGTATCGTCTTCCTCCCAGTTCTTCATGAACAGGCCTTCGACCTGGTAGCCCTGTTGCAGCAACAGGTAGGCGGATACCGACGAGTCCACGCCGCCGGACATGCCTACAATTATTTTTTCACCTGTGCCCATGATTGAATTTGAACTCAGTTGGAGGCTAGTTCCGGATTGTAGGCTGCCGGGAAATCGCGTTTACGCCGCCAATCGTCCAGCGGCTGCATATAGGGCATTTCGCCATTGTCGCGGTACCAGGAATCGACGGCGAAGCTGGCATTGCTGTCGATCTCGCTGATGGTCGCGGTCCAGTGGGTGACAAACCAGACGATGCGGCGTTGCTTCTGCTCGACACGGTGCCATTTCAGCAGCTTCAATTCCTCCAGCGCCAGCAGGTACTGGAAGGTATTGGTCGACTCATCGATACAATCCATTTGCCGGGCAAGGTCGTAACCCGGATAGTTGCGGGCCTTGTCCAGGTGGGTCCCGGACAATTCGCCGCTGATGCGTTCCATCAAGGCCACGGCGCGTCTGATCGCCTGTTTTTCCTGCTCGCGGTCGAGTTTTCCCGAATCGAAAATAGCCCTGATTTCGTGCCAGTGCTTTTCGCTGAAATGCAGTTCCTGGGTAGACTTGCATCCAAAATCGTAACAATGCATGAAGTAGGGCGCCGCGGTCAGCGGGGTACTCAGGACGAACAGCATTAGTATTCGAAGAAGTAACATTTTCAGGCGAAATCCTGACTGATTATATCCAGAGGATAGCCCGGTCCCTTGATAAAATCATCGATGCACTGCAATACCATCGGGCTTCGGTGCCGGGCGCGGCAGGCACAGACCTGTTCGTAGCTGAGCCATTCCGCGGCAATGATGCCTGCATCGAGCGGCCCATCGAGCCGCTCACCCAGTTCGCCGCGAAACAGAAAACGGATATAGGTTTTACTGGCCGCGGGATCCGGTTTGAAGCGGTATATGCCCTGCAACGCCGTGGGTTTGAAGCGGTAACGGGTTTCTTCCAGGGTTTCGCGCACCACCGCCTGCAGCAGGGTTTCATCCGGGTCCAGATGACCCGCCGGCTGGTTGTAGACGATGTCGCCATTGACGCTTTCCTTGACCAGCAAAAACTTGCCGTCGCGTTCGCATAGGGCCGCTACCGTGGTGCGGGGCTTCCAGACCGCCTCAGCCATCGTTGCTCTGCCGCCACCAGTGGGCCAGCCCCTGGGCATTGAGCCGGGTATCGTTTTCCAGGACTTTTGCAACCTCACTGCGCTTTTCGGCAACCTGCAGCTCGTCCAGCACCAGTTGCAGCAGGGCATTTTGCAGTTCCTGTTCGCCAGGCTGATCCCGGGGCGCGATGCTATTGCAGAGGTCGACATATTCGTCGATCCAGCGCTCGAAGCTTGAAAGCTGGGTCGCGGGATTTGCCAGTTCGCCATAGTGGGTCAGATACAGCCGTTCCGGTGCAAAACTCATGATATGGTTAACCGACTCGTGCAAAGCCGGTGGATCAAACTGCGTCGGCGGGCAGCTTGGGAGCAAGCACCTGGGCAGATGTTTCATCGGTTCGTAGCAAATCCCGAAGGTATCCCCGGTGAAAACACCAGCACTGGTTTTATCGTAAATGCAGAAATGATGGCGCGCATGGCCTGGGGTATCGATGAATAAGAGCTCACGCGAATCGAGACTGAAGCGATCGAGGTCCTGGGCAACGATCACGCGCTCCTCGGGGATGGGCTCGATGCGCCCGTAAAGCCGTTCGAACACTTCCGGCCCGTAAACCGCGATGGTTGACTCGATCAGTTTTTGCGGATCGGTCATATGGCGTGCGCCACGGGGATGAATAATCAGGCTCGCCTGCTGGAACCGCTGCATCATCGCGCCCGCGCCGCCGGCATGATCGAGATGCACATGCGTTGGAATCACATACCTGACCTGCGAATCGGCAATTCCCAGGTCTGCCAGGGTCGCCAGCACATTCGCCATCGAATGGAAGGTGCCGGTTTCGATGATAGCGACTTCATCTGCTTCCCGTAGCAGGTAGATAGATGCGACGTCAGGTTTAACGTAAAGCGCATCAATGCAATAAATATCCTGCGAAAGAGTCGTGTATTGCGCCATCGATCAGCTCGATTTACAGTGCTCGGCCATGAACAACCAGGTTTCGATCACCGAGTCCGGGTTCAGCGAAATGCTGCTGATTCCCTGTTTCAGCAGCCATTTTGCGAGGTCGGGGTGATCGGATGGTCCCTGGCCGCAGATGCCGACGTATTTGTTCCGTGCCTTGCAGGCATCGATAGCCTGCTTCAGCAGATGCATCACCGCCGGATCGCGTTCGTCGAAGGAGGACGCAACCAGTCCTGAATCTCGATCCAGTCCTAACGTCAATTGCGTCAAATCATTGGAACCGATGGAAAACCCGTCGAAGTATTCGAGAAACTGATCGGCGAGTATGACGTTTGAAGGAATCTCGCACATCATGATTACGCGGAAGCCATCGACACCGCGTTTGAGCTGGTTCTGTTCCAGCAATTCATGCACCGCCCTGGCTTCGTCCAGGGTACGCACGAACGGAATCATGACTTCGAGATTTTTCAGATTCATTTCATTGCGCACCCGTTTTATCGCCTCGCATTCGAGCACGAAACTGGGCTTGAAACTTTCACTGATGTAGCGCGAGGCGCCGCGGAATCCGAGCATGGGATTCTCCTCGTGCGGTTCGAATATATCGCCGCCGAGCAGGTGCGCGTACTCGTTGGATTTAAAATCGGACATGCGCACGATCACCGGTTCCGGTGCAAAAGCCGCCGCCAGCGTGGCAATACCCTCACTGAGTTTGTCCACATAATACTCGACCGGCCCGGCGTAACCGCCGATGCGTTGCTGAATTGCCTGTTGCAGATCGGCATCCAGGCTGTCAAATTCGAGCAGGGCGCGCGGATGAATGCCGATCATGTTGCTGATAATGAATTCGAGGCGCGCCAGCCCAATGCCGGCGTGCGGCAAACGAGCGAAACTAAAGGCGCGTTCGGGGTTGCCGACATTCATCGAAATCTTGACCGGTATCTCGGGCATCTGCGACAGTTCGTGCTCCTGATAATCGAATTCGAGCAGTCCGCTATAAGCGTAACCGGTATCCCCCTCGGCACAGGAGACGGTGACCTCGCTACCATCGATGATGTCTTCGGTGCAGCTGCCGGTTCCGACCAGCGCCGGGATCCCGAGTTCGCGGGCGATGATGGCCGCATGGCAGGTGCGACCACCGCGGTTGGTTACGATGGCCGAGGCCCGTTTCATGATCGGTTCCCAGTCGGGATCGGTCATATCGGTGACCAGCACGTCGCCGTGCTCGATCTGATCCATCTGCGATAAATCGTTGATCACCCTGGCGCTACCCTGGCCGATGCGATTACCGACCGCGCGACCGCTGACCAGTACCGCGGAAGTCTGTTTCAGCTGGTAACGCTCGATGACCTGCCCGGCGCGGGATTGCACCGTTTCGGGGCGCGCCTGCACGATATAGAGTTTGCCATTTTCGCCATCCTTGGCCCACTCGATGTCCATCGGGCGACCATAGTGTTGCTCGATCGTTACCGCTATCTTCGCCAGCGCGGTAATTTCTTCATCGTTGATCGAAAACAACGCCTGCTGCGCGGGGTCGACGTCGACCGTCTGGATCGCGCTTGCGGGGGTCTCGCCCGCGGCGTAAATCATCTTGATGGCCTTGCTGCCGCGACTCTTGTGTAAAATGCTGCGCCTCGCGCAGTCGAGATTTTTCTTGTAGACGTAAAACTCGTCCGGGTTGACCGCACCCTGTACGACGGTTTCACCGAGGCCATAGCTGCTGGTGATGAACACGACATCCTCGAAGCCGGATTCGGTATCGATACTGAACATGACACCGCTGGCCGCCAGGTCGCTGCGCACCATGCGTTGAATACCTGCCGACAGCGAGACATCCGCATGTGCAAAACCCTGGTGTACCCGGTAGGAGATCGCCCGATCGTTAAACAGCGAGGCAAACACCAGTTTGACCGCGTGCATGACCTGATCGATGCCGCTGATATTCAAATAGGTTTCCTGTTGTCCGGCAAAAGACGCATCGGGCAAGTCTTCGGCAGTGGCCGAGGAGCGCACCGCCACAGTGGTATCTTTGCCATCACTCGCCATCGCCTGGTAGGCCGCAGTAATTTCCTGCTGCAGGTCGGCGGGGAGGGGAGAGTCGATTATCCAACCCCTGATTTCCGCGCCCACGAGCGAGAGTTGCTTGACGTCATCGATATCGAGACTATCCAGCCGTTGGTGTATCCGCTCGCGGATGCCGGCCTGGTCGAGGAATTCATTGAAGGCGCTGGCGGTGGTTGCAAAGCCACCGGGCACCTCGACGCCGAGGTTGCCAAGCTTACTGATCATTTCGCCCAGCGATGCATTTTTGCCTCCGACACGGGGGACATCGTTCATGCCGAGCTGATCCAGCGGCACTAAATTTTCTGACATAAGGCTTTCTCTAGGTGCGACAGTCGTAGTTATTTATCGAGGCGCGATTATACTAGTATATCTGCTCGAAACCGAGACCCATTCAAGGATCAGCCAGTCAAAATGCAGTCACCACCGCGCCAGGTATATTTTCTATCCAACGGCACCGCGATAACCTCGGAAACGCTGGGCACGAGTCTGCTGGCGCAGTTCCCCGATCATCAGTTTCAGACACGCACCATCCCCTTTGTCGATACGCTGGAAAAGGTGCACAACGTGTGCGACGAAATCAACCGCGTCAACGACGATTCGAACCAGCTGCCGATCGTAATTTGCACCATGGGCGACGCGGATCTAATGAAAATAATCAGTCAGACCAAGGCGCTGGTGATCGACCCTTTCGGCGACATTCTGCCGCGGCTGGAAAAAGTGCTGTCCGCACAGCACCATCAACCCGGGCAGTCACACCGGACCGTCAATCCATCGGTATACGAATCGCGCATCGACGCAATCGACTACGCCATGATCCACGACGATGGCGGCAAAACCCAGAACTACGACGAGGCCGATATCATACTGGTGGGAGTCTCTCGATCCGGCAAAACGCCAAGCTGCCTGTATCTTGCGCTGCAGTTCGGCATCAAAGCGGCCAATTACCCGATCACCGAAGAGGACATGGAGTATGAGCAGCTGCCCGAACCGATCCGCCCACGAAGCTGCCA
>CAMYML010000207.1 GCA_947259305.1 uncultured Gammaproteobacteria bacterium | reverse complement strand
CAGGCTGATAGAAATGGCAAAGCCCGGGGAAGCTGATTTTTCATACGCCGAATGCGAGCGCCAGCTGGGGCAGATTCAGATCGACTATGACGAACTGAAGGCTTCGCTGCTAAAAGCTGGCGCGGAGTTACGCGTAGCGATTCCGGTAATGATCGACGTGGTCGAGCAGAATAGTCGCCTGCGGCGAATGGCGCGGCAATTGGTCAAGGCCATGAATTGCCTGAACCAGGTGTTTGTATCGACCGGCGCGATTTTGCCTGCATCGGCAGAGCCTGAAAGAGAGGCTGATGCTTCAGATGGGCAATAAGTTTCGGGCGCGGAATAATTTATTCATTTAAGGCAGCAATGAGACCAGGGCTAATACTATGGAATACTTGATCGAAAGTCTGCGCGCCGACTGGCAAGCCTTTCTCAGGTTTGCGCCGCGGCTTATCTATGGGCTGGTCCTGCTAATGGTATTCCTGCTGGTCGCCAGGTTCGTCGGAAGATTTGCCGCCAGCGTTTTCGATCGCAGCCGGCAATTGCGTCCCAACAAGCGTTTCCTGCAGCAGGTGGTGACCTGGTCTATTAGCGGGCTCGGTATTCTGCTGGCACTGGGAATCATGGGCTTTGGCGGTATCGCCGCGAGCCTGCTGGCTACGGGCGGCGTTGTCGCGATCGTGCTCGGGTTTGCGTTTCGCGAAATTGGTGAGAATTTCCTCGCCGGATTTTTCCTGACTTTCAGCCGTCCGTTCGAGCTTGACGATTTAATCAAGACCGGTGATTTGACCGGTGTTGTGCGTTCGATCGAGTTGCGTTCCGTGCATATCCGCACCTTCGATGCCTGCGACGTATTTGTTCCAAGCGCACAAATCTTTCGTGAACCGCTCTACAACTATACCCGTGACGGCCTGCGCCGCCCCAGCTTTACCGTGGGTGTCGCCTACGATGACGAACCGGAGCAGGTGATTGCCCTGCTGGAAAATGCAACGCGCAGTGCTGCCGGGGTCCTGGCGGAGCCCCATCCTTTTGTCACGGTGCAGGAATTCGACGACCAGTTCATCCAGTACAAGGTATTTTTCTGGCTCGATGAGAACCACAACGAGCGCGGTTATATCGGCATGTGTAACGATGTCAAGATCGACTGCTGGCGTGCTTTACGCGACGCAGGCATGACTTTCAGCTCGGAGGTAAGCAGCGGGATCGACATATTAAGCACACCAGATTCGAAGCCCGGCGCTGACAATAAAACCCCTGTTTCCAAAGGCGTGAGCTCATGAGCCTCGGCAAGCGAGCCCTGTTCACATTAGTCGCAATGGTGGCCGCCAGTTTCCTGGTGGGATTGCTGTGGCGGGGCGCATTTGATGCGCGCATCCCGAGCTATCTCAGTGGCTTGATCGGCGGCGTATCCGCGATCGCCGCCTGGGAATTTTTTCGCCCGAAGTAAAAGTTAATTCGTAAAAACCGGCTAGGGCGGCTTTGGCCGGGTTCGAGCATGCGAGCTGCGGAATGGCACTATCGCAGCGGGCGCCTCGCTGACCTCGTTATTGATGCTTACCATCCAGTCGGCATAATCGGGATTCAGCAGTTTTAACGTTGCCACGATTTCGGTCTTGAAAGCTTCCTTGATCGGATCGATGCGGCCCGGCCAGATGCGGAATTTGACTCGTACATAAACTCGTCCCGATTGGGTCTGCTCAGGCGCGCTGATCTCAGGTCTACTGCGCATGATCCCGGGGAACTCGTCGACAAAACTCGCCGTAATTGCCTCGACCCTGGGCAGCATTTTGTCGGCCAGCTCCTCCTGGTTCGAAAGCGTAATGTCGGCAAAGCAGCGCACGTAACCGCGCGGATATATGATGACACTGGATAAGGTCCGGTTGGGAATGAAAACTTTTGCGCCCAGCGGATTGAGCAAGATCGTAAAGCGCATACTGATACTCTGAACAATCCCGATCTGACCGGATATTTCGACCAGGTCCCCGACCTGGAACAGGTCGGAAAGGATCACCGTTAACCCGGTCACCACATCCTGCACCACGCCCTGCGACCCGAAACCGATGGCAAGACCGAGAATCGAGGCGCTAGCGAGGTAGGCCGTCAGCGAGACGCCGAATTCCTGCAGCACGAACCCGAGCGACCCGAAATAAAGCGAGAATACCAGCGCACTGGTGACGAGCCCGGCCAGTGTTCGCAGCTTGTTCCAGCGCAGCATGGTATCGGCGGCCATCAACCGCTGCCCGAGGTGACGAATACCGTATACGGAGAGATGGGCAACAACCGCTATCACCACGATCGCAATGATTCGCTCGGTGGTCCCGAATTCATCCAGCGAAAATATGTTCACAGACTTTATCCCCTTAAACTACTTAAGTAAACGAAGTTTCGATTGCATCGATTCACCGCCTGACTATCCGGCTCGGGCAATTAGCTTCACAGGTAGGGCGAAAACAACCAGGCCGTCGCATCGCGAATCCGCACTGGCAACGACCGGCCATCGACCCCCTCGAGAGACTCTTCGCGCGCGGTCGTTTTAATCCGCTCGAAATGTGCACTCATCTGCGTTACAAATTCCTGTTGAAAGACTTCCAGCACGAGTTCGAAATTCAAGCGCAGACTCCGAGGATCGATGTTGGCCGAACCAATGTGCGCGTAATTTTCATCGATCAACAATAATTTACTATGGGCAAAAGGGGGCGGTTGATAGTAAATCCGCACGCCGTACTGCAGTAACTCCCATAACATGTTGCGCGTGGCCCAATGGGCCAGGGGCTGGTTAGACTTTTGCGGCAAAATGATGCTGACCTCGACGCCGCGCAGGGCGGCAGCCTGCAAGGCGTTAATGAGCTCGGGCGGCGGCAGGAA
Organism: uncultured Gammaproteobacteria bacterium; assembly: GCA_947259305.1. Taxonomy (GTDB): domain Bacteria; phylum Pseudomonadota; class Gammaproteobacteria. The sequence goes on along the minus strand of CAMYML010000207.1, from coordinate 3,734 downwards.
ATACGGCGTCATGATAGCCACTCGTTTGCGCGCGAGCGCGACCGCGCCGGTTATGATCATGGCCAGTTTTCCAAGGTCTTCGTTCGGCCCGTCGGTGACGACACGACAAATCGCAGTCCCCTTCGCGGCTGGCTTCACCAGGGCTTGTGTCGGCGCCTCGCCCGCGGCGAACAACCAGTCATCGTCGAAGGCCGCCTGCAATTGTTCGATGATCGGTCCCTCGACCTGAAAATGAATATCGGCCGTTACCTGCCGGCCGGAGGGCCGTTGGCTCAGGTGACGATCTCCAATGTTCATCCCGCCGGTAAAGCACCTGTCCCCATCCACCACCAGCAGTTTGCGATGATTGCGCAGGTTGATGTGAATCGATGGTGGCAAAATTCTGGGCGGGACGAAGCGCGCCACTTTCACTCCCCGCCGTTTTAACAGCGTCCCGGCGCGGGGAAAGCCATATAATTCACCGATACCGTCGAGCAATACGCGAACCTCGACCCCGCGCGCCCGCGCCGCCGCCAGTGACTCGACGAAAGCCATTCCGGTCTCATTGGTCTCGAAAATATAGGTTGCCAGATGCACCGAGTTCCGGGCCTCGTCGATCGCCTGCAACATGGCCGCATAAGCAGTTTCACCATCGAAGAAAGGTTGTAACGCGTTTCCATCCGCGAGCGCCCGATGCGTCACCGCGGCCGATGACCGCGCAAGCGCAACTAGCCCGGGATCCGCAGTCAGAGCCAAGGGTGGGTTTTCCGGGTCGAACTTGTCTACGTTATCCGGCCTTTCGTAGCGGATCTTGAGGCGCTTTACGGGCTCGCCTTTAAGCTGATGCGCGCGGGTCCGCAAACGGTTGATACCGAACAGGTAATACAGTACCGGGCCCACAAACGGGTAAGCGAACGAAACGGCAATCCAGCCCAGCGCGGCGCGCGGGTCACGCTTGTAAAGCAATGCGTGCCCGGCACTGGTAAGCGCCAGTGCAAAGTGGGCGACGAGCAGGAACCAGGCATTGTTCAATCGGTGTTACTCCGTTGTCAAACGAGCGGCCCACGAACCTTGTTAGCGAAACATTTCAAGGTGGAGCAGGCCGTCCTGGCCTGCCTTGCAGGACGCAACAGGCGACTACTAAACAAACGGGCCATACTAACATATTGGTAATTTCTCGGCATGGCTGTAGCATGCATCCATGCTTGAATCGCTGTTAAATGAATACGGCTATCCGATCCTGCTGCTGGGGACTTTTTTGAGGGCGAAACGGTTCTGGTACTGGGCGGTGTGGCGGCGCACATGGGTTATTTATCAATAGGCTGGGTCATCACCTGCGGATTTGTTGGCACGCTGTTTGGCGACCAGTTGTATTTCCTTATCGGTCGCCGCCACGGCGCGGGATTCCTTGCCCGTCGCCCAACATGGCAGGCTCGCTCGCAGCAGGTTTACCGGATTATGGAAAGATACCCGGTACTGCTGATACTCGGCTTTCGCTTTATCTATGGCATCCGCACGGTCACGCCCTTTGCGATCGGCATGAGCAATATCTCTTACCTGCGTTTCGCCTTGCTCAATATGCTCGGTGCGGGCCTCTGGGCCGTGGCCATCGGCCTCGCCGGGTTCTATTTTGGCCATGGCGTGGAAGTCGTGCTGGGCGACATCAAGCATTACGAACTCGAAGTGCTGGCCTTTGTCATTGCCGTGGGCGTGCTCGTATGGACTGTATTTCTATTCAGGCGTCGTAACACTCGCCTTTGAATGACTCAGAACCATTTTTTGCGCCTGAAATAAGCCAGCATGCCGACCAGGATTCCAATCATTAACAGCCACACCAGCGGGTAACCATAGTACCACCGCAGTTCCGGCATGGCCCACGGGCTGGCGTCGTTGCCGAAGTTCATACCGTAGACGCCAACAACAAAAGTCAGCGGAATAAAGATCGTCGCGATGATCGTCAGCACGCGCATGATTTCGTTCAGACGATAACTGACGCTCGACAGGTAGATGTCCAGCAATCCGGTCACCATATCCCGATAGGTTTCGATCAGGTCCATGACCTGAATCGTATGATCATAGCAATCGCGATAGTAGAGCTGGTTTTCCTCGGCGATAATCCCGCTTTCGTCACGCACCAGGGCATTCAGCACTTCGCGCTGTGGCCATAACATGCGCCGCAGGATCAGCATGGTGCGCTTGAGGTGATGCAGTTGATGCAGTGAATTGCGCGTGGGTGCGGCCAGCAGTTGCTCTTCGAGTTGCTCAATTTCGTCGCCCAGTAGCTCGAGGACCGGGAAGCCCTCGTCGATAATCAGGTCTATCAGGGCATAGAGGAGATAATCGGAGCCGCGCGCACGAATACGCCCGGCATGATCGCGCAGCCGTAGCCGAACCGGTGCAAACGGATCGTTCGGCCCTGGATGAAAACTGACCAGAAAATTAGGGCCGACGAAAAGGCTCAGCTGCTCCATTTTCAGGTCCCTGGAATCGGTCGCGATCACCGGGTGAGTCATGACCACGAAGAGCTGGCCCCTGTAGTCATCCACCTTTGGCCGCTGGCCGGTGTTAATTACGTCTTCAAGCGCCAGGTGATGTAGACCAAACAGCTTGCCCAACTGGCGCAGCGTATCGGGTTCGGCATCTCCCTGGACGTGTCTCCAGGTCACGGTATCGCGCTCGAGGTAGGCCCTGCACTCTTCTGCTTCGACCAGCACCAGCTCGGTAAATTCACTATCGGTGTAATCGGTCAGCAGAATCTCGAGCGGAATACCCCTGGCACTTTCACCCTGCTGCAAAGTGCCTGGAGACGTTCCGGGAGGATGGTAACGTTTCGGGAAATAAGCCATTCTTGAATCCTGTAATTAATATCCGCTTTTGAATAATAAGCCGTTTACTCAATGCCGTCATGCAATCCGACGGCCCAATCAGGGCCTGGTCGTGGCTCGGAAAGTCACGGGCCCGATAGCAGGTCTTTTGAAAATCGAGATTACATTTACCTCGTCCTGCCATATTTGTCGGCAATAGCAAGCTTCAGGCAAAGCTGTCTTCGCCTGTCTATTGGCATTAAAATATCGAGTCGTATTTTATGCAACCAGGCCTGTCGGCAGGAATCGGTAAATTGGAAATTTTTCGCAACTTCGAGTACGGCCTGAGTTTTGCTGCATTGATATTGCTGCTGCTGTATTACGTTTATCTCTACCGCAAGATAAAGGCGGATCCGTTGAGCACCGCCCAGGGACTGGCAAGGCGCACCCGCGCTTTGTGGGTAAAATCCGTGATGGCGGGTGGCAAAGACATACTGGCGGTGCAGACTTTACGTAACTGGACCATGGCGGCAACCTTCCTGGCCTCTGCCGCCATTCTAATCGGCTTGGGTGTGTTCAATCTGGCGCTGACCCTGGACAAACAGGGGGAACTCTCGCTATTGGTAGGGCCGTTGAGCAGCGGTCATCCGGGACTGTGGACGGCCAAGCTTATTCTGCTGGGCGCCGATTTCCTGGTTGCTTTTTTCAATTTCACCCTGGCCGTGAGATATTTCAACCACACCGGCTTCATGATCAACTTGCCGACCGATAGCGCCACCGAAATTAGCATCGAGGACGTGATGGCAATTCTCGATCGCGGGGGGACCCACTACACCCTGGGGATGCGGGGTTACTACCTGGCCGTGCCGCTAGCCCTGTGGCTTTTTGGGCCGCTCTGGTTGCTGTCGGGCACGCTGTTGCTGATCGTCAGCCTTTACTGGATTGACCGAG
>CAMYML010000206.1 GCA_947259305.1 uncultured Gammaproteobacteria bacterium | reverse complement strand
CGAATCGAACCCTACTGTGAAGCTTTTAAGGTCTGCGGCGGTTGCAGCCTGCAGCATCTGAGCAATGCAGACCAGCTGGCGCTGAAACAACAATCCCTGCTCGATATGATGGTGCACGCGCAACTCGATATCGGCAAGCTGATACCCGCATTGCGCGCTGGCGCCTGGGGGTATCGTAAAAAGGCCCGGCTGGGGGTTAAGTACGTCAGCAAGAAAGGTCGCGTACTGGTTGGGTTCCGCGAGCGTAACACGCCTTTTATTGCCGATATGCTGCGCTGCGAGGTTCTGATACCGGAAGTCGGACATAGGCTCGAGCTGCTGTCCGAGTTGATCGGGCAGCTCGAAGCGCGGGCGCAGATACCGCAAATCGAAGTGGCGGCCGATGACAGCCAGGTACAACTGGTGTTGCGGCATTTGCAGCCGCTTTCCGAGCATGATCTAAAGCTGCTGTCAGAATTTGGCGCGGCCCAGGGATATTTTATCCAGCTGCAGCCTGCTGGCCCCGCAAGCGTGCACAATCTTTACCCGCAACAGCAGTCGCTAAGCCTTGACCCGCTGGGCGACGGTAGTCTGAGCATCGGCTTCGGCGCGCTTGATTTCGTCCAGGTCAACAGTGCGATCAATCAGAAAATGGTTGCCCAGGCCCTTGGGTTTCTCGATTTGCAGCCCGCGGACCGGGTGCTGGATCTGTTTTGCGGTCTGGGCAATTTTACCCTGCCGATGGCGCGCCTGTGCGCAAGGGTTACCGGTATCGAGGTCGATGTGGCGATGGTGGCGCGCGCGCAGGAATCCGCGCTGGCCAATGATATTCACAACACCGAGTATCATGCGGTTGACTTGACCCGCCCCGAACCGGGTTATTCATGGATGCAGCAGGAATACGATAAAATTCTGCTCGATCCGCCGCGTTCCGGCGCCCAGGAAATGGCGCAGCTGATCGGGGGTTTTCGGGCGCGCGTCATCGTTTACGTGTCTTGCCAGCCTTCCAGCCTGGTACGCGATGCTGCTATCATCTGCGCCCAGGGATACCGTATGACGCATCTCGGTATCATGGATATGTTCCCGCAAACCGCGCATGTCGAGTCGATGGCGGTTTTCGAGCAGAAGCCCGGAGGGTCGAAGTGAAAATAGTCAGCGCAATAGTCAAGCCATTCAAACTGGATGATGTACGCAGTGCATTATCGGACATCGGTATCGCCGGTCTGACCGTCTATGAAGTCAAGGGTTTCGGGCGTCAGAAAGGCCACACCGAGTTGTATCGTGGCGCGGAGTATGTGGTCGACTATATTCCCAAGGTCAAAATCGAGGTCGCGGTCGACGACGACCTGGTCGAGCGCGTAATCGATACCATCGTCGACTCAGCCAAGACCGGGAAAATCGGTGATGGCAAGATTTTTGTAACCAATCTGGAATCGGTCGTCAGAATCAGAACCGGCGAATCCGGATCTTCAGCTTTGTAAAAAACCCAAAATTTTATTAACCTTGTACTTTCAGGCGACTTGTAACCACCAGAATACTTGATGCAGGGGGCAACAATGAGTGCAAATTTAGATTTTGAAAGTGAGATTGCTGCTCATAAATCGTATGAAAATGCGCTTAGCAGCGGTTATTCCGCCAATCCATGGAAAATCCAGGCTGACCAGGGAGATTTCCAGGTAACCCGCGAGCGGGTGACGGCGCTGGACCGCTGGATCGCGGGGAAAATGCTGGAGGTCGTGGGCAAACCGCCGATCGAACTCAGGCTTTGGGATGGACAGTCAGTAACGTCGCCGGTAGAAAATCCGGTTGCGACCCTGCAGTACAATAACCGCAGCGCAATGCTGAAAACCATTGTTAATCCCGAACTTTACTTCGGCGATTTGTACTCCAGCGGGCAGGCGAGTTTTACTGGTGACCTGGTCCGGTTTACGGAAATTATCTTTTCCAACCTTGCAGCGAGCGGACGCGGCGGCTGGTTGCGCCATCTGATCCTGTGGCTCGGCCATCGACGCATTGTGAACTCCCACGACAAGGCGAAAGATAATATTTACTATCATTACGATATCGGCAACGACTTTTACAGGCTTTGGCTGGATACCGAAGAAATGCAGTATACCTGCGCCTATTTCCCCGATCCAGAGATGACGCTGGAGCAGGCGCAGGTCGCCAAATTGCATCATATTTGCCGCAAGCTGCGTCTTCAGCCAGGTGAAACGGTAGTTGAGGCCGGCTGCGGATGGGGCGGACTGGCGCTGTTCATGGCGAAAAATTACGGCGTCAAGGTAACAGCCTATAACATCTCCAAGGAACAGGTTGCGCATGCCCATTGCCGGGCTGAAAACGAAGGAATGGCCGATCAGGTCGAGTATGTGCTCGACGATTACCGTAATATCAGCGGTCAGTTCGATGCCTTCGTTTCGGTTGGTATGCTGGAACATGTTGGTAAAAACGATTTCGCCACGCTCGGCGACGTGATCGACCGTTGTCTCAAGCCGAAAGGGCGTGGTTTAATCCATTCGATTGGCCGTAACCAGCCGGCGCCGATGAATGCCTGGATCGAACGCCGGATTTTCCCGGGGGCCTATCCCCCGAGCATCAGCGAGATGATGCCTATTTTCGAGCCCAACCGCCTGTCGATTCTCGACATCGAAAATCTGCGCCTGCATTACTCAAAAACGCTGGAACACTGGCTGGAAAGGTTCCAGGAGAGCGAGGACGAAGTCCTGTCGATGATGGACCGGGAATTCGTCAGGGCCTGGAGACTGTACCTGGCTGGCTCGATCGCGGCCTTCAACGTCGGTGAACTGCAGTTGTTCCAGGTCGTGTTCAGCCGAAGCAGAAATAACGAGTTGCCCTGGTCGCGGGATCACCTGTATCAGGGTAAATCCGACAAGGTCGCGGCCAAACCCGAAATGGTCGACGCTTAGGCGTCTCCAACCGATTCCGCGTGGTGCCGATGCGTCGACGCAAATCGGGACAGCGCCCTTTACCGCGGCTATTTTTTCAATACACACTTCTGGTAGAGATTTTTGAGTTTCTGCCGGGGGTCGTATTTTTGTTTCAGTCTGTGATACTGCTCCCCGTCATATAGTTGCCAGAAAGTATCTTCTTCATAGTAGGCGTCGGAATAGAGCGATTTGATCCCGCCAAGTTCGCGCACCTTGTCTTCGATCCTGCGATTGTAGTAACCCGCCGGGTGCTTGTGCGGGTTGGGCACGATGTCCCAGAAGCCGAAATTAATGAACAGGCCCGCGCCATGCAGCGGGTAGAGCGGGAACTGTCGCGACAGATCGTGTCCACCGATCGGACACATCCACACCGGTCGAATGCCGATTTCTTCGAGGAAAAATCGCAGAAACTCGGCCGCGTTTTCGAGCGGGATGTCGACATCCTGCACCACGCCTTCGGGCTGCCGATCGAGCAGCCGGTTGAGCGCCGAGGTGAAACCGACGCGATTATTCCAGCGCATGACTTTTTGATAGGTGATCGAATTCAGCCGGTCTCTTCCGAGCAGCAATCGCATCGGCAGGTTTTGCAGGTAAACGTTTTTGGAGCACCAGAACCAGTCGGTATCCCAGCGCCAGATGTAATCACGTATTTTCAGGTAGTCCTGTTGGCGTTGCTGGATCGAACGAAAGTACATCTTGAGCCAGGTGTAGTCGCTGGTATAGGGCGCGGTTTCCGCGAATCGGCCCTGGGTCAGGTACATTTCGTTTTCACTGAAAACAGAACCATCGATAAAATCTGCACCGCCCTGGCAGGCTTCAGCGACGGCGGCAAAGTATTCTTCGGCCGTGCTATAGCGAGAATGCTGTAGCGCGACGAAAGGTTGCACCGGCATGGTTCTGGCAGTGAGTTTGAGAATATATCCCAGGGTGCCGTAGGAATTGGGGATGCCGAAAAACAGGTCGGCGTGCTCGTTGTCGGGGCTGCAGGTGGCTACTTCGCCATCGGCCAGCAGTATATCCATGCTCTGCACCGACTCGTGCGGCAAGCCGTAGCGAAAGGAGCTCGATTCGATGCCGATGCCGGATACCGCGCCGCCGATGGTAATTGATTTCAGCTGCGGCACCACCAGCGGCATACAGCTGTGTTCGAGGCAGGCATCGGTGAGCCGGTCATAGGTCGTCATGCCTTCCACGTCGACCAGCTGATTTTCGCTATCGACGTCGAGCACCTGGTTGAGCGCGCGCACGTCAAGCTTGCGGCCGCCGCCCTGTTCTCGTGTGCGAAACAGGTTGGAAGTCGATTTTTCGAGTCGTACCCCGCCGGCACTGGATTGCAACTGCTGGCTAAGCTCGCGCTTTTTCTGCTCGTAAGCCAATTGCGTCATATAACGACCCTTGCGGTTCGAGAATGGCCCGGAATATCGGGCCAGCGGGTAAAATGGTGTCCCCGGCCCGGTTCGAACGGGCAACCTACGCCTTAGGAGGGCGTCGCGCTATCCAATTGTGCCACGGGGACATTGACTGCGGATTGTAACAGCAGCCGCTGCACAAGAAAATTCCGCTAAAGGATTAGATACGGCCGCTGCCGCCAGGGTTTAACTAAAATGGGCTTATTCCTGGTAGTAGTAGTCGTACTTGACCAGCAGGTTGCGCATGAACTGCCAGGCTTCGCTATAGGAGAGGCCGCTATCCTTCGGGATGATGATCTTGACGTAAAGTTTTTCGCCCTGTTCCTGTTTCAGTTTGTCCAGCCGTTTTTCGACTTCAGCCAGGTCGAGGCGGCTGTAACCCTGGTCGCCCGGCTCGCGGTAGCGAATCACGTTGCCCGACTGACCCTTGACGTAGTAAACCTCGGCGATGTACTTGCCCCTGGCGCTGCGCGCCGGCTTGATCAGTTCCTCGTACTTGGATTTGACCGTTTCGTAATCACCCTTGAGGGTCAGCAATTGCTCGTTGTAGGCTTCGATTTCCTGGTTTAGCAGCGTGTTTTCCTGGGTCAACTGGCTGATGCTTTGCTGCTGTCGCGTGCTCGATGCGGACAGTTCGGCGATTTGCGTGCGTGCAACCTCGAGCTGGCTGCGGGTTTGTTCATCGGCAAGTTTCTGCTGCGCCAGCTGCTGGTTCAGCGCCGCGATCTGCTGCGTCAGCTCCCGGTACTGCGCGCTTGCCGCGTCGATTTCCAGGTTAGCTGCATCCAGTTGCGCACGGGTTTGCTGCAAATTGGTATCGAGCTCGCTTTTGGCAAGCTCCAGCGTGGCGATGCTGGCTTCCTGCTCGCGAATCGCGCTCTGGGCGAGCTCGAGTTCCTCGTCTTTTTTCAGCAGTCGCAGTCGCAGAATCGAGTTGCTTTGTTCGGCGTTGGCGAGACGCTCTTCCAGGGTTGCGTTTTCCTGCGAGGTGGACTCGATCATTTGCGTCGCCATGCGCTCGGCGGCGATACTTTCCTGGAGTTCCGCCACCAGTTGCCAGTTGCGCACCACCAGCAGGCTGGTGGCCATCAGGAAGATCATCGTGATCACCATCATGATATCGGTAAACGAAGGCCAGAAGCTGTTTTCACCGCCAATGCCGGCATGGCTGCCCCCGATCGGTGGAAAACTCGTATCCATGAAAATCTAGGACTCGCGCTCGACCGGCGGCAGGCGGAAGCCTTCGCGCAGAATCAGTTTGATATCCTCCAGCTCGGCGCCGAGCTGTTCGATTTGCTGCTGGTTGGTGAATATTGTCTGCTGCAGACTGAGCGCTGCGTCGTGATAGGTTTCCTGGGTTGCGCGCAGCCGGTCGGCAGCATGGATCACCGATTTGATCAAGTCGCTCATCTTGTGCACGATATCGTCGCTTGACTTGATGTAATGCGGTAACAGGTAGACCGAGGTCAGGTGTTCGACCCCGCTCAGGAAATGGGTTTGCACGTCATTCAGGCGGGTATAAAAGTAGCCAAATAAGACATAGGAAATGATGGCGGTGATGGTGGTCGACAATGCGGTCGACATACCGTGGATTACCAGGCCCATGCCGCCCAGGCTGGCATCGGCCGAATCGATCAGGTCGGAAGCGCCGAGCAGGGCGATAGACAGCGATACGATGGTGCCGAAGACACCCGTCAGAATCAGGATATTGTTAATGAATCGAATCAGCCCGAAGCGGGTGGCCTCGTCGGCATTTTGCATCGCGGCCAGCGCGCCATGATTGATTTCACCGTTGGCATGCTGGATCGATTGCAGGGTTGCGTGACGCCTGGCGACAACCGAATCGGCGGGCAGACCCTCCATCAGGTCGGGCTTGAGCGCCTCGACGTTTTTGACGAAGCATGCGATTGCGATCTCTTCGCGCCGATAACGCAACAGGTTGAAAAGTATGTTGCCGAGGCCGATTACCAGCAGGCCCAGGATCGCGCCATTGATCGTGATGCCGATGTTGGTTAGCTGGTTTTCAAAATAAAGCGGGTAGATAAGCTTGAAATTCAATGCGACCAACAGGATCGCAGCGGTCACGACAACGCCGAACTGGATGATGATCTTGAGACTTAGGCTGGTAAGCAGGCGCTGAATATCCATTGCGGGGTTCTCTGGGTGGATTAGCCGATTCTAACAGCAGACAGCTATAGCCAGGGCATTTAATAATGTTTTTACGAGGAAGTCAAAATGGTGGCGACCAACACCCGCATTGCGCTGTCCTTACACAATTCCAGAAAATAGCAGG
>CAMYML010000205.1 GCA_947259305.1 uncultured Gammaproteobacteria bacterium | reverse complement strand
ATTCTCATCCTCATGAGTGAAGACCTGGCCTTGACCGCCAGAATCCAGGCGGTGGCCGCCCGTCAGGGCGTCGAACTCACCCACCTCCCGGAGATCACCGAACCCGGCCAGGCCCCCGCCAACAGCGCCTCGGAAGTCCTGATCGATTTGAACCTGGGAGAGACCAGCCTCGATTGCATCCGCGCCTGGAAGAAACAGGCCGCCCCCACCCCCGTCGTCGCGTTCCTGGATCACTTCGTCGGAGACCTGCCGATCCGGGCCAAGCTCGCCGGCGCGGACCGGGTGATCCCCCAGGAGCAGATGGAAAGAGAGCTCCACGAGGGCTTAGAGGGCTAAAGACTCCGAATCTCGATTTTTCTTGCCTGGTCGCCTTGACGCTTGCGTCACCGGTAAATGCTCAGGATGCGACTACGCTCGTCGAAAACAGCTCGCACAGTGCTTTGACCGGGCTGTTCAGGTCCGTATGGGCTCACTTCAAGTCATTTAATCCCTCGCAACAGGAGTCGGCCAATCCGGAGGCAGTCTATAACGCTGGAATCCGGGGCGCTGAAGCCACCGATTCCCTGCTCCAGCCATACTGGAAGGGCGACTTGTCGCGAGATCAGCAGTTCCAGGCTGAACTGCAGAATTTCAACCTGGCGCAAACCAGGCTGGATCAGGGGCAACTCCAGGCCGCGGTCAGATTGTTCGATGATTTCCTGCAGAAATTTGGACAAAGCGCTTTGCGCCCCAACGCGCTGTTCGGCAAGAGCATCAGTCTTGCCGGACTCGGTAAAACCGAGCAATCGCTGGCTACGATCCGGCAATTTGTCGAAGAGAATCCCCGGCATCCACTAATAAAGGATGCCAAACTGGTTATCGACGAACTGCAATAGGTTGACACCGTCCCGGTCCGTCGTAAAGGAGGGACGAAATCCGGGGACAGTATACTTACTAGACTAGCCAAATAAGTATACTGTCCCCCGTGAATATACTCGCCATCGACACTTCCACCGAAGCCTGTTCCGCGGCCTTGCTGCGCGCAGACGGTCAGGTATTCAGCGAATTCGAAGTGGCGCCGCGCCAGCACACCAGGCTATTGCCGGCAATGATGGATCGGGTGCTGATGGCCGCCGGAATCCCGAAGAATTCAATTTCACATTGCGCCTTCGCCAACGGGCCGGGCGCTTTCACCGGCATCCGTATAGCTGCCGCTCAGGCGCAGGGCATTGGCATTGCTCTGGGTATACCGCTACTTCCAATATCAACCCTGGCGGTACTGGCCCAAACCGCAATCGATCGATACGGTTGCAATATGCCGCTGGTTGCACTCGATGCGCGCATGCAGGAAATATACTGGGCGCTTTACCAAAGGGATGACAAAGATCTCGCCAGGCTGGTCGGCCGCGAATTGTTGACGTCGGTCGATGCAGTTGAATTCGATGGCAAGGTCGATCGTGGCATAGGGCACGGTTGGCTGGATGAATTGCGTGCCGGCGCCGGTTTCGAGGTCGATGCCGAATTATTGCCCGACGCAAAATCCCTGTTAAAGCTGGCGCAATCGGCGGTACAGGCGAATCGCGGCGTCGATGCCACCGCGGTGGGAATCAATTACCTCAGAAACCGGGTTGCCGAGAAAGCAAAAAATTGAAACACGAGGACCCGGTTTATCCCTACGGAGCCGCAGTTGCAACCGGGCTGATCAAGTCGCGGCCCGAGGATTTTCGGGTTGTCGAGGAATTGGGATTCGAGCCTTCGGGTGAGGGCGAGCACCTGTTTCTGCTGGTGCAAAAGTCGGCTTTGACCACGCCCGAGCTGGTCGACAGAATCGCCCGGGATTATTCGATTCACCCACGCCAGATCGGCTATAGCGGCATGAAGGATAAAAATGCACTGACGACACAGTGGCTGAGCCTGCATCTGCCCGGGCAGACCGCCGCCGCATCGCCCGCTGATGGCGACGGCTACCGCGTATTGCGCGCGCTGAGGAACCGCAGCAAGCTGCGACGCGGCACCCACAAATCCAATTTTTTCAGCATCTGCGTGCGCGCGGTCGACGCTCTGCCTGGCGCCAGCCTGGCGCAACTAGACGACCTCGCGAGCCAGGGTATTGCCAATTACTTTGGGGCGCAACGTTTCGGCCGGCGCCAGGACAATGTAACCCGGGCGCTGGCGCAACTTGACCAACCGCGACTCAAACGCGCGCGTAAAAGTATACTGTTGTCCTCGCTACGTAGTTACCTGTTCAACCAGGTATTGTCGCGGCGTATCGCCCTCGGCTACTGGGCGCAACCGCTCGACGGCGATGTATTTATGCTGCGCGGTAGCCACTCGATATTCAGTGCCAGCCTCGACGCAGCTTTGTCCGAGCGTTTCGCCGAGATGGATATATCCAGCACCGCGAGCCTGTATGGCAACGGTGAGAGTCGGCTTTCCGGGGCTGCCTTGCAGCTTGAGCAACAGGTATTCGACGAATACAGTGAGATCACGAATTGCCTCGACCGCCAGGGCGTCAGTCGACAAATGCGATCACTGCGGGTCGCGGTCGAAGATTTCGCTTACGAGCACGATGCCGGGGAAAGATGCCTGCGCCTGGAATTGCGCTTACCCGCGGGTAGTTACCTGACCAGCCTGCTAGATCACTTCATTCGTGTCAGTGAGCCAAATCAGGAACGTTTCTGATAGACGCAAAACCACCCCTCGGGCGGGCCATCGCGGTAATAACTGTCTTTTTGCAGACTCAGACGCGAGGCGATCCCCGCATCGACGAGCGCATCCAGCCTGGCCCTGAAACCCATCGATTCCCATAGTTCTTCGTGCACGGTACAGGCGAGAATGCCGCCGGGTTTGAGGATACGAAAAATTTCATCCAGCGGTTGCGGACCGACATGCCCGTGGGTGAATGTGCCCGATGAAATAACGCCGTCGTAGCTCGCATCCTCTCGCTCCAGCGCCTGGTTGACATCGCCCACCAGCAGTTCGCGGTAAATGCCGCGCTGCCCGGCGACACGAACCATGTCCGCGGACAGATCGATGCCATCGAGATTACTATAACCCTTCTCTGCCAGGTAGACACAGGTTAGCCCGGTGCCGCAGCCGACATCGAAAATCTCTGCAGCGGTGTCTGTCAAATGCTCGCTTAACTGCTGCGCGATCCTGGTGGGAGAGGTGTAACCGAGTTCGTCCAGCATCTGGTGGTCATAGTCTGCGGCCCACTTGCGGTAAAACTCGACCATGCTGGCCTCGTCTTCCAGATGGTAGGCGGCATCGACAAATTCACTGGGGCCTTTCGGTTCAGGCACATTCGTCTCCAGTCAGAGACTGTTGAGTATGGTTTCGGCGTCGCTGACCTCGAATTTGCCTGGCGCTTCGACATTGAGTAACTCGACAACGCCGTCGTTGACGACCATCGCATAACGCTGCGAGCGGATTCCCATACCCGGGGCATCGAGGTCGAGCTCGAGACCGACTGCGCGGCTAAAATGAGCGCTGCCATCGGCAATCATCATGACGCGGTCGTCGACGTTATGCTGTTCGCCCCAGGCCTGCATGACAAAGGCGTCGTTGACCGACAGGCAAATGATGCGGTCTATCCCCTTGTCGAATAGCTGGTCCGAGTTGACCACGTAGCCGGGCAGATGCGCTGCCGAGCAGGTCGGAGTGAAGGCGCCCGGTAACGCGAACACGACTACCTTCTTGCCGGCAAACAGCTCATCGGTGTTTATTGTCTGCACCGCGTCTTCAGTCTTGTATTGAACGTCGATTGAAGGTAATTTATCGCCCACTTGAATGGTCATTTCGGTTTCCTTGAGTTGTTTCGGGCAGCCGATATTACATGGATTTGTCTGAATTCCCAACGATTCTCGATCGCAATGCGGGCTGCAAACTTGTTAAAACATCGTAACCACTGGATTTTCGATCTCGACGGTACTCTGACGGTCAGCGCGCATGATTTCGAGCATATCCGGCGCGAGCTGGGCCTGGCTCCCGAAACCCCGATTCTGGAGGCGCTGCATGCCATGCCCGAGGCAGAGGCGGCACCGCTTTGGAAATTGCTCAACGAACTCGAATTTTACTATGCAGGCAAGGCGTCGGTGATGCAGGGCGCCGCCGAATTACTGCAGAAATTGCACGACGACGGGCGCCAGCTGGCCATCCTGACCCGAAATACCATGCCGGTGGTCAAACATACCCTGGAGGCCTGCAGGCTGGAACACTTCTTCCCGCTCGAGCATATCCTCGATCGCGACTCCTGCATTCCGAAGCCTTCCCCAGACGGGGTTAAACGATTGCTCGATTTCTGGCGGGCTGAGGCCGATGATACTGTTATGGTGGGCGATTATCTGTATGACCTGGAGGCCGGCAAGGGCGCCGGCGTTGTGACGATTCACGTCGATACCCGGGGTGACGCAGACTGGCCGAAATACACCGATATCCGGGTCGAAGGACTCGGCGAAATAACAAACTACCTGTAGGGAACAACATGAAACTATTAATTATGGGGCTGGCACTGCTGGCGCTGCTGGGCTGCTCGGAAAAGGACTTGCGCCAAACCCTCGAAATTATCAACGCGAGCTCGCAGGAAGCTCCGCTGACCCAGGCAGAAGTGATTGCGGCGCTGAAAGACTCGCTATCCAAAGGAATATCGAGGGGTGCGCTGGAAGCATCGGCTCAGGATGGATATTTTGCTAACCCGCGGCTAAAAATCCAGTTCCCGCCCGAAGTCGAACGCGTCGAGAAGGCCTTGCGCAAGATTGGACTTGGCAAGGACGTCGATCGTTTCGTCAGGCAACTCAATCGCAGCGCGGAGCAGGCTGCGACAAAAGCAAAACCGATATTTATCAAGGCGATCACGTCGATGACGATTGGCGATGCCTTCGAGATTCTGAATGGTGAAGCGGATGCCGCGACCCAGTACCTGATGCGCACCACCGGAAACGAGTTGCGCAAACAGTTCCAGCCAATTGTCAGCGATAAGCTCGGCGAGACCAGCGCCACCCGCTATTACGGCGATATCGTGAACACATACAACCAGTTACCGCTGGTCAAAAAGGTCGATCCGGATCTCGAAGCCTATGCCACCGATAAGGCGATTGCAGGCCTGTTCCTGTTAATCGCCAGAGAAGAAGCCAATATCCGCGCCAATCCGCGCGCGCGCACCACGCAGCTGTTGCGCCGGGTATTCGGCAGCCTCGATTAGGCCTGTTAGCGCAGTTGTCATCGGGTTATTCCTTGACCGCGAAATCACCGACCACGGGCTGCTCGAAACGCAGATAATCATCGCAGTTCATGCGCATAATCTGCTGGTGTGAGCCGGCGTTAAAGCAGAGGTCATCCACCTCGGTGACCATTGCGTCAACAAATACGCGCATCTTGTAAAGCGACCCAAATGGGGGCATTGCACCGAGTTCGCAGTCTGGAAACGATTCCCTGAATTCATCCTCGGTGGCTAACCGGGCTTCTTCTGCGACCGCCAGGCTCCTGAGGCTCGAGATGTACACATGGCGGGATGCGGATACCACCGCCATGACTTTCTCGCCATCCAGATCAACGATGATGGTTTTGGCAAATTCGCGCCTCGGCACAAAGGTCGAAGCCGCGGTTTCGCGTGCGGTATAGGCCGGAGAGTGGTTGATGCTGATGTATTTGATAGCGCGTTCATCCAGCATTTGCTTGAGTTTCTGTGCAGGCATAGGTCCAGTCCTCCATCGAGTCATTGGCATAACTATCGCCAAAAAATCCACCACCTGCACTGACCGGAATCAAATGCTGGCCAGATAGCGAAAGCTAACCCGATCAAACGCCAGATCGCTGCTCTCAGCCCGACCCTTGTTCGTCAGGTTGAAGCTGTTCCGCCATCGCTTCGCGCATTTTGAATTTCTGCAGCTTTCCGGTGACCGTCATTGGGAACTCATCGACAAAACGGACAGTTTCGGGAATCTTGAAATGCGCGATATTGTCCCGGCAAAAGGCCGGGATTTCCGCTGCGTCCATTTTTTCGCCGGCATGCAGCCGTATCCATGCCGCCACCCGTTCGCCCAGTCGGCTATCGGGTACTCCGAATACCGCAGCTCCCGCTATTTTGGGGTGGGTGAATAAAAAATCTTCTATCTCGCGTGGATAAATGTTTTCACCGCCGCGGATGATCATTTCCTTGCGGCGCCCGGTGATGCGCACATACCCCTGCGCGTCCATGCTGCCGAGATCGCCCGAGGACAGCCAGCCCGCCGCGTCGATGGCTTGTGCCGTTTTATCCGCCTCCCCGTAGTAACCCCGCATAATGTGGTAGCCACGAAAACAGATTTCCCCAATCTCGCCGATAGCGACCGTGGCATGGTTTTCGGTATGGATAATCTTGACTTCCTGATGCGGCAGGTTGTGGCCAACGGTTTCGATGCGTCGCTCGAAACTGTCGTCTCGCGTCGTCAGGTGAGTAAGCGGCGAGGCTTCGGTCTCGCCGTAACCGATCAGAATTTCCGCGCAATTCATATCTTCGATGACCCGGGTCATCAACTCGGGCGGGCAGGGCGCGCCTGCCATGATACCGGTGCGTAAACTGGAAAGATCGAAGCGCGCGAAATTTTCGTGTTCGAGTATTTCGATAAACATGGTCGGTACGCCATGAATCGCGCTGCATTTCTCCGCGCAGATGGCGTCAAGTACCTGACCGGCGTCGAAATGCTCGCTGCCGATGACGAT
>CAMYML010000204.1 GCA_947259305.1 uncultured Gammaproteobacteria bacterium | reverse complement strand
CAGATCCGGCTTCGCCAGAGCGCTGCTATCGACTTCCCTAGCCCGCATATGTCACCGTTTTACGTCGCGAGGGCGTCGCAAAAACGCTGTGGCGGGCTGCACAACCCGATGTGCCAAAGGCACATCGGGGGAGAGGTCTGCGAAGGTGTAGTGTTTACTGCGTTCAGCGGGCCGTAGAACCTGATGTACCGGGATAGTTCGCCACAGCGCGCTTTGCGGCGTGCGCAGCAGGAAATCGGTGGCATATGCGGGCTAGTTGCGTTCATCGGGTCATTTTCTCCAGAAGGTCGGAGTAAACAAAACCAGCAGGGTGAATATCTCGAGCCGCCCGAGCAGCATCGCGACGCACAGAATCCATTTTGCCGGGTCATTGATAGAAGCGAAGTTTCGGCCTACATCACCGAGGCCCGGACCCAGGTTGTTGAGGCAGGCGGCCACCGCTGAAAATGCGGTTTCCTGGTCGAGGCCGGTTGCCATCAGTAACAAAATCATAAGCGCCGAAATCGCAAAATAAGCCGCAAAAAAGCCCCACACCGCCTCGATAACCTTCTCAGGCATCGGCTTTTTACCGATTTTGACCGCGAACTGCGCACTCGGATGCACCAGGCGCCGCAGCTCGCGCGCGCCCTGTTTAAACAGCAACAGGATGCGAATCACCTTGATGCCGCCACCGGTCGAACCCGAGCAGCCACCGATGAAGCTGACATACAGCAGCAAAACCGGCAGAAAGCCCGGCCAGCTGTGGTATTCGGCCGTGGTAAAACCAGTGGTGGTACCGATCGACACGACCTGAAACAGGCCCTCGATAATCGATTCCGCGGTCGAGTCGAAGGTGTGCATCAACTGCAGGTAACCTACCGTAATAATACTGACGACGACCAATACCAGCATGTAGGTGCGGAACTCGGCATCGCGCTGGTAGGGCTTCAGCGAACGATGCCGGAAGGCGGTGAAATGAATCGCGAAATTCACCCCCGAGAGCAGCATGAACACGATCGCAATGAACTGAATCGCGGTGCTGTCGAAATAACCAATGCTGGCGTCATGGGTGGAAAAGCCGCCGATCGCCACTGTCGAAAACGAATGCGACATCGCGTCGAAAAACGACATGCCCGCCATCCAGTAGGCGAGACAGCAGGCGATCGTCAGGCCAAGATAGATATACCACAAGGCCTTGGCCGTCTCGGTAATCCGTGGGGTCAACTTGGTGTCTTTAACCGGACCGGGGGTTTCGGCGCGAAACAGCTGCATGCCGCCGACGCCCAGAATGGGCAGCACCGCTACCGCCAGCACGATGATGCCCATACCGCCCAGCCACTGCAGTTCCTGGCGATACAGCAGCAAGGCATGCGGCAGGTCATCGATACCGACGATCACCGTCGCGCCGGTCGTGGTAATGCCCGAGATCGATTCGAAAACCGCATCGGTAACCGAAATATCGTAAACCCCGGAGAGGTAGATCGGCAGTCCGCCCGCGACGCCCAGCACCGTCCAGAACAGTACTACCACGAGGAAACCGTCGCGCAGGCGCAACTCGCTACGGTGATGGCGCACCGGCAGGTAGAGCAAAAATCCGGTAACCAGGGTTAGCACAAAGGCTTCCACGAAGGGCAGCAGGGCACCGTCGTCATAAATCAGCGCGGTAGCTATCGGCGGCAGCAAGGTGCTGCTGGAAAGCAGCATCAATAATCCCAGGATGCGCAGTATTACCAGTGGTTGCATGAGTTGTCGCCGATCGCTGTCTAGAAGTAGGTAATGCCAACCTGGAACAGTTTTTCGACCGCGCCAATTTTCTTCTTATTGGTCAGAAACAGGATAACGTGATCTTCCGATTCGATGATCGTATCATGATGCGCAATGAGCACATCGTCGCCGCGCACGATCGCGCTGATGCGCGCACCCGCCGGCAGCTTGATGTCGGCTATCGATCGCCCCACCACCTTGGAAGAAGTCTTGTCGCCATGGGCAATCGCCTCGATCGCTTCGGCCGCGCCGCGCCGCAGCGCGTGCACCGCGACCACATCACCTCGCCGGATATGCGCCAGCAAGGCGCCAATGGTGACCTGGTGCGGAGATATGGCAATATCGATCAAGCCGCTTTCGACCAGGTCCACATAAGCCGGCCGGTTGATGAGTGACATGACCTTCTTGGCGCCCATGCGTTTGGCCAGCATCGATGACAATATATTGGCTTCGTCATCGTTGGTGAGGGCGCAAAATACGTCCATGGACTCGATATTTTCTTCCAGTAACAGATCCGGATTGGCGGCATCGCCAAGCAGGACGATGGCCGAGTCCAGCATCGCCGACAGTTCATGCGCGCGCGCCGGAAACGTCTCGATCACCTTGACCTGGTAGTCTTTTTCCATCATCGACGCCAGCTGGCCGCCGATATTGCCGCCGCCGGCAAGCATGATACGTTTGTTCGGTTTTTCGAGTTTACGCATTTCGGAAATTACGGTCGGGATATGTTCACGCGCGGCGAGGAAAAAAACCTCGTCGCCGGTCTCGATAACGCACTCGGCCGAAGGCTGGATCGACTGCCCCTCACGAAAGATCGCGGCGACACGCATATCGACGTCGGGCACGACTTCGCTCATGGTTTTTAATTGCCGTCCCACCATCAAACCATCGTCATAGGCCTTAACCGCCACCAGCTGCACCCGCCCTCCAGCGAAGTCGAATACCTGCATTGCGCTCGGATGTTCGATCAAATGGTAAATATACTCGGTGACTAGCGATTCGGGACTGATTATGACGTCGACCGGGATCGAATCCTCGGCGAACAGGCCGGGACGACGCAGGTACTCGTGGGAGCGGATGCGCGCGATCTTGGTCGGGGTATGGAAAATCGACGATGCGATCTGGCAGGCGATCATGTTGATCTCATCGCTATTGGTCAGGGCGATTATCATGTCGGTGTCGTCAGCACCGGCGTCTTCGAGCAGGCCCGGGTAAGAGCCATTGCCACAAATCGTGCGCAAATCGAGCCGATCCTGCAATTCCGATAGAATCTGCTGGTTGGTGTCGATAACGGTAATTTCGTTGCTCTCTTCCTTGGCAAGCTCAGTTGCTACCGTCGAGCCTACCTGCCCGGCACCTAAGATAATGATATTCATGGCTCGTTATTGTTTTTTGGTTTGCAATCCGAGGGATTTCAATTTTCGATAAAGGTGGGTTCGTTCCTGGCCAACCCGGCGCGCCAGTTCGGTCATATTATGCCCACTGAGTTCGAGATGTCGCGACAGATACTCGCGCTCGAAGGCTTCCCGCGCTTCCCGCAGATCCAGGTCCATATCGATCGAAATCTGCATTTGGTTGCTGCCCGCGGTTTCCGCACTGGCGCTGACTGAGCGCAGCGTCCACTCGATTTCATCGAGATCGATGCGCTCGTTCTCGCTATTCGTCAAGATAGCCTTGATAAACTGTTTGAGCTGATCGATGTCGCCACTCCAGTGATGGTTACGCAGCAGATTCTGCGCGGCAACATTGAAATGGCGGTAGGGCAACTGTTCATGGTCGCTATACCAGTTGACGTAGTATTCGAGCAGCTCCGGAATATCCTCGATATGTTCATCCAGCGACGGGATGGCAATCGCTTGCCGCCACATGGTCGCCAGCTGCGGATCAATCTGCTGGTTACTTTTTAGCTCGTCATAAGTGCTTTGGCTGGAAACAATGAAACGGAATTTCGAGTCCCGATTGTTGGCCTGTATCGCGTCATATAATGCAGCCTGCTGGCCAGGACTCAGATCGCTAACTTCTTCAATATAGAGGTTACGTTGCAACGGGATTAGTTGTCGAATATTGCGCTCGGTATCAAAAACATCCATGCCACCCGAAGTTGCGCTCAGATACTCGGCCCAGATGCGGCGACCGCTGCCGCGGTTACCGGTAAAAAACACGGCCTGGGTCGATTCTCGCAATTCCAGCATGCGCTGCTTCAAGGCCTGCACGATACGGCTATTGCCGACAGGTTGCTCGCGCTGGCGCAGGCTTTCCGGGAACAGGCTGCCGACATTACTGGACAGGGCCGATTTCACGGTGCTCAACAGTTTTGCCATAGACAGCGGTTTTTCGACGAAATCCACGGCGCCGTAGCGGGTCGCTTCAACCGCGGTTTCGACGGTGCCGTGGCCCGACATCATAACCACCGGACAACGATCATTGCCCGACGACTTCCATTGCTTCAACAGGGTGACACCATCGACTTCGGGCATCCAGATATCGAGCAAAACCAGGTCCGGATCCCTGTCGCGGCGAATATCGTTGGCGGCCTTCGCATGCTCGGCTACGTCGACGATATAACCCTCGTCTTCGAGAATATCCTTGAGCAGGATGCGGATATCGGGCTCATCATCGACCACCAGTATGCGCTCGTTCACGGCATCATCCTGGTCTTGATCGGTTCGACCTTGTCGCTAATTCCGGCCTCGTTGGCGGCCGAGGATACCGGCAGACGCACGGTAAATCTGGCACCGCCTTCGGCGGCCTTGCCGACCCGCACCGAACCGCCGTGCTCATCGACAATTTTCTGCACGATGGCAAGCCCCAGGCCGCTGCCCGAGGTCTTGGTAGTAACATAGGGGTCGAACAGGGTATGCGCGACCTCCGCAGCAATGCCGCGGCCGCTGTCTTCAACCGTGAATTCCAGCCAGCTACGCCCCGAGGTTTCGACAAGCTCGGTTATCAGACGGATCCAGCCTACGCCCTCGAGCGTTTCGAGACTATTCTTGACCAGGTTATGCACCAGCTGGCGCAGACGCACATCATCGGCCTCAACTTCTGGTATCGATGGGTCGAGTTTCAGGTCGATCACGACCCCGGCATTATCCTCGTGATAGAGCACCGCGATTTCTTCGTGCATTGCGTTGATATCGATCAGTTGCGGCCTTTGCGTAGGCGACCTGGCATAGTCAGTAAACGCGTTAACCATTGACTTCATCGCTTCCACCTGCTGCACGATAGTATGCGTATAACGATCCAGCAGCGTCTGTTTCTCGCTGCTGACCTCACCGCTCAGCTTGCGCTGTAAACGTTCGGCCGATAACTGTATCGGCGTCAACGGATTCTTGATCTCGTGCGCGAGCCGACGCGCCATTTCGCTCCAGGCCGATTCTTTTTGCGCCTGAATCAGTTCGGTCAGATCGTCAACTACAATGACCTGCTCCCTGCGATCGTCGGTTTGCGTTTGCAGGGTAGTGCCGCGCACACGTAATATTTTCTTGCCGCCCTGAACAAACATGACGATTTCTTCCTGCCATCCGTCATCCTGATCCAGATGCTTCTTAACCGCATCGAAAAACGGCACCAGCATCGGATACTGGCGCAGGACATCGGCAATATAGAGTTCGGAAAAGAAATAGCTATCGACATCGAAAATCGAACAGGCGGCCGGATTACCGCTTTTGATAAATCCGGTTTCGTCGATCGTCAACACGCCCGAGGTGATGTGCTCCATGACCGACTCGAGATAATTTTTCTGCAATGCCTCCATGCGTTGGCTTTGCTCGGCAATCTCGCGGCTGCGTGAAATCTTGCGCGTCATGGTATTGAATGAGCGCAACAGGAAACCGAGTTCGTCGCTGCCCGAAAGGGTAAGCTGCCGTTCGTAGTCGCCGGCGGCAACCGCCTTGGTCCCTTCGACCAGGTCATTAATCGGCGCCACCAGCTTGCGCGCGGCGACAAACGCCAGCCAGATTGCAGACAGTACACTCAACAGCCAGATGATGGACAGCGCCAGCGTAAAGCTCGTTTTCAGCGGATCACGCAATACGGCAAGCTCTTTGTAACGGTCGTAGGCATTCTGCACACCGATCGTCAGATAATTGATCCGATCGGTAAACGGATATTGCGCCTGCAGGGTTCTCGCCGGTTCGGTTGCATCCAGGCTTTGCACCAGCACGACGACCTGCATCGCCAGGCCGAAGACAGGGTCCTCGACCAGCTTGAGATAGGGGCTATCGACATCGAGATCGCCAATGTCGGTCAGGGGCAGTGCTTCGGGCAGGTTGGTCGAATCGATGCTGCTGGACGCGATAATTGCATTGGTGTGATCGTATAGAGTCAGCTCGTTGGCGCCGAGCTGCTGCCTGGCGTCGTCGAGATAGACGATCAGAATCTCACTATCGATTTCGGCAATTTCGCCGGCGATGCCGCGGGTCTTTTTCAGGGCATCGCGTTTACGCAGGGCAATGGCGCCTCGGCCGAGCTGCAGCGAATCGTCGAGCGCGGTTTCGACGCCGACATCGAACCAGCTATCGATGCCGCGATGCAGAAAGCTCAGGGAAAAATAATAGACCACGCTCACCGGGATGATAGTCAGCAGCACGAACACGCCGATCATGCGCGCGGTCAGATGCGAGCCGATCGTTTTCAGCCGGTACTGCACGATCAGCTTGTAGACATTGTAGGCAATCAGGCCCAGCAGCACGATCAGGCCCATGGCGTTAAAAAACACCAGCCAGTTGTAATACTTGCCGAAGGTCGCCGAGTGCGAGGTGGCATCGCCGATGGTGTAAAGCGAGACCATCAGCAGCACGACCAGCACCAAGATCGAAGCGGTATTGCGAAATGTGCTATTCATGATTCGGGACGGACAACCTCCCATTCATACCAGTCGCTTTTCAAATTCCAGTCATTATCCCACAGCGAGCTCGACTTTAAAGGCAGCGGCAGCTCATCGGTATCGATACCAAA
>CAMYML010000203.1 GCA_947259305.1 uncultured Gammaproteobacteria bacterium | reverse complement strand
AGCTTGCCGTAATGGGTTTCGACGGCATCGAACAGGGCGTCATGGTTGCCGGTGGGAAACTCCAGGTCGCCGTAATCGGCGACGCGCAGTCGGTCGAAAACATTAAAATCCCAGGGCCAGCGCTTTTCCTCCCAGCGCAGGTTGGCGCTGGCGCCACGGATGCCGCCGGGACCGCCGCGGGTCCCGGAACGCCCGCTGGTGCCGAGGTCGTAGGGCAGCCCGATGACAAAGACATCGGCGTCATCCGGGTTGCGCGTCAGGGGTCTGCCCATGTAACTGTAGATATTGGCGAAAATCGAGTGACTGTCGATGAATTCTTCACTGCTCATTTATAAATACCAGTCATATTCACGGGCGCTGATGTGATTGTCGAAAGCCAGGTTTTCGGCGGCGCGGTGGCGGCAGTATAACTCGATAAAATCTGCGCCCATAATTTTCTTCAGGGCGTCGCTGGCCGCGGTTGTGGCCAGGGCATCGGCCATTCTGAGCGGCAGGTTCTGGTCCCGGCCTTCCACCGCCGCGGTCGTGGCTTTGCCGGGATCGATCCGGTTGTCGATGCCGTGCAACATGCCGGCCAGCGTCACCGCCATGGCCAGGTAGGGGTTGGCGTCGGCACCCGGCACCCTGTTTTCGACCCGCCAGGCGCCCTGCTTGGCAAGCGGAATGCGAAAGGCCACGGTACGGTTTTCATTGCCCCAGGTCAGGCTGACCGGGGCGCAACTGGTGCCGCCCAGGTAGCGCCGATAGGAATTGACACTCGGCGCCCAGAACGACATTGCCGCCGGCATGGTGGCCAGTAAACCGCCGATCGCATGGTGCAGTCGTTGATGCGCCTCGTTATCGCGGGCGAAAACATTGCGGCCTTTATTGTCGACAATGCTGATATGCATATGCAGGCCGTTGCCGGCATGCGCCAACATCGGTTTGGCGATAAAGCTGGCGCACATGCCGTGTTTTTTGGCGATTTCGATAACGCTGCGTTTAAACAGGCTGGTTTCGTCGGCGGCCCTGAGCACATCGCTGTGATGATTGAAGTTAATTTCGAACTGACCTGGGCCGAGTTCCGAAGAAATCGCGCCGGTATCGATGTTCTGTAACTGGCAGGCGTGAATGATATCGTCGATGACTTCCTCGAAGTCGCCGACGCGAGTGCTGGACAACACGGTAGCCGTGTCCTTGCGCCCCGTTTTCGGATTGCGCACGATCTGCAGTAAACCATTGTCGTCGCGCCGGGCGTCGAATAGATAAAATTCGAGCTCGAAGGCAACCACGGGATGCCATTCCCTCGCGGCGAAACTGTCGATCACTCGCTGCAACACGTAGCGTGGTTCGAAGAAAGCCGGCTTTGTGTCTTCACAGGTGGTCGCCAGCATTTGCGCACGAGGCTTATTGCCCCAGTTGTTTACGCACAGGCTACCCGGGATCAGGTAAAAATGAGCGTCGGGATCACCGTCGTCGATGCCGTAGCTGATGCCTTCCAGCGGCTCGCCCAGCGTGTTCAGTACGAACATACTGGCCGGCATTGCCAGCCCCTCCTCGGCAAACGGGGATAGCTTTGCGATCGGGTAACGCTTGCCGAAGAAATGTCCGCACAGGTCTGTTGCCAGGATTTCGACCTGTTTGAGTTCGGGATTGGCGGCTAAAAAAGCTTCGATTTCGCCGCCTAGTTGTTTGCTGTTTTTATCTGTCATTGTCCTGGGGTGGGCTGCCGTTTACGAAATTTTGTGATCACGGAATCGCATCAGATTGCCGCCTGGACAGGGCCGAGGTCGGTGTTTGCTGCGATAGAAAGTGATCACTAAAATAATCGGGAATCGCCTGTCAGGCAACGCCCTTGAAATAGTCGTGAATGCCATC
The DNA here is from genome assembly GCA_947259305.1 of uncultured Gammaproteobacteria bacterium. GTDB lineage: Bacteria > Pseudomonadota > Gammaproteobacteria. The sequence continues at coordinate 4,886 of CAMYML010000203.1, read as the reverse complement.
GACGGTTTTAATCGATGCGATGCCGTCGCGAATATCTGCTTCGATAGCGCGCCGCAGGCCAAACAGGTTCCTGCTTTTCAAAGCGTCCAGCGCTTCGGCATGGCGATCGACCAGGTAGGCTTTTTCCAGCTTGGCGATGGCGATACGCGAGAAGGGTCCCAGTTGCAGCCACAGGCTTTCTATCAGTGGCACCGAAATTTGAAACGGATTCGCGCTGTACAAATGACGATGGAAAGCCTGGTTGCAAAGACTTATCTGGTCGATATCGCCGCCTTCGACGGCGGCGTCGATTTGCCCATCCAGTTGCTCGAGAGTCTCGATATCCTGTTCATTTATATAAGGTAATGCGCCTTCCGCGGCATGGGTTTCGAGCAGGATGCGCAGGTCGCAAAGTTCGCTGAATTTCTCGGCAGTCATTATGGGTACGATCACCCGGCGGTTGTTCTTGACTTCGACCGCGCCTTCGCAGGCCAGGCGATGCAGCGCCTCGCGTACCGGCATCGGGCTAACATGAAGGATTTCCGCCAGGCCCCGAATCGTCAGGGGTTTACCCGGCTTGATGCGACCGCAAAGCAGGTTGTTGCGCAGCAGTTGATAAACCCATTGATGGGTTTTCAGAGCGTCCGACTTTTCGATCATCAGCAGCTCTAAATCCGCTGATTCGGTTGATTTCATGGGGCTTGGTCCATGGGCAGGTGAGCCAAATATTTAATCACAAAACCCCGGTATCACCAATAGCGCGGTTACCGGGCGCTCGCGACGGTCACCGGATTTTGATCACATTTTGCCGATTTCGCCGCAGATGGCTACCCGCCTTTAATCGCTGATGGTATATTGCGCGCGCTTGTTACAGGTAATTATTTATGAAAATCGGAATCCTCGAAGCCGGCTTGCTGCGTGATAGAATGCGCCCCCGTTTCAATCCCTATCCCGTCATGTTCGCTGACTTTCTGGGTCGCGCAAAACGTGATCTCGACTATGCGACGGTGAGCGTGGTGCGCGGGGAAGTAGCAGCTTCGATTCATGACTGCGACGGCTGGCTGATTACCGGCTCACGCCACGGGGTTTACGATAACCTCGACTGGATGGCGCCGCTGCAGGAATTTATTCGTGCACTGGCAGCTGCCGAGGTGCCGCTGATCGGCGTTTGCTTTGGACATCAGATCATTGCCCAGGCGCTGGGTGGCGAAGTGGTCAAGTCGGACCAGGGCTGGGGTGTCGGCCTGCATCAATACCAGGTCGAACAGCAGCATTCGTGGATGCAATCCAGCGCGCGCCAGGTCGGGATATACGCCTTCCATCAAGACCAGGTAGTCCAGCTACCGCAGACTGCCGAAGTTTTTTTGAGTTCCGAATTTTGTCCCTACGCCGGGCTTAGCTATGGCAATTCGATAATCAGCGTGCAGGCGCATCCTGAATTTGAAGCGGCTTATGAAAACGCACTGCTCGAGGCTTACGGTGGTAGCGTGGTGCCCGAGGATGTTTGCGCACCGGCGCTCGCCGGCATGCGCGCGGGCGAGCAGGCGGATACCGGGCTGCTGGCAAACTGGTTTGCAGAATTTTTTCTATCACGCCAGTCGCTGGATACAGCCCGTAAAGCCTAGAGTCCGATATTGATTCAGGACTGGGCGACGACCGACTTGTCGAGCTGGGCTGTCAGATATTCCTCGAATTCCAGCTTCGGCATGGGTTTGCCGAAGTAATACCCCTGCACGAAATCGCAGTTGAGAGATCTGAGGAACTCCCATTGCTCGGCGGTTTCGACACCTTCGGCAATAACCTCCAGGCGCAAGCCGTGCGCCATCGCAATAATCGCCTGAACCAGGACTTCGTTTTCCTTGTCCCCGGGCAGATCCATGATGAAACTGCGATCGATTTTTACCGTGTTAACCGGATAGTTCTTGAGGTAGCTTAGCGCCGAAAAGCCGGTGCCGAAGTCGTCCACCGACAGTCTCACCCCACAATTGCTGATTTCGCCGATGTAGGTGTTAACTTCGGGTGAGTCGTCGAGTAACAGGCCCTCGGTAATTTCGACCTCGAGCAAGTCAGGATCCCAGTCGTGGGTCTCGATCTGCTGTTTGATGGTTTCGAACAGCAGGTCATTGCGAAACTGGATGGTCGATGCATTCACCGCGATACGCAGCCCGATGCCGAATTGCCGGTTCCATTCAGCGCCGGTTTCCACCGCCTTTTTCAGCACCCAGCAGCCCAGCTCCGGTATCAGGCCGGCGCTCTCCGCGGCGGGGATGAATTCGTCGGGGAAGACTTGCCCCAGTTTGGCGCTATACCAGCGCAGCAGCGCCTCCGCCGAAACGACCTGGCCGGTCTTGCCATCGACGATGGGTTGGAAGAACACGGTAAACTCGTTGTTCGGCAGGGCCCGGCGCAGGTTGTCCTGCAGTTCGCGCTGACGATGCGCTTTTTCGTTAATATCCTCGGTGAAGAAACGGAAGGTGTTTTTACCCTGGTTTTTTGCCTGGTACATGGCCTGGTCGGCGTGATGCAGCAGGGTTTCGGCATCTTCACCGTGATCGGGATAGAGCGCAATGCCAATGCTGGCGCTGACCGCTATCCTGTGACCCTTGAACTCCAACGGCCTGGAGGCTTCGCGCAGCAGACTCTCGATTTTGGTGATCAGCGTGGTTTCGCGATCGATATCGGTAATCAAAACGATGAATTCATCGCCGCCGATGCGCGCCACCGAATCGGTTTGGCGCACAATTTGTTTGAAGTTGGCGGAGACCTGGGTTAACAGCCTGTCACCGGCTTCGTGGGCGAAGTGATCGTTTACATTTTTAAACCCGTCGAGATCTACGTAGATCACGGCGCTGGAGTAGCGGTAGCGTTTCGAGCGGTAAATTAATTCGTTCAACTCTTCGTAAAGACCGCGGCGGTTGGGCAGGTTGGTCAGGGGATCGTGGGTTGCCAGGTGTTCGACCCGGTGCTCAGCCACCCGGCGTTGCTCGATTTCCTGCTCCAGGCCGAAACGCAACGACCACAGGTCCAGAAAAACGCTTACCTTGGATAGCAGCGCGGTTTTGCGAATCGGCTTCTGGATATAGTCGACCGCTCCTGCCAGATAGGCTTCCTCGATATGCGCCTCTTCCTGGTTGGCGGTAATGAAGATGATCGGAATCGAGCGCGTCTTCTCGTTTTCGTGCAGCAGTCGGGCGACTTCGAACCCGTCCATCAGCGGCATTTGTACATCGAGCAGAATCAGAGCGATGTGATCTTCGTTGTGCTGGGCTGCCTGCAGCGCAAGTTCGCCCGACTCGGCGGTTATGATGTCCGCTTCGATTGGCTTCAGCAGCACCTGAAGCGCAACCAGGTTTGCCCTGGTGTCGTCGACAACTAGTATTTTGGCTTCGGGCATTTAGTCGTTCGTTCTATTCCATACAAATGGCCAGACCCGGCTCAATCCGGGAATAGCGGTGCTATTCATAAGCATGCATCGGCACAATCGATAAAAAATTAAGCTTTTTGGCCCATTGCGCGACAACTGGTGTACAAGCGCAAACACTCTCAATTTACGGCCGCTCGTTTTCCCTACTAGACGGAGTCTGATATTTATCATCAAAACCTATCGAAGCTCGAGAATTAATAGCCAATGATCCAACAACAGAAACCTGCCGTCTTGCTGGTTGCCAGATCGAGTAACAGTCTCAGGTTGGTCGGCAAGCATCTGCAGCCGTATTTCGAGGTCCTTACCGCCGATGATGCCGAGTCGGCGTGGGATTCTCTGCTTGAGTCTCGCAGCGTTGCGCTGCTGATCAGTGAGCTGGAACTGGTGATTGACAAGTTCGGGCTGCTGGAGAGACTGCGCAGTGCTGGCGATAGCGGGCTGGCGGCAACCCCGCTGTTATTGCTGGTTGGGGAAAACGATGCCGATGCCGAGCGCGAGCTTGCCTTCCAGGCCGGGGCAACCGACTTCATCAACCTGCCGTTTGTGAGCACGGAACTGACCGCACGTGCGCGTCTGCATGCAAATCTCTACGTGCAGCAGCTAGAACCGTCACCTGAAATGCAGTCGGTATCCGCCGTCAACCTGCTACAGCAATTGTCACAACAAAACTTTTTCAAATCGCGTGTGCAACAGGAGCTGTCCTTTTCGCAACGGCATCGCAACAGTGTCAGCCTGTGCAAGCTCAAACTGGATAACCTCAAGGCGATCATTTCCGGATTCGACAGGGCGACTGCCGTTACCGCGGTCAGGGCGGTCGCTCAGATGGTTCAGCGCACTCTGCGCCGTGAGGACACGCTGTGCTATCTGGGTAACGCCGAGTTTTACCTGTTGTATTCTGCTACCAATGGCATCGGCGCAACCACCGCGGTTAATCGCTTATTCCGGAACGTATCCGGGCGTAAACTGACTATCGCCGGTAAAAAGGTGCCGCTAACCCTGAGCGCCGCGGTCTACAGTTGTATCGCGAACGAGGGATTCGATATCGAGAATATTTACGCCAGGCTGGACAAGGGCCTGGTGCAGGCGCAGGCTAACGGTGGCAACCAGGTCGTCAGTTCCAGTAGCGCCGTGGAGCAACGGGTGTTCTCGGTCGATCGGGCCCTGAAGCTGATCGAATCGGGCCAGGCCGAGGAGTTATCCGAGCATGCCGCGCCATTGTTACTGAGCGTGCTGCCACTGCTGGAGTTTGCTGACGGGATCTTGCAGCTGGATCTCGAGACGGTTAATCAGAATCTGCGCGAACGGCTGAAATAGGGATCAGTATCGGTTTGCTAATAACAGTTTCATTTTGAAACTTTATATTGCTGACAGGATCAATTTATAATACTGTTAGAAATTCGCTCGATTGGTTAATAAACACTGAAATAGCCCGATGAATATCCTGCTCCTGCTCGCTGCCCTGTTCGCTTTGTTCTACCTGATT
>CAMYML010000202.1:5119-11909 GCA_947259305.1 uncultured Gammaproteobacteria bacterium | reverse complement strand
GCTGGGCGCGCGCGTGCGCGGGGGTGACTTCGATAGCGTAAAACTTCGCGGCCCGGCGGGAATATAGTAATATCAGGCCACTTCAATAACAGGTGCTGGCTGCTGGGCCGGCATGACGCTTATCATGAAAACCGTATACCTCTTACGCCATGCCAAATCGAGCTGGGATGACAGCAGCCTGAGCGACAAGCAACGCCCATTGGGCAAACGCGGACTGCAGGATGCGCCGGAAATGGGCGCACGTTTCGGCGCGCGCGGCGAGCAGCTCGAGCAGGTGCTTTCAAGCCCGGCGTTGCGCGCGCACACCACCGCCAGGCTGTTTTGTGTAGCCTGCGGATTTCCCGCGGATGACATCGTGGTCGAGCCGAATCTGTATTTTTCAGGCAGTGGTTCGATCGAAGACCTGATCCTGGCGCAGGACGACCGCATACGAACGCTGATGCTGGTGTTGCACAACCCGGATATCACTTATTTTGCCAACTCGATCGACTACGATGTCCGTCTCGACAACGTGCCGACCTGTGGCCTGGTCAGGCTGGATAGCGATATTGCGCAGTGGCGCGACTGGTCGCGCGATAACACGGTGTTCGAATACTTCGATTACCCGAAGAACCTGTCGGGCGAGGTCGTGCGCGGGTAAACGGGCGGGGGACGGCTTCCCGGCCTTAACTCGAGCGAATATGAATGTTTCGGCTCACACCCTGCGGCTTGCGTCGCTTGAGCCGCTGGGCGACGCGAATGCGTTCCTGGGCATCCTTTATCAACGCCTGCTGGCTGCCTTCGCCGAGTTCGCTTTTGCCGAGTAGCTGCGTATACGAACCATCGTCGTGCATTTGCCAGATGCTGTGCTCATCCGACAGCTGGGTATCGATGATGTTGCGCAGGTCAGCCTGCAGCTCGGGACCTTCGACCGGCGCCAGCACTTCGACGCGGTGCTCCAGGTTGCGCATCATCGAATCGGCGGAACCGATGTAGTACTCCGGCTCATCGCCGTTCTTGAAGTAATAAATCCGGCTATGCTCGAGGAAACGTCCGATAACGCTGAACACCCGAATATTCTCCGATAAACCCGGTATGCCGGGGCGCAGGCGACAGCTGTCGCGCACGATCAGGTCGATCTTGACGCCGGCCTGCGACGCCTGATAAAGCGCGCGTACGATATCCTTGTCCTCGAGCGCGTTGATCTTGATCTGAATTTGCGCGGGTGAGTCCTCCGTATGCAAATCGATCTCGCGCTGGATCTTGTCGAGCAGCGCGCGCTTGAGCAGCTTCGGCGCCGGCAGGATCTTGCGATAGTTACGCTTGGGTGTGAAGCCGGTGGTCAGGTAATTGAACAACTCGGTGATATCGCGGCCGAAATCCTGGTCGCAGGTGAGTAAGCCGAGATCGGTGTAAAGCCGAGCGTTGCCGGCGTGGTAGTTACCGGTGCCGATATGCACGTAGCGGCGCAGTCCGGAGTAGTCGTTGCGCACCACCATGATGACCTTGCAGTGAGTTTTCAGATCCATCACGCCATAGGTCACGTGGATGCCGGCTTCTTCCAGCCGGCTCGACCAGCGGATATTGGCGGCCTCGTCAAAACGCGCCTTCAATTCGACTACGACGGCAACCTGTTTACCATTTTGCGCGGCGTCGATCAGGTAATCGATCACCTTGGTATCGCCCGAAGTGCGGTACAGCGTCATCTTGATCGCGCGCACCTTGGGATCGCGGCTGGCCTCGCGCAGCAGGCGTTCGACCGATGTGGAAAAGGATTCGTAGGGGTGGTGCAACAGGATCGAGCCGTTATCGCGCACCGCGTGAAAGATATTCGGCATATGCGCCAGTTTGGGGTGATCGATAGGGTGATGCGGCGGATCGCGCAGCGCCGGTATTTCAAGGTCGATCAGGCTCAACAGGTCGCGTGTCGACAGCAAGCCTTTCTTTTCGAATACATCGGCAGCGTCGAGCCCCAGCTCGGCCGCGAGCATGCCGCGACGGGTTGTATCCATGTCGTGCTGTACGACCACGCGTACGATGTTGGCGAAGCGACGATGACGCACCTCGGATTCGATTATCGCCAGCAGGTCGTCCGCCTGGTCTTCGTCGCGCGCGGTGTTGGCGTTGCGCGTGACGTAAAAAGTTTCGCAGGCGACGATGTCCATTTTTGGAAACAGCACGTCGAGGTTTTTCGCCATCACGCTCTCCAGCGGCACGAAAATGTACGAGTCCGGTACCTGCAGGAAGCGCGGAATGCCAAGCCCGACCGGCACCTTGACGCGGGCGCGCAGCTCGTCTTCGCTATCGCTGTGGCGCAGCGTGACCAGCAGGTTCAGCGACAGGTTGGAAATAAATGGAAACGGGTGTGCGGAATCGACCCCCTGCGGGGTGACCAACGGATATATGTTTTCGAAATAGTAGGCGCGGATCGTTGCCTGGTCTGCCTCGCTAAGCGCATCGTAAGGCGTGATGTGAATATCCTGTTCTGCCAGCAGCTTTATAAGGCGCGTTACCAGCTCCGACTTCTCGGCTTCGAGCGCGCGCACCTTGAGGTAACATTCCTCGATCTGTTGCGCGGGCAGGCGACCGTCGACGCTGTAGTCCATGACGCCTGCGCCGACCTGCTGTTTCAGGCCGCCGATACGTTTCATGAAAAATTCATCGAGATTTGCACTGACGATACCGACGAACTTGAGCCGTTCCAGCAGCGGGTTTGATTCATCCTGCGCCTCGTGCAGTACGCGCCGGTTGAATTCTAGCCAGGTCAGCTCGCGGTTGAGGTAAAGCGCCGGCGCATCCAGGTCCGCGAAATCGGCCGGAGCCGCGCTGGCGGCGACGGATGTAGCCCCCGACGCTGGCGCGGCTCCGGTTGCAGCTGCGGCCGTGGTCGCCGTGGCGGATTTGGCGGCCACCACGGGGGCTTGCACCTGCCGGGACACCTCGTCGGGGGTTGCGGAGAGGTTTTTCTTGATGTTGTGGGTTGTCGCCATAGCCGCGTCGTTTACCGGTTTGGGTTAATGATGTTCGGGTACAAAGGTCTGGTCGCCCATCGGCGGGCGCACGTAGCCGCCGGCTTTCTCGCGCGGTTCGAGCTTGGGCGGCTTCGGGGTCAGATCCTCGTAAGAAATCATGCTCAGCAAGTGTTTGATGCAGTTCAGGCGCGCGTGCTTCTTGATATCGGCGTTGACCACGTACCAGGGCGCCTGCTTGATATCGGTGTGCGCGAACATCTGGTCCTTGGCCTTCGAGTACTCGATCCATAACTTACGTGACTCGAGATCCATCGGGCTCAGTTTCCAGCGCTTGGTCGGGTCCTTGATGCGACCCTGGAAACGTTCCTCCTGCACATCGTCGCTAACCGAGAACCAGTACTTGATCAGGATGATGCCGGAGCGCACCAGCATGCGTTCGAATTCGGGGCAGGAACGCATAAACTCCTGGTATTCGTCCTCGGTGCAAAATCCCATGACATGTTCGACGCCGGCACGGTTGTACCAGCTGCGGTCGAACAGCACCATTTCGCCGGCGGCGGGCAGGTGCGGTACGTAACGTTGAAAATACCACTGTGTTTTTTCGCGTTCGGTCGGTGTGCCGAGCGCGACCACGCGGCAGATTCGGGGGTTCAGGCTTTCGGTGATGCGCTTGATGACACCGCCCTTGCCAGCAGCGTCGCGTCCCTCGAAAATACAAACCACTTTTAGTCCCTTTTCCTTGATCCATTCCTGGAGTTTCACCAGTTCGATCTGCAGATTGGCCAGTTCTTTATTGTACTCCTTGTTCTCAATTTTGTTTTTGGTATTGTCGGGTTGACTCGAATTCTTGTTTTTTGACACGGTTTTGTCCTCGAAATATACAACGGAATCCACCAACGTATAACAAACGGTAAAAACTGTCCATATTACAAGAAGATAAATTTAGTAGTTAATGATCCAAATCAACTACGGAACAGCCGTTGAACCAATCCCGACTTTGCGGGTCGGTAGTTAATCGCAAGGAGGACAATATGAGCGTCAACCCTTTTTCGCCCCCTTTTACTTCATTGCCGGAAACCCTGCCAATCTTCCCGCTGCCGGGCGCCATCGTTTTGCCGGGCGCCGAGTTGCCGCTGAATATTTTCGAACCGCGCTACCTCAACATGATCGACGATGCGCTCGGCAGCCATCGCCTGATCGGCATGATCCAGCCCGACCCGGCGGCCGACAACGATATCGATATCTGTCGCACCGGCTGCGCCGGTCGAATTACCCAGTATCGCGAAACCGCCGATTGCCGGATCGAAATGGTGTTAACCGGGATCTGCCGCTTCGACGTAAGCGAGGAAATGTCGACCACCCGGGGTTATCGGCTGATCGTGCCTGATTGGTCGCGTTTCGATGAGGATTTTGTCGATCAAAGCAAGGTACTCGAGGACAGGCACCAGGTGCTCGTGGCAACGCTGAAAAGCTTTTTTGAAGCCAGGGGTTTCGAGGCCGATATGAAGAAGCTCGAGCATCTGCCGGTCATGCGTCTCGTCGATAATCTGACCATGGCGCTGCCCTTCGATGCGGCGGAAAAGCAAATGCTGCTCGAAACCGTCGATGCCGAAGCTCGCTACACTAATTTCACGGCGCTGATCGAGGGAGAATTCGGAATTCCGGATTCGGCCACGCGCCACTAGCCACTGGTGTTTACGGCGTCATCCCCGCGCAGGCCTGCGCGGCTTTAGGCCCCGCGGGTCCCGCCCGGGATGATCCAGGATCCTGTGTCCCTGAGGCGACCGCGATCGGTCTTCCTGACCAGGGCCACGCAACGACGATGGTTGCAGTGGGTGGCGCACATTTTTCCCCGCAAAAATGTGCTCCAAGCGCCCTGTGACAAGTCGCACCCAATCGACCCGGTTGCCGATTTGCCGGGATTCATATAGTGCCGCCGTTACGAGCTCCCGACTCGGGGACCGGGATGATTCTGGATCCTGTGTCCCTGAGGCAATCGCGATCGGTCCTCCTGACCAGGGCCACGCAACGACGATGGTTGCAGTGGGTGGAGCACATTTTTCTCCGCAAAAATGTGCTCCAAGCGCCCTGTGACATGTCGCACCCAATCGACCGGTTGCCGATTTCCCGGGATTCATATTGTGCCGCCGTTACGAGCTCCCGGCTCGGGGACCGGGATCTTGCACCACTTCGACGCTAACCACTTTCTTCGGGGTGACCAAATGTCGCCGAATCGGTATAGTGAAGCGTTCGGATCAGGGAGCTATGACTATGAAACCAGCGCAGGCACTTATCGCTTTACTGCTGTCGCTTCAGATCATGCTTGCCCCGGCAATCGCCGCCTCGCCCGGTCGTATCGTTACCGGCGATGTCATCGCGAACCGCAGCGTCACGCTGGCAACGCGGATCATGGGTCGCATCACGCAAATCAACGCCAGCGAAGGTGACGCCGTTAGAAGCGGGCAGGTGATTGTCGAACTCGATGACACCGAGTACCGGGCCCGGCTCAGGGTGGCGCAGGCGGTGGAGGAGCGCGCCCAGGCCGAGCTTGCCCATCGGCAGCGGACGCGCGGTCGCCTTGAAAAGCTGACCCAGACCAACGTCGTCTCGCAAGATGCGGTTGACGAAGCTATTTATGCACTCGAAGTCGCCGCGGCCAATCTCAAGGCCGCGCAGGCCGAAATCGAGGCGATCGAATCAACGCTTTTGGAAACTCGCATCAGGGCGCCTTTCGATGCGGTCGTAATCAGGAAGTACGCCGAAACCGGGCTGGTCACGCAACCCGGGCAGGCGCTTTACGACATCCAGGACCAAAGCCGGCTCAAGTTCAGAGCGCGCGTCAAGGAACGCGATCTGGCGCATATCCGGGTTAACGACAAGGCCATGATCAGCATCACCGCGCTGGGCGATGAAGCGGTCAGCGCCACCGTGATCAAGGTAATACCCAACGGTGACGATCGGCATACCTTCCTGATCGAACTCGAACTGCCCGACAGCCCCGGGCTTTATCCCGGTATGTTCGGTAAAGCGGTGTTCGAGCAGTAACCGGGGACTGGGACGGAAATCGAGATGCAGGCATTTCTCCGTTATTTTGCCAGTCGCCATACCCTGGCGAACGTGTTTACGCTGATGGTGGTGCTGCTCGGACTCGTGACCCTGACCCATATTCAACGCGACAAATTCCCCAGCGTCGACCTGGCCGAGATGGTCATTACCACGCGCTATCCGGGCGCGTCGCCGCAGGACGTCGAACTCAACGTTACCAACAAGATCGAGGAACAGCTCAAGGAAGTCGACGGGCTCAAGCGCGTGACTTCGTTTTCGATGGAAAACATTTCGGTAATCGACGTCAAGATCGACCTCGACGCCAGGGATATGAAAAAAATCAAGACCGAAGTGCGCGATGCGGTGTCGCGCACTTCGGGGCTGCCGCCCGAAGTCGACGAGCAACCGGTGGTGCGTGAAATCACGACGGCCACCGGCATTCCGATCATCGAGGTCGGTCTCAGCGGCGACATTCCCTATTCGCAGCTGCGCGAAATCGCGCGCCGCGCGGAGAAGTCGCTCGAGGAAATTCCCGGGGTTTCGCGCCTGCGGCGGTTTGGATATCGCGACCGTGAAATTCATGTCGAAATGCTGCAGGACGCGATGGAGAAGTGGCAGGTGCCCGGCGCCCAGCTGGTCAGCGCAATCGCCAATCGGAATATCCGTTCGAGCGGTGGTTCTTTCGAGTCCTACACCAGCGAAAAGAATATCGTGACGCTGGCCCAGTTTGAAACCCCGCTCGAGGTCGAGGACGTGATCGTCGATGTCACCGCGGATGGCGCCCAGGTGCGGGT
>CAMYML010000202.1:0-5052 GCA_947259305.1 uncultured Gammaproteobacteria bacterium | reverse complement strand
CGGCATCGGCTGCCGGCCAGCGTGCGCATCGAATACTCCAATGATATCTCGCAAAACGTCAATAACAGCTTACGGGTGGTTATGTCCAACGGCGCGCTCGGGCTGGTGCTGGTGCTGGTAACGCTGGCTTTTTTCCTCGACCTGCGTTCGGCCCTGTGGGTTTCGATGGGGATCCCGGTAGCCTTGCTCGGCACGATTTTCATGCTGCCGATGTTTGGTGCCTACCTCGATTCAATCGCACTCGGTGCCATGATTCTCGTGATCGGGATCATCGTCGACGATGGCATCGTCGTGGCCGAGAATATCTGGCGCTTCCGCGAGCAGGGCAGGCCGCCGCTCGAGGCCGCGGTCGAGGGCGCCGCGACGGTTTTCAAACCGGTGATTACCACGCTGTTGACGACCGGGCTTGCGTTTGCGCCGATGTTCTTCATGACGGGCACGCTCGGCGACTTCATATACGTGATACCGCTGGTGGTCATCCTCGCGCTCGTCGTATCCTTCGCCGAGTTGTCGATCGCGTTGCCGGCGCACCTGATCTGGGGCGTCAAACCGGGTTTGATCAGGCTCAAGGATGAACCCAAGAGGCTCAATATCGAAGCCGTCAAGCAACGCTTCGGCAACCTGCTCGAGCGCTTGCTGAAATGGCGTTATCCGGTGATCGCAGCGGCGCTGTTGATGCTGCTGAGCGCTTTCTGGTATGCCGGGCGCTACATGGATTTCATCCTGTTCCCGACCCAGTCAGCCGATCGTTTTTATGTGCTGGCCGAAATGTCGACCGGCTCGTCGCTGGATCACAGCTCGGACATGATGCGCAAACTCGAAGGCCTGGTCGAGGGACTGCCCGCGGGCGAGGTGGAATCCTACGTCACCCGCATCGGCAGTCACGGTAATTTCAGCCGCGGAGAAAACGAGCACTGGGCCTATATCGGGGTGTTTCTGACGCCTTTTGCAACGCGCGAGCGTAACGCCGACATGATCGTCGAAGAATTACGCAAACGCGGCGGCGCAATCACAGAGATCGAACGGCTCGTATTCATCATCGACAGTGGCGGCCCCCCCGTGGGGCGGCCGATTACGCTCCGGGTCGTCGGCAGCGATGATAAAATGCGGGCCGACCTTGCCAGCGAAGTGAGCGCGCGCCTGGCGCGGCTGGACGGCGTCAAGGATATCGACCGCGATGACAAGAAAGGCAAGGAACAGATCAACGTCGATATCGATTTCATCCGCCTGGCCGACGCCAGTCTGAACGTGTCGGATATCGCGCGTAACGTACGCCTGGCTTTCGATGGCGAAGTCGTGACCTCGGTGCGCTACGGCGATGAAGATGTCGACTTCCGCGTCTTGTTCGAAGCCACTGCGCGCAGTTCGGTCGATACGCTTGCGGACCTGATTATCCCCAATTCGCGCGGTGAATTTATCCGGCTCGAGGAAGTTGCCGAATTCAACATCGACGCCGGGCCGTCCAATATTTACCATTTCGACAATGAGCGCGCGATTACCATCACCGCCGATGTGGTCAAGGGTGTGACCACTCCGCTGGCGGCGACCCGCATGGTGCTCGAAGGTATCGATATCGACAGCGACTGGCCTGGAATGCGGCTCGTCGTCGGCGGCGAGGCCGAGGAATCCGCCGCCTCCATGGGTAGCCTCGTGGTTGCATTCATCGCCGCTGCCGTCGGCATCTACCTGTTATTGCTGCTGCTGTTCGATTCGACCACCCAACCGATCATGGTCATGGTTGCGATACCGTTCGGGCTGGTCGGTGTGATCGTCGCCTTCGCCCTGCACCAGCAGGCGTTCGGCTTCCTGGCGTTGCTCGGGGTCGTCGGCCTGACCGGAATCGTGGTCAACGATTCGTTGATCCTGGTGAACCTGGTCAATCGCCTCAGGGAAACGCATCCCGAGATCAGCGCCCACGACCGCATTGTCGATTCCGCCCGGACCCGCCTGCGACCGATCGTCTTGACCTCGGTCACCACCGTGGCAGGCCTGTTACCCATGGCTTACGGCCTCGGAGGCTCGGATCCGTTTTCGGCGCCGATGGCGCTGGCGATGGGTTACGGCATCCTGTTTGCAACCCCGATCACGCTGATCCTGATCCCGTGCCTGCTCGCGGTCACCGACGACCTGCATGCCCTGACGGCGCGTTTGTTCAAGCGCCCGGCCCCGGTTCAGGATTGAACCGGCTCCCTCCTGGTTCATAGTCCATTCAACCCTGTCCTCAACTTATTACCCCACAACGCCCAAGCAATCAATCCGCGGCGCCCATACCGTCATTCTGCGGGATATTTCTGTCATCATCGCGGGGCATTTCTGTCATACCGCGGCTGGACCCATTACTGTCCGGTTAAGCATCCATTAATTGTCACCCCGCGGCTTGACCGCGGGGTCCAGAGCCTGATTTCATTGGGTTTCTGGATACCGCCGGTCCGACGCTTCGGGTCGTGCCGCGGTATGACAGGGGAGGGCCGGGGGAGGTTGGACCTGGGGTAATTACGCTGCCACGGAATTATTTGAAGAGATTGCCGTCGCGGAGTGGACAGATCACGGCATGGAATTACTCCTCTTCAAAACTGGGAATCTGGCCGGCAGTTGAGTATGGTGTCCGCGGAATTTAACTATCGTGATCGACGACCTAGAAAAAGCCAGGCAGGAGCACCCGATGCCTTCACGGCACGCGCGGGTTGGTTATCTTTTGCTGGCCTATAGCGCAACCGCATTCGGTATTGCAGGCGTATTTCTGCCGTTGCTGCCGGCGACGCCTTTCCTGCTGGTCGCGGTATGGGCGGCGCCGAAGGGTTCGCAGCGTGTGCACGACTGGATCTACGCGCAGCCGCAGTTTGCACGCCTGATCAATGACTGGCATGACCAGGGCTCGGTGCCGTTGAGCGCCAAGTGGCTTGCAACCGTCATGATGCTCGTGAGCTGGTCCTTCCTGCTGTGGCGGGACTATCACTGGGGCCTGGTGCTCGGCATGAGCCTGTTTTTCATCTGTGTTGGTATTTTTTTGTGGACTCGACCCAATCCAGGGCGTTGACCTCCCGGGCAGATTCGATAAATATTCCTGACACACAGACGATCGCGACGCATTAATGAATCTTTCGGATTTAATCAGCGACTGCGCGGCCCGTTACGCTGACAGCGAGTTTCTGTTGTTCGAGCGCCAGCCGCAGGCCGACGCAGGGCAGGGCAGTTTTCAGCTGCGAATGACTTATCGCGAACTCGATGCGATGGTTAACCGGGCCTGCCATTTTCTCTCCGCGCAGGGCTTGAAACCCGGAGAAATATTCAACCTGCATCTGCCCAATTGCCCGGCGTTTTTACTGCTTTGGTTTGCCGGCGCGCGGCTCGGCGCCGTGATGATGCCGACCAACGTGCTGGCTGCGGCCGAAGAACTGACCTATCTACTGGGGCATTCGCAGTCGAAGATCGCGTTTACCACGGCCGAGCATATGTCAAAACTGGAGCAGTGCAGGCAACAGTTAGAACTGCTCGAGAAAACCGTACTCTGCGATCCCTATACCGAAAGCCCGGCGCCTGACTCTTTCGAAGCCTGCCTGGATCGATATCCCGATACGCCATGGCAGTGCCCGGCACGCGACACAGACCTGGCCGCGATTATGTATACCTCGGGCACCACCTCGAAACCGAAAGGGGTCATGGTCACCCATGCCAACTACCTGGCCGCGGGGCGGACCGTGGCCGATGCGCTCGAGCTCGGACCTGACGATCGGCAATTCGTGGTGTTGCCGCTGTTCCACGGCAACGCGCAGTACTACTCGACCATGAGCGCGCTGTTGCGCGGCGCCAGCGTTGCACTGATGGATCGCTTCTCGGCAAGCCGCTATTTCGACAAGTGCATCGAGTACGGCTGCACCGTGGCCAGCCTGTTTGCCGCGCCGATGCGCATGCTCCTGGCGCAACCGCAAAATCCGGCCCACCGCGATAACCGGCTCAGGGTTGTTATCTTTGCCCAGAACCTGACCCCGCAACAGCTCGACGAGTGGCAACGGCGCTTCGATGCGCCGCTCGCCCAGCTGTGGGGTATGACCGAGACCATGGGCCCACCGCTGATGAACCCGTTGCGCGGGGAGCGGCGCAACTGGACCGTGGGCAAACCCAGCGGCGATTATGAAATCGCATTGGTCGATGCATCCGCAAACCGGGTAGCAACGGGACAGGAAGGGGAGATCACCGTAAAAGGCGTGCCGGGTATAACCATCATGCCGGGATATTTCAAAAATCCCCAAGCGACCGAGGAAACCATTCGCGACGGTTGGCTCTACACCGGCGATAACGCGATTCAGGATACGGAGGGTTACTACCGTTTCGTCGATCGCAAGAAAGACATGATCAAGCGCTCGGGCGAGAACGTCTCCGCCGGAGAAGTCGAAAACGTGGTCCTGCAGCATCCGGCGGTGTTCGAATGCGCGGTCATCGGCCTGCCGGACGAACTCAGGGACGAATCCATCGTCGCGGTCGTCGTGCTGCATGCGGATAAGCAGGTAACGGAGTCGGAGCTGATCGATTTCTGTGCCGGCAAACTCGCCAGATTCCGCGTACCACAGCGGATCGTGTTCGAAGAATCCTTACCCAAAACCTCGGTCGGCAAGATTCAGAAGCACCTGATCCGCGCGGCTATGTCGGTATAGATGGCAGATGTCAGCAAAACCGTTAATTGCGTCCGTCCCGGATGAAACCAGCGCAGAATGCCGTGGTTGCCGATATTTCGGCATATTCCTGCGTTGATTCTGGTTTCGGACAGGCGGAACTTGAATTTCGATAGCAATTCGACGGCCCAAAATAGTAAATATTCAACAATAAAATTCGGATTTTGTGTGACCCCGTTCAGGTAGCCGGGTTCGCGGGCAAGCTATTGTATTTACTCGAATATCTGGAGCGCAGTATGAAATTTGATATCTATAGAAATCTTGGGCGCGGCCTGTTGGTTGCCGTTTTGACAGTGGGCTCGGTAAGCGGGCTCGTATACTACGATGATGCGGTTGCAGCTGGTGGTAACGGCGGCGGCAACGGCGGCGGCAACGGCGGCGG
>CAMYML010000201.1 GCA_947259305.1 uncultured Gammaproteobacteria bacterium | reverse complement strand
AACAGATAAATTGATCCGTAGGAAAATAAAGATGGCCTGGCTGTTATGAAGAGGGTGCGTCGAAGCGAGATGATGCCACGGTGTCGATCTTCCGCGAATATACTTTCTTTTGACTAGTTCGAATATCAAGAAGCTGCTGAAACTTGGCTTTATAGGGTTATTCAAGCACGCCGAGTTTCGTCCAAAGCGTTACGATGGAGCGATTTCGACCTTGTATCACGAGGTCGGGAACGCGCCGGGTGATTATTGCATCTCCGGCCAGATTTTTGCTGCGCAGATCGAATATCTTTTGCGCAGTAATGTCCGCTGGTTTACGGCGACCGAACTGGCGAGAAATATCTCGCAGATCAATTCCTGCAACAACGTCTGCTTCACCTTCGACGATGGTGATCGAAGCGCTTTTCAGGCAACCCTCGACTTAATCGAAGCGGGAGGTAAGTGTACCCACTACGTGATTCCAGGGAGAGTCAACCAGAAGAACGAGAGCACGATGTCCTGGGAACAGGTAAGGGAACTCGAGGCGCTGGGCGCAGAAATCGGTTCGCATTCATTGACACACCCCCATCTCCTGAGTTTATCCGACAGCGAACTTCGAAAGGAAATTTCAGATTCAAAGAACGAGCTTGAAGACAAGCTGGGTAAAGAAGTGAGTTCATTCGCGTATCCATATGGTGAGTTTGACAGTCGAGTAGTGGACGGGGTTCGGGCAGCAGGATATATCTGTGCTTTCACAACCAGTCACCTCTATGTTCCAATAAAAGTCGATCTGTATAAGATCCCGCGTTTCGAGCCCACCGAATCCCTCTGGTATCTTAAGGATCTCTTTGAGGGTCGGGCACATCTTTTTTATCAGCTTCTGGGGCGATATCTCGGCTATCGTAATTTAATTTGAGAACCATGATGCGATTAATGCTACATCGAGCGCTTTTTGAAAACGTTTATTTCCCCTCGAGCGAAAGGATTGCTTAGAATTTATTACGAAAAATTGGACTTATGGAATAAGATCAATGCTTGCACTTTTACTAATCGGTTGGCGAAAGCGTCAAAATTGTGTAACTTCGCCGACTTTTAATTTCTTGGAACGGATCGCTAACAAATGAATGTGACTATTTATGGGTCCGGATATGTGGGCCTGGTAACCGGGGCCTGTCTGGCTGAGGTTGGCAACCACGTGGTCTGTATGGATGTCGATAAGAGCAAGATCGAGCGGCTGAATAATGGTGAGATTCCCATTTACGAACCCGGGCTGGATGAGTTGGTCAAGCGCGGCATGGAGCAGGGTCAGCTTGAATTTACGACGGATCTCGAAAAAGCGGTAGAGCACGGATTGTTTCAGATGATCGCGGTCGGAACCCCGCCCGGCGAGGATGGTTCGGCTGACCTGCAGTATGTGCTCGCGGTTGCCGAGTCGGTCGGGCAGCACATGAGCGAGTATAAAATCATCATTAACAAGTCGACGGTGCCGGTCGGTACGGCGGAGCAGGTCCGCTCGAAGGTCGGCTCGATGCTGGAGGCGCGCAAGCTGTCGCTTGATTTCGACGTGGTCTCGAATCCTGAGTTTCTGAAAGAAGGAGCGGCGATCGAGGACTTCATGAAGCCGGACCGAATTATCATTGGCACTGACAATCCTCGTACAACAGAATTATTACGCGTGCTCTATACGCCCTTCAACCGCAGCCGTGATCGCATTATTGCAATGGATATTTCCTCTGCCGAGCTGACCAAGTACGCCGCCAACGCGATGCTTGCGACCAAGATCAGTTTCATGAACGAGATGGCGAATATCGCAGAGAGAGTTGGCGCCGATATCGAGAATGTTCGTCAGGGGATAGGCTCCGATCATCGCATCGGGTTTCAATTTATCTATCCTGGATGCGGGTATGGTGGTTCCTGTTTTCCCAAGGACGTTCGGGCGCTGAGCCGTACTGCGCATACGATGGGTTACGAGTCGAAGATCCTGGATGCGGTCGAGGCGACCAATTATCGGCAGAAGGAAAAACTGTTCGAGAAGATCAGCAAGTTTTATTCCGGGGATCTTACTGGCAAGGTCTTCGCGCTGTGGGGCCTGTCATTCAAACCCCGTACGGATGACATGCGCGAGGCGCCGAGCCGGGTCTTGCTGGAGCGGTTGATTGCCGAGGGTGCGAGTGTGCGTGCCTATGATCCGGTAGCCATCGACGAGGCGCGGCATATCTACGCTGATTTCGCGGGCCTGGAATTTTGCGAGTCTGCCGACGAAGCGCTGCAGGGCGCCAATGCGCTCGCGATCGTGACCGAGTGGAAAAACTTCTGGAGCCCCGATTTCAGCAATCTTGCGGAGCAATTGACTGACAAGGCGATTTTCGACGGGCGTAATCTTTACGAGCCGGGCGCACTGAAACCCTTCGGGTTGAGGTATTTTGCGATTGGGCGCGGCGAGCAACTCGCCTGAAACAGGCTTTCTAAACAGACGTTCTTCTTGAAAATCCGATAAAGCCGATCAGCGCGGTACCGAAAAGCCAGATGGCTGCGGGGACCGGGACGACGTTGTAGGTCAGGTTGTCGATTGCGCCGGAACCACGCAGGCCAATGTCGATTCCATAAATACCGTTGATTGCTGCAAACTCGAGGCGATTCCAGGTGTTATTACCGCCGGTGCCCGGGGTATTGTAAAGCCCATTAAGCGCCAGGATGTTGTTGCCCGCCTGGTCGAAGAACTTGATCTCGGTGCCGGCCTGGCCGCTGTTTTCGTCGTTGCCAGGCGCGCTTTCGATATCGAAGAAGTCCAGGCTTAGTAAATCAATGGCCTGCTCGAATCTGACTGAAATGACGCCAGCAATTCGACCACCTTCGTCATCTGGATCATCACAGATTCCATCGGCACAACCACGGCCATTTTCCTGGAGAATTAGAATATTGCCTGGCGAGATATTCCCGATCGTGTTGTTTAATGGGCTGCTAAATGGCGCCAGCAGATCGTCGTCAGTTGTATCCGCACGAGGCGTATTGCTATCAAATGCAACCGCCAGGTCGATAGTATTGAAAAAGTCGTCGGCGGAAATTGTGGCATTGCCGTAAGCGCCGCTGTTGTACTGGGTGTCGACCACGGTCCCATGCTGGAACGAAAGCGCGGGCTCATCGAATGTCATCACGACGGCTTGCGCGGCTGGGGTTATCAGCAGCAGGGATGCGAGCAGGGCTTTGAATGTCGATGTTTTGGTCATTTCCGTTAAGTCGTGTTTTCTTCAGATCCATATTAGTTAAAGGCATCGATAGAAGAATCACCCAAACAGGGTAAATTGCTGTTTTTGAGAGCTTTTTTAGTGTTTTCCGGGTTGGAGATGTTAGTTTTGGAGGTCCCCGCTTGCGAGGGGATGGTTTTTTGACTGGACCCCGCCGGTCCGACGCATCGGGTCAAGCCGCGGGATGACAGGTTGCGCCGCGGATGCAGGCTCGGGGGGCGTATGGCAAACCCGTTTTTTAGCGGGAGCCTATGGCCGCGAGCTTCAATGGCATTAGCTTATAATATCGCTGACGACGCTTAACCTCAGGCCGGCTTTTCGAAAGCATACAAAGCGAATTTTCTCTCCACGGTTTCAGCGAGGATTCCACCCGCGTACCTGGGAACCTTCCCGGTTCTATAATTATCGTCGACGCACTCAAACCCCAGGGCCTTAAAAAATCCGGCAACTCTGCTCCGACCTGAAGGTTCTTGCTGCACCTCTACCTGGACGGTTTCGCCGGGTTTAACGCGGGCAAGCAGTTCCTTCGCAATTCGACTTCCGAAGCCCTGCCCGCGAGACGGATTCTCTACAACGATTATCATCCTGGGAGCCGGGTAGCTATGCGTATCCCGAATCAGCGCTCCGATTCCTATGAGTGGTGGTTCCCCATCGGCGGCGAGCATCATCCGCGCTGTCACAAACTCCACTTTGCCGCTCTGCGCCAGCTCCGCTAGTTGATCGGGTGACAGTGGTGTGCTCCATGGCACCTCTCCGATACCAGATCTGGGCATCTGGGACTCGGCAAATTCACTGAGTTGTCGGGCATCGAGGCCTGAAGCCGATAATCTAACTGCGCAATCGAAATATTCGGTGACTTTGGTTCCCAGGTTTTCAGACATTTTGCTACCTTTCGTATAAACAAGTTTTACAGGATTAAGCGTACGGAAGACTGATAACGGCGATGTTACAAAAGCTTAAATTGTCGTCCGGAAGAACGGTTTCGCTATGCTTAAGCCATATGCAATCGAATGTGGTCTTATTCACTATTCAGCTCCGGTTCTCATCAGAATCGCAGGGATGGTTTTCAACAGGATTTTCAGATCCAGCCAGAATGACCATTTGTCGATGTAGTTCATATCGAGCTCCATCCACTGTTCAAATCCGATGTTACTCCTGCCGCTGATCTGCCAGAGGCAGGTAATGCCCGGTTTGACGCTGAACCTGCGCCGGTGAATATCGTTTTCAAAACCCTTGAAATCCCGTACCGGAAGCGGTCGTGGACCCACCAGGCTCATGTCGCCCTTGAGCACATTGAAAAGCTGGGGCAGCTCATCGATGCTGGTTTTGCGTAACCATTTGCCCAGCGGCGTTATCCTTGGGTCGTTTTTCATTTTGAATGCCGGTCCATCCAGTTCATTCAGCTGTTCGAGCTCAGCCTGCATTTGTTCGGCGTCTTCCCGCATGGTGCGGAATTTGTAGATATTGAACAGGCGTTTGTTCACGCCGAGGCGTTGTTGCACAAACAGCACCGGCCCGGGAGATTCATGTTTTATCAGGAGTGCTACAACCGCCAGCAGCGGCGACAGCAGGAGTAAAACGGTGCCCGCTATCAGGAAATCCAGCAGGGTTTTCGCCCCCAGCGATGGACTGCCGTACATACTGCCGGTTTGCACGGTCGACACCGCGGTGTCCCCAACCTGGTCGACCACCGAGCGACCGATCTTCAGGGCAAACGGACTGATACCGAAGCGGAGGATGATGCCCTGGGCCTCCGCCGCTGCTACAATTCTGGCTATCTGGTCGTACTGCGAACGTAATGGGCTGAACACCACGATCTCGTCGACCACGGTCTCGTGTATGAATTCCGCAAAAGATGTGTAATCGGCGACGATCGGTAATGCTTCAGGCCGTGTTTCGTCGTCACTGTCGTCGATGAAACCGATAAAGCTGTAGCCCAGTTCAGGGGAGGATTCGATCATTTCGACATACTCCCTGGCCCTGGCATTGGTGCCGACAACCGCGACATGGCGCAGGTTTCTGCCCGATAGCCTGACTCTTTTCAGCACGCTTCTCAGCGTCAACCGTGAAGCAATCAAAATCAGGGTGCTGGCCAACCAGAATACCGCCAGAAAATACGCGTTAACCAGGCTGAGATCGAAGATCCGGGAAGCCAGAAATAAAACCAGGGTGCATAACAGGGTTGCGATGGCAATATCCCAGGCGATTATCAGGTTGGTCGACAGGCGCCGCGATTGATATAGTCTCTTGAAATCGAATATAAAATGCCAGCCCAATAGCGCCGCCGCCATCAGCAGAATATTGGAAACCTTGATACGCATCGACAGGAAGCTGTCGAAACTGATGTTCGAGGCAATGCCGCTGAGATGATATACACCCCAGGTGGCTATCCCGAACGCGGTTATCATGACGATCAGGTCGAAGATCATCATGGTTCTTAGCAGTAAAGATCTTTTAGTCGCCATCCCTAGCCTTGTTTTTGTCGAAATCTTTTTCCATCGTTTAAACAGGCTACACGCAAGCCATTATTGGGGCATCACCCATTTGGGGTAAAAAGGTTGCGTTTTTACCCCTTGATAGTGCCTTATTTCTTTATATTGTGATACGTCTATCGAGAGCACCGTATTATAACGACAAAACCGTAGGAATTACGAGCTGAAACGAAGGTGGATTAAACTAACCCGAGTTCTGAAGATTCCCTCAGGGACTGGAGGAATTTAAATGCACAACCGAAGACGCATACTGGTGACCGGCGGGGCCGGATTTCCGGGTTCGCACTTATGCGAACGCCTGCTGGACCAGGGTAACAGCGTCGTCTGTCTCGACAATTACTTTACCGGGACCAGTGTTCATGGTGCTATCAACATGCTGGGCCCGGCCAAACGCATCGGCGCCAGGATTTTTCAGGCAGCGACTTTGCGTCTAAATAGCGCCAGTCCCGCAATGCCCAGCAACCACAGGCCCGCGGCACCCGGTAACGGAATCGGGGATGGAACGAGGGGAGCGACGATGCTCAAATGCAGCGGTACAGTGACTCCACCGGTGGGTAAAGCAAACCCGATGAGGAAACTAAAAGGACTGCTGAGAAACGGATATTCTGCCGCCAAATCCGCGCCGCCAGGGTTTAGCACGGCCTGGGTAAAGATAGGTACAGGAAACCCGGGCACCGCTAAATAAAATCCGATATCGGCATTGCCCAGCGAATTATCAAAGACGGCCTCTAACACCGGCCCGCCGTCCAGATCCAGCACCACTCCATTGGTGAAATCCACTAACGCCGCCTGCGGCGAAGGATTATCGTCCACCTGAAAGATAGGGGTTAAGGTATTAAGAGGATTGGCACCATAGTAAAAGCCAAACTGGGAACCTATAAGCCCTGATGATGCTATATCTAGCAGGTCGAAGATTTCCAGATTGATGGTAAAATCGCGTATCACGGTTATGCTCCCTTGATGTTGGTTGCGTGCGTACTTCTGCCCAGATTGCCAAAACAGGTTACTCCCAACAAAATCACGGGGCATCACCCATTTGAGGTAAAAATGTGGATTATTTACATCTGTGTATTGCGTTATCTCATATTATTGTGTTACATCGATTTCGACTGGCTATCAAACAGCAAGCTTGATAAAGACCCCTGCTGTAAACAGAGTTTCTATTTTTGCTACCCTGACATTCTTATTTCCTTAAGGGACTGGAGGAATTTAAATGCATAACCGAAAGCGCATACTGGTTACCGGTGGGGCCGGGTTCCTGGGTTCGCACCTATGTGAGCGCCTGCTAAACCTGGGTGCGAATGTCATTTGCCTGGACAATTACTTTACCGGGACCAAGGATAACGTTCTGCACCTGATAGCAAATCCCCATTTCGAATTGTTGCGCCACGATGTGACTTTTCCGCTGTATGTCGAGGTCGACGAAATTTACAATCTTGCCTGCCCGGCCTCTCCGGTTCATTACCAGCACGATCCGGTGCAGACGACCAAGACCAGTGTTCATGGTGCGATCAACATGCTGGGCCTGGCCAAGCGTACCGGCGCCAGAATATTTCAGGCATCGACCAGCGAGGTTTATGGGGACCCCCAGATCCATCCTCAGACCGAGGATTACTGGGGGCATGTTAATCCCATCGGGCGACGTTCCTGTTACGACGAAGGCAAGCGCTGTGCCGAAACCCTTTTTTTTGATTATCGACACCAGCACAATCTACCGATCAAGGTGGCGCGGATCTTTAATACCTATGGACCGAACATGCACCCGAATGACGGTCGGGTGGTGTCTAATTTCATCATCCAGAGCCTTAAGGGCGCGCCGATTACGATCTATGGGGATGGCTCGCAAACACGTTCTTTCTGTTACGTGGATGACCTGATTGAGGCGATGCTGCGCTTTATGCAGACCGATATCGAGATCACGGGGCCTGTCAATATCGGCAACCCCAAGGAGCTTTCTATTCTCCAGGTAGCACAAAAAATTATGGCGTTAGTGGGTTCTGATTCGGAGCTTGAGTTTCAC
>CAMYML010000200.1 GCA_947259305.1 uncultured Gammaproteobacteria bacterium | reverse complement strand
TTCAGAGATTCTGGGATTTTCTTAGCTCGATCTGATCGAGTTCCGAAGGGTAGACAACGGGCCTCGAGCAGGCGTCGGGCACGATGCGCGGGACCGAATCGGTGTGCGACAACGGTTCGTCAGGGTCGAACTCGGTCTTGGCCTGGATCATGTTTGCAGCCTGGTCTTCGGCAAGCTGGAAGAAAGCGACTATGTCGAGCAGGGTCTGCGCCTGGCTACGCATTTCCTGCGAGGTGGCCGCAAGTTCCTCGGAAGCCGCGGCATTTTGACTGGTGACCCGGTCGAGCTGCTGCATCGCGCTCGTGATCTGGTTAACCCCGCGAGCCTGCTCCTCGGACGCAGCGCTGATTTCCTGGACCAGTTCGGCGGTTTTGGCAATCTCGGGCAACATTTTCTCGAGTAATGTGCCGGCCTTTTCGGCAACTTCGACACTTTTCCCGGTGAGCTCACCGATCTCCGAGGCGGCAACCTGGCTGCGCTCGGCCAGTTTCCGGACCTCGGCGGCGACTACCGCAAAGCCCTTGCCATGTTCCCCGGCACGGGCCGCTTCGATCGCGGCGTTCAAGGCCAGCATGTTGGTTTGATACGCGATATCTTCGATAATGGTGATCTTTTCGGCTATGTCTTTCATCGCCTGTAGCGTAGCGACTACCGACTCGCCCCCTTCTTTCGCCGCTTTCGACGATTCGGTGGCGATGCCATCGGTAACCCGGGCATTTTCACTGTTTTGATTCACCGAAGTACCCATCTGCGCGACCGATGCGCTAGTTTCCTCGACGCTCGCCGACTGTTCGCTGGCGCCCTGGCTCAGGATTGTAGCCGTGCTACTTACCTGCTCCGAAGTATTGGCCAGGCTGACCGCGCTGCTATGGATATCGGTAAAGGTAGCCGAGAGATTAACCTTCATGGTTTTTAACGCATTCAGCATTTTACCTATCTCGCCATTGCCACCATCCATGATATCGTGGCTGAAATTTCCTTTTGACATTTCCTCGCTCATCTTGACCGAGTATGCCAATGGTCTGATTATTGAACGCATCAAACCGACACCTGCAGACAATCCCAGCAGTGAACCCAGGCCAACTACGATACAGATAATGGTGAAGGCGCTCTTCGTGCTTTCCCTGGCGGTAATTGAAGTCGATTCATTTATTGCTTCGGCCGACTTGGAATAATTCGATATGAAGTTCTGGTACTGTAGCGCGTTTTGATCGAGTTCGGTTTGCACAGCCTCGAAATTGCGCTTTTCGATATTCAGGTTTTTGCGGAGGTTGAGTAACCCGTCTTCACCTTTTACGAGTTCGACAAATTCTGCAAACGTCTTCGCAATGGCCGTAATTTGTGTCTTGTCTTTGCCGGCTTTTATCTGTTTATCCAGGGTTTTTATCAGTTCGCCTTGCCTGGATATAAACTTGTCGATATTTTTAATATCGGAATCCAGCCGCTCTGCGGAGATCGATGTTTTAGCCTGATTGACGAGATCCTGGAGCTGGGCGAAGTTTCCCCGCGCGGTGTAAGTGTTCTTGATAACGGGGAAGTGCTCATTGAAAACTGTCCCCGCCGCGCTTCTGATCGCCACCGGGGATTCGATTTCCGACTCGCTTAAGGATTCCAGTCTGTCCTTGGCCTTTACCACCTCGGCTTCCCTGGTAATGGCGATAAAGAGCAGTCTTTTCGATGCGATCTGAAGCTTGTTGTATATGCGGGCGCCGGCACGGTCCAGTTCTTCCTGCAACCGTATGATCTTGACCTTGGTGGCCACCTGGTCATTAACTTTTTCAACAAAGCCCTGCCTGGATTTGATCGCATCGGCAGTACTCAGTTGGTCTCCGCTTTGTTGCAGAAGGCTAACCAGAACCGCCAGGGACTGGTTGGATTCTTTGCCGAATTCCTTTAACAGTTGCTCCAGCTCCTGCACATTAATCTCGGAATCAAGGTCGAGGATTGCCGAGATTTTCGATTGCGTAGCATCCATGCTTTTGGCCATCTCAACCGTCTCTCTCACCAACGGGGAGGTTATTTCCGATAGACTGGTGATGGAGTTGCTGATCCGGGTAACGAAGTACAGGCCGCTGCTGCCCGTAATTACAGCGATCAGGACCAGAAACCCGGTAAGAATCATCAGTTTAATTCTTAACTTGACGTTGCTTGTCGCTGGCAGTTTTATCAATGACATCTGTCGATTCACCCTTGAAGTTTCACTACTGGGTACTCCTGTCCGTTATCGGCCTGTTCGTCGAATCCATTAGCTTTTATCTAGAACATCCTGTGATTCGTCTGCTTTACAGGCGACCCGGTGTCAACCAGTGAGAGTGACTGAGAGAGGA
Source organism: uncultured Gammaproteobacteria bacterium (assembly GCA_947259305.1). GTDB lineage: Bacteria > Pseudomonadota > Gammaproteobacteria. Next base: position 9,890 of record CAMYML010000200.1, on the reverse strand, counting down.
GAATCCCTCTGTCCCGACCTGGGCCGGATTCCAGTTTGACTTCGAGCGCATGCTCGTTTCGAGACGAATCGAGATGCTCCTCTCTCCAGGTTCCGCAACAGGAAAGCAATGCTTACAACGCGTCCAGATTGACGCCTACCGTTATCGAACCAATTACAGAGCCTGAGGCCGGGTCGACAATCGATACGCTCAGCTGCGATTGGAACTGTTGCGTCGACTCGTCCAGGTCGATATCGCCGACGTGTATCGCCTGTGGCCCTTCCAGGAAAGTCTTTTGCCACTTCGCTTCGTCGCCTTGCCAGTAGTCGGAAGTTACATCGCTCTGGCCGACATTCATGCCCCTGGCGTCCATCACGAATATCTCCGTAAACAGGCCTTGCGAATCGGCTTTAACCTGCTTGAGGTATGCGGATAACGGGGTGCCCAGTACCTCGGTAATGAGAGGCTGGCTGGAAGCATTAACTTCCTCTCGCCACTGGTTGTCGAGTGCAATAATTTCCGCCTCCGGCATGTCTTTGGTTTTCGTATTTTGTGCCTTTAGCTGATCAACGGTAACCGGGTTATATAACCACTTCGGCAAGTTATTTTGTGCGAGAGAGGTCAGCGCCAGGTCGTGTTGATGGGCTGACACCGGGCTAAAGGCTGTCAGAAATAAAAGCGTTGCTGCGAAAGCTGTATAGATCTGTTTCATTGTTGCTTTTCTCCATGGAGGAATGATTTCACCCGCTATATCGGCTAAACGGGTTCTGGCTTTAATGTTTTTTTGACGTTACCCCGGTCATTCGGGCCAGGCGGGTCCGGCATATTCTTTTCCGTTGCGGCGCGCAGGCGACGGGTCGCAAGCACCCGCGAGGAAGAGAATTCGGCTATCGAGCCCGTATCGCGGCCGTGCCGATCTCGCCGGCATGCAGGCGGCTGCCGGCCGCCCGGGTTAGTTCATGTAGATGGCCATCGCGCCCTTGCCGTAACCCGGAATTTCGACCAGGAACCCGAGGCGCGTGGCGAGCGCATCGAGACTCGAGACAAGGTCGGTCTGTTGCGCACAATCGAGCGTCTTGTCGAGACGCAGGTGGGCGCTGTCATCCGACATCAGCAGCTTGGTGCAGATATTCATGACTTCATGGAAATTGCCGGCGAGCGCATCCGAAATCGAATTTTCGGCAATCATCTCCTCGGCTCCGCCTGCCGGAATCATCGACAGCGCGGCGCCCGAGTAGACGACGAATTCACGGTTGCAGACGCAGGCCGCGACGAGCTTGTCGTCGTCGTTGATAAAAGTGGCGATGCGTTGACCCGAAATACTGGCACTGTCAAGGTCGCTAGTGTTGAGGTCATCGCCATAAATCATGGCCAGCAACGAAGTGACCGATTGCACGGTGGGTTTGACGTAAGTTTCGCTCATCGAATTATTCCTGTCGGCTGACTTGCCGGGCTAGTTCATGAATTTGCCGAGCGTCTTCTCGAAGGCTTCGGCGGTAAATGGTTTTGAGATCAGGAAACTCGCGCCCGCCTCGATTGCCTGCTTGCGCACCGCCGCGGTCGACTCCGTGGTAATAAAGCCGAAGGTCAGGTTGATTTCCTCGGCGCGTACCGCTTCGAGTAGCTCGATGCCGGTCATGTTTGGCATATTCCAGTCTGCCAGCACTATATCGGGGGCTTGCTTGATGATGCTGGCAAGTGCCACTGCGCCATCTTCGGCCTGCTCGATGTCGAGCCCGGAGAAACCGGCCTTACGCAGCGTGCTTACCACCATCATGCGCATCGTTGCGCTGTCATCTACCACCAGAACTTTCATTGACCTTACCTCTGTACTGTTACGCGTTAATTTCGATTGCGGGCGCACCGCGCTGCGCTAAAACATTTCACTTTCAGCTATCGGCCAGTCTGGCTAAAGCTTTAGTCCCCGAAGTATCGGCGCCGGCGCTAATCAGGGACCTGAACAATCGCGGCCGGCAGAACGCATTCATCAGCACCGGCATGCCCTCCAGCGAACAGGTCGTCGTAACGCCACCCTGTTCGAGCGCACGACCCGGCATGCCAAAAATGACGCAACTGGCTTCATCCTGCGCCACCGTGAATGCGCCGGCGTCGGATAATTCCTTCATCCCGCGGGCGCCGTCGTCGCCCATGCCGGTCATGATAATGCCCATCGTTTCGCTGGCCGCGGCCTGCGCGGCCGAGCGAAACAGTACGTCTACGGAAGGACGGTGGCGACTGACCTGCGGGCCCGGCCTGACCGCGACGAAGAGTTCGCCTGCGCGATTCTCGACGACCATGTGCTGGCCGCCGGGCGCGATCAGCACGCGGCCGTTGCGAATCTGGTCGCCGTGCTCCGCTTCCTTGACCTGCATCGGCGAAACGCTATCGAGTCGCTGCGCAAAGGCAGCGGTAAAAGCCTCGGGCATATGTTGTACGACGGCCACGCCGGTAGAGTCCGCATCGAGCCGGGCGAGTACGTATTCCAGCGCCTGGGTGCCGCCGGTCGACGCGCCGATCGCAATCAGCCTGGAGGAGGCGATGCTGTGCTCGGGCGCATGCTTCGCCAGGATCGCGTCGGCGGAAAGCTTTTCCGGCACCGCCGGGATCGCGCCCTGGTTTCTGGCCGGTAAACGCAACCTGGCCGGATTCACCGCCGCGGCGGTGCGGATGGCATTGATGATTTCCTGGTTTTGCAGGGGCAGCTCGTTTTTCGTATTGGCGCTCGGTTTGCCCACGATCTCAACCGCGCCCAGGTTCAGTGCGCGCAGGCTGGCCGGGGCCGATTTTTGCGTCAATTTCGAACACATGACTACCGGAATCGGGTTTTCCCGCATCAGATACTCGAGAAAGGTCAGGCCATCCATGCGCGGCATTTCGATATCCAGCATGATTACGTCCGGTTTGATTTTCTTAAGTTTCTTTTGCGCAAAAACTGGATCGATTGCGACTGCTACGACTTCCATGCCATCGGCATGATTGATGATATCGCTGAGTACCTGTCGCACCAGTGCAGAATCATCGATCACCATTACCTTGATATTTTTCATTATTCCCGTCCCGCGAGCTTAGGTGTCCACCGGTACCCTGGCGGTTCCGTTGGTATGCGGATGCCTGACCCAGACATGGCCGCTGGAAAAATCCATGACGATACGCTGGTGCTGAGCATCGCCGACGTGTATCGCCTTGATATCGACCTGCCTGCTGGACAGCATCTGCTTTGCCTTCGCGATATTACGCTTGCCGACCAGTTCTATAGTGTTGTCCGGGTTATCCGAAGAGATATTGAGCCCGCCGAAAATCTTGCCGTGATAATCGCAGTACTCGGTATGGTGCAATTTGACCGCTCGATCGAACCACTGCATCGCTTCGTCGCCATAGCGTCCATCGGGTTCGCTGGACGGCGCGGTTCCCGCTGGCCGCGACGGCAGCACAAAATGGCACATGCCGCCGATTTTTAGCAGCGGGTGCCACAGGCAGATTGCGACACAGGAACCGAGTAGCGTATGTACATGGGTACCGAGCCCGGCAAACACGAGTTCGCCGGGATGCAGGAATATTTTGCGGGTCGCGTGCCGCATCAGTCGGCCGCGGTCTTGCGATAGGTGGTCGGCGTGATCAGCTCGAGCGGCAGATCCATGCGCTTGAGCGACTCGGAATGGCCGATAAACAGTAAGCCGCCCGGGCGCAGCTTCGACAACAGGCGACGGATGATGCTTTCCTTGGTCTGGTCATCGAAGTAAATCAGCGCATTGCGGAAAAAGATCACCTCGAACGAGCCCAGATCGGGCAGGGGCTTGACCAGGTTGACCAGGTCGAACCGGCAACGATCACGAATTCGCGAGTCGATCAGAAAGGAACCCGTGTACTTGCCGATCCCCTTGAGGCAGTAAAGTTTGCGATAATCCTGCGGAATCGCATCGATGCGTTGCATCGGGTATAGACCGCTTTGCGCCTGCTTGACCATGCGCTTGCTGACGTCGGAGCCAAATATTTTCCAGTCGACTGTGTAGCCGCAGAAATCGCTCAATACCATCGCGATGCTGTAGGCTTCCTCGCCGCTCGAACTGGCCGCGCTCCAGATGCGTAACGACTGGCCGCGAGGATGGGTTTGCAATACCCGGGAGCGCAGTACTTCCAGGTGATCGGATTCGCGAAAGAAATAGGTTTCGTTGGTGCTGAGTAAATCGATGACGGCCTGTCGCTCGAGCGTATTTTCCGGATTCGCGAGAATGCCGGTATAGCTGTCAAAACTGTCTATGTGACAGTGCACCAGCCGCTTGCGCAGGCGCGAGATAACGAGCATATGACGCGATGGGCCGAGATCGATGCCGGCCTCGTGGTAGAGCGAGGACACCCGGGTCACGAGCCTCGGCCATGATACCCGGACTCGAACCGAGCCGCCGGGGAGTAGTGGTCGGGTTCGGACGAACCCAGCCTAAAAACGCTGGAACTGGCTTTCGTCGATTGCTTCATCGTGCACCAAATCGGCCTGGGCCGGGGAGGTTGCATTCGAGCCGTTGGTCCTGGCCGGCTGTTTCGGCGCCGCCGGGATTTCGAATACGACTGGCGTGGTCGACTCGGGCGTGCCGGGGTCGACTGATTTCGGTTCTGTGCTGGACTGGTTGTCAGTCAGGTGGAAAAACGAAATTACTTCGAGCAGCGAATGCGCCTGGCTGCGCATTTCCTGTGACGTGGCAGCCAGCTCTTCGGACGCGGCCGCGTTTTGCTGGGTGACGTGGTCGAGTTGTTGCATCGCGCCGGAAATCTGTGCGACGCCGCCCGTCTGTTCGCCCGAGGCAGCGCTGATTTCCTGCACCAGGTCTGCGGTACGAGCGATGTCCGGCACCATTTTCTCGAGCAGCTGACCAGCCCTTTCGGCGACCTTGACGCTTTCTCCGGTCAGTTCGCTGATCTCCGAGGCCGCAATCTGGCTGCGTTCGGCCAACTTCCTGACCTCGGCCGCGACGACCGCGAAACCTTTGCCGTGTTCGCCCGCGCGAGCCGCCTCGATGGCCGCGTTCAGCGCGAGCATGTTGGTCTGGTAGGCAATGTCTTCGATGATGGAAATCTTCTCCGCGATATTCTGCATTGCCTGTGTCGTCGCGAGTACCGATTCGCCACCTTCCCTGGCTGCCCTGGAGGATTCCGAGGCGATGCCGTCGGTGAGGCGTGCATTTTCGCTGTTCTGGTTGATCGACGCGCCCATCTCTTCGATCGACGCGCTGGTCTCCTCTACGCTGGCTGCCTGGACGCTGGCGCCCTTGCTTAGCGACATCGCGGTGCCGCTGACCTGTTCGGAGGCGGAGGCCAGCGCGTTCGAATTGCTCTTGACGCTGGTGACGACCCCTTTCAGCTTTTCGCGCATGGATCGCAGCGACGTCAGCAACTGTCCAATTTCATCGTCACTCCTGATTTCGATGCGAGTTGTCAGGTCGCCTTCCGAGATAGCCTCGCAAAAGTCGACCGCCTTGCGCAATGGCGCCGTAATCCGTCGATTTAGCAGTATCGACGAAATAGCGAGAATAATTGTCGATATGGCCAGGACGATCAGGATTGCCTGCTGAATCTGGCTGACCGCCGCGAAAGCTTCCGCTTCATCCATCTCCGCCAGAATCGCCCAGTTAAGCCCCTCGAGCTCGAGTGGTTCGAAGGCCGAAAGCACCGGCTCGCCCCTGTAATCAGCCACGATCCTGGCGCCCGATTTTCCGGCAATCGCCAGTTTTGCCGTCTCGCTGTCGACGCGTTGACGAATAATCGTGTTCTGCTCGCTGAAACGGGACTGTGAGCGCATCAGAAAATCGTCGGCGATCAGGTAACTTTCACCGGTTTCACCCATGCCATCGCTGACCTGCATGATTGCGTTGATTACGCCGACCGGCATCTGGAAAATCAAGATCCCGATCCGGTCATTGCCATCATAAATGGGCGAGGCAATGAACGACGCACCGGCGTTGTAAGACGGCAGATATTCTTCAAAATCGGCGATGACAAACTCATCGGGAGCTTTCAGTTCCAGCGCCCTGTTATATACCTTTGCGATATTGGTGTCTCGATAGGGACCGCTCTTCAGGCTGGTGGCATAGTCGAGTTCCTTGAACACCGAGTAAACAATATAGCCATTCTCGGGTTCGACCAGAAAGATGTCGTAGTAACCAAATTTTTCCAGGAAGCCCTTGAACATCGGATGGTAAGTCGCGTGCAGGCGGCTATAACCGCTGCCGTCGCCGGCATTGGCCAGATTCGATTTTTCTCCCAGCGGGTGCGGGTTATTACCGATATACAAGTACTGTGCGAGCAGCGAATTCGGCGTTTCGGGTGTCAACGCGCCAACCTCGATCGTCGCTCCGTTCTGCTTCTCGAATGCCCGGGCAAAATCTCGCTGGTAGTACTCCACAACGCGGCCTCGATAGTCCGCCGGTATTTTTGACGTGATCCGGGTCAACTGATTGAATTGCATTTTGAACCCGTGCATCGCGGCGATGGTCGATACGTCCCCGGACAATTGCCGCACCTGCTTGTTGATCGTGTCAAAATAAGTTTCTATCTGGGCCTTCTTGATACTACGAATAGATTCGAGCTGGTTGGAAACCTGGCTATGCAATTCCGTGTTGATAAAATTAAGCGAGAAGATCCCGACGGCTGTCATGGGCAGTAAGCCCGCCAGCATCATGCTGAGTATCAGCAGGTGTTTGAGATTTAAGCGTTTCATCCTGATCACCTCCTTGCTATTTCTCAGCGGTGCGTTCGCGTAAATCGCCGGGGCTACCGTTGAACTCCACGATGGCTGATATCTCGCTGATCGCGAGTACATGATTGATATCCAGCAGGATCATCAACTGGTCGTTGACCCGGCCCATGCCCTGGATAAAATCCGTGCGAATTCGAGTACCGAAAGTCGGCACCGGCGCGATCTCGTCGGCGCCAAGGTCGATCACCTCGTTGACGTTATCGACGATGATGCCGGCCTCGGCGAAGCTGTCGTCACCGGTCTCGATTTCGACGATGATGATGCTGCTGCGCTTGTTGATCTCGCGTGGCTGCTGGTCGAAGCGGCGAGCCAGGTTGATTACCGGCACGACGTTGCCGCGCAGGTTGATCACACCGGAAATGAAATCCGGCATTAGCGGCACCACGGTCAAATTGCCATACTCGATAATTTCGTGAATGTGCAGGATGCCTATACCGTAAACTTCATCGTTCAGGCCAAAGGTCAGAAATTGCTGGCGCCCGGCTGATTCGGGAGCCGCATCTTGCAGGAGCGGTTGCTGGGTAGCAGCTGACATGGACTTATCCTTGCGTCTTGCGCCAACCGATATAGTTGGCTGTGATTTTGTTAACGGGTTTTGCTGAAGACATTAAATGGTTTCTCGGGTCTAGGTGAGCGGGTTAGGGCCGCGGCAATTCGGATTTACCGCGGTGATCTGGTTGATCAGCGCGGGCACGTCGATGATCATCGCGACTTCGCCTCCGCCGAGGATCGTGGCCCCGCTGATGCCTTTCAGATTTTTAAATACCGGGCCCAGCGGCTTGATCACGGTCTGGTGTTCGCCGAGCAATTCGTCGACCACGAGGCCGGTTTTTTGCCCGGCATAATGCACCACGACGATATTGTTGCGCGGTTTCGGCTGTTCGCCGGGAGCGATCTCGCTGAACACATCGGCGAGGTGCAGGTAGGGCATGACTTCACCACGCAGGTCGATGTATTCGCCACTCTGTGTTGCCGATCGCATGCTGTCGAGTTCGATGCACTCGTCGACGAGGTCGAGCGGGATGACATAGGATGAATTTCCGACCTGGACCTGGAAACCGTCGATAATCGCCAGCGTCAGCGGCAACCGGATAATGAACCTGGTGCCGACACCGAGCTCGCTTTCGACCGAGATCTGGCCGCGCAGCGCATCGATATTCCTGTTGACCACGTCCATGCCGACACCACGGCCGGATATGCTGGTGACTTCGGTCGCCGTGGAAAATCCCGGCGCGAAAATGAGGCGATGTATCTCGCCGAGGCCGAGTTGTTGATTCGCCGTGATAATGCCGTTATCGATAGCCTTTGCGATTAGCACGTCCGGGTTGAGGCCCTTGCCGTCGTCGGCCAGTTCGATCACGATGCTGCCGGAATCGTGGTAAGCCTCGAGCGATACCGTCGCGGTTTCGGGCTTGCCCTGCGCGACACGTTGCTCCGGGGTCTCGACGCCGTGATCCAGCGCGTTGCGAATCAGGTGCATCAGCGGATCGCTGATGCGTTCGACCACGGTCTTGTCGAGTTCGGTATCGCCACCCGAAATCCGCAGATCGATCTTCTTGCCGAGTTCCTTGCTGGTATCGCGCACCACGCGTTTGTACCGGTTGAAGGTGTCGCCAATTTGCACCATGCGCAGGCTCAGTGTCACATCGCGAATTTCCTCGACCAGCCGAATCAGGTGCTCGGTGGTTTCGATCAACGCCTTTTGCTCGGTCTGGCGCGCCCTGAGCTCGGTATGTGCGCTGGATATGACCAGTTCGCCGACCAGGTTGATCAGGTCCCCCAGTTTTTCGGAATTAACGCGTACCGCCTGCTGTTCGGCCTGTTTCGCTTGCCTGACGCGGCCCTGCTTTTGCGCCGCGGCCTCGATCACGCTGCTGTCGGCGACGCCATTGTCGACCAGTACTTCACCGAGCTGGGGCCTGGCTTCGACTTCTACCGGTTCCGTGCCGCCGTCGTCCACCGTTTCAGTGACGGTCTGGCCCTGTTGCATCGCCAGCGCTTCGGCCAGTTCGTCCTCGGTCAATGCGCCGCTCGCGACCAGGATTTCCCCGATCGCCATATTTTCCTCGGGTAGCGCGTTGATCATCAGCATGTACTCGGCGATCTTGCCGCGCGGCGGCAGGATGTGCAGCGTGCATTCGCCGCGCATGAAATCGAACACCGACGAGATCGCCTCCTTGTCCGCGCTGGATTCAAGATCGATTTCGAAGCCGAGATAAAGTGTTTCCGGTTGCATCTCGGCAAAGGGCGGTAACTCGGCCGGAAGCAGGGATAGTTTCACGACCCTGCCCACGGTGGCGAGGTAATTGAAGAAATAGATTGGATCGAGACCGTGCTGCAGCGCATCGGGTTGCATGCGCAGTGAAATATGCCAGTAGTCGTTGGCGACGATGCCGTCGCTCTCGACCGCAGGCGTGGCGGGCCGCTCCAGGCTTACGGCGGGTTGCTCCGCGAGCGCTGTCGGAGCCTCGTCGAGATAATGTTTCAGACGTTCGACCAGGCCGGCCCCGTTGCGTGCAAGGTCCTCGGCCAGGGGCTCGTCCGGCGCTTCGACGGCCTGGCGGATCAGGTCGCGGGTCTGATCGCAGCTGTCCAGCAGCAGGCTCAGCAGGGTTTCATCCAGGGCCAGTTCCTTGTCGCGCAGTCGGCCCATGACCGATTCGGCGATATGTGTGAACGCGACCACGTCGTCGTAACCGATGATGCCGGAGGATCCCTTGATCGTGTGCACGGTACGAAACAGTTCGTTGATCAGCTCTTCGCTGTCCGCTTCATCCTCGAGTTTCAGCAGCACCGCTTCGAAATCCTCGAGCAATTCCTTCGATTCTTCGTTGAAGACCTGTCGAACCTCGGCCAGAAATGCATCGTCGCTCATAGTGAAGACCTAGTTTTCCGCGCTCCAGTCGAACTGCTGCCTGAGCTGCAGCAGGTCCATCGCTTCGGTTACCGTCGACGAAGCGGAGTGCAGGGTCAGGCGCTTGTCCTCGATGCGGGCGGATTGCTGCAATGCCAGCAGTAGCTGAATCCCGCTGCAATCGATTTCCTCGACCGGGGAGAGGTCGATCTCGATATCGCGGTAATCCGCAAATAGCTCTGCCAGGGTCGCGTGGTTTTGTGCGATCGTATCGATCGTCAGGTTGCCGGCCGCGGTGAGCAGGCAGCG
>CAMYML010000199.1:7622-11356 GCA_947259305.1 uncultured Gammaproteobacteria bacterium | reverse complement strand
AACCATACTGCCGTTCTACTCCGAGGTGTATTTATTTGCATTGCTGCGCGACGGCGGCGACCCCGTCATGCTAGTCATGGTCGCCACCCTGGGTAATACGCTGGGCGCGGTGGTTAACTGGATTCTCGGGCTATATCTGCTGCATTTTCAGGACAGGCGCTGGTTCTATTTTTCCCGTGAGCAGGTCGACAGAGCCCAGCGCTGGTATCAGCGTTATGGCTTCTGGTCGCTGCTGCTGGCCTGGATGCCGGTTGGTGGTGACGCCCTGACCCTGATCGCTGGCATCATGCGCGTACGTCTCTGGCTGTTCCTGCTGCTAGTCGGCAGCGGCAAGGCCCTGCGCTACATCTCGGTAGTCTACTTCAGCCACTTGCTGTCGGCCTGATACCCGTGGAAACTTCGCGTCCCAACCGTATTGTAAGCATTGACCTAGGTTCTTATCATCCACTGCAACAGCGAACGGTGCCACACGAGTTCGACCGTTTTCGAGCAGATCCTTTCGTATAAAACCAGCAATGGATGCAACGCGACCGGCCAGCGATTTATCTCGGTGATGAAAACGCCGGTCTCGTTCAGGGGTCCAAAATTTTCCAGCACTTGGATCGCGCGGGTGGCCGCCAGGTAATCGGCAGGTACCGCGGGCATCTGCTGGTAAGCGTCGATTAGATAATCGAGATATTCCCGGGTCGGTTTCAATCTCTCCACCGTGCGCGTGGCCCGGTAATAGAAAAATTCGAACCCATCCGCCTGTCGCTTCACTTTTTCATGCACCTTGAAAAATGGAACACCCTCGAAATAATCCATGCGCTGTGCGTCGCGTTCGAGAATCAGGTACATGCGGCCGTATACCACGTCACCCTCGGCGGCGTCGGCCGACGCGTAACCGTGATCCCGGTAAAAGCCGGGTTGGCTGAAACGCAGGCAGGCGTCCTCGAGCATGAAGTCAAACGCCTCGAAGACCTTGATTCGACGCTGTTCGAGCACTTCGCGGCAGAGATTGGCGCCAAACGCAAAGTAATAGACTTTGCGCTCGAACTGCGGCCACAGGGCTCGCTTGACATGAGCCAGCTCGCAGCCGATTTTCCACAAGATTACGCGTAGCAAAGGCAACGGTCCCCAAAATCGATATTTATTAATCCGGCGACAATAGTATGTCGCATTCAGAAATGAGCCACAGGTTAGCCATAAATCTGCAGAATTCAAACAGAAATACGCTCGGTATACCGATTGCGGTTACGCTGGCTGTAACGCCCGCGGTGCAATTGCCGGTAGAGCAAAAGGAAACTCACAACAACGCTTCAGACTGGGTATAATCGGCCTGTTTTTTTTCAAGAATTCTGGATCCCCGTCATGTCACAATCGCAATCGACCTATGCAAAGGCCCTGGCGCTAATCGACGCCGCCAACCGCGAAGATCCCAACCAGGTTTCCGCGGACGGCAAGGACTGGCCCAAGGAGCTGCTCTATTCCGAGCGCATGTCGGATATGCTCGAGCGCTACGCGCCGGATGCCGACGACGCGATGAAGCTCGCTATCCGCGCACAGCATATCGAACGCTGGAAGTCGCCGCGCAACGCCTACCCGATGGATCGCATCGGCTATCTCAAATGGCGCAAGGATTTGTACAAAATCCAGGCCAATACAGCAGCGACCCTGCTGGCGCAGGCGGGATACGGCGACGACATAATCGAGCGGGTGCGCAATTCCGTGGCAAAAAAGAACATCAAGGGTAATCCCGACACCCAGCTACTGGAAGACGTGACCGACCTCGTATTCATGGAGCACTACATGCTCGAGTTCGTCGGCAAGCACCCCGACTACAGCGAGGAAAAATGGATCGAGATTATCCAGAAAACCTGGAACAAGATGTCCGACGCCGCGCACGAATTCGTACTGGCGGGCAAGGTGACTCTGCCGGAGTCGCTGGAGCCGTTAGTGCACAGGGCTGTGGCCAGCGATCCGGGTCAAAACGGAGCATGAGTAGCGACGACGAACGCCCACCGGTATGGATCGGGCACATGGCGATGCATACCACGAAGGTGGCGGAATCCAGCAAATTCATGCAGCTCTTCGGCATGCGCCTGGTCGCCGGCGGCGACGAATTCTCGGTCCTGGAAATGCGCGGCGGCACACACCTGGTGCTGACCGCGGATGAGGAATCCACGCTCGTCAAATGCAGCTTTGACCTGATGGCAGAAGATCTCGACGCCAGCCACGTCGGAGATTTACCGGTTTGACGGCGAACGGAAAGCCTGTGCGCAATCATATCGCATCCGCTTAACCGGGTTTTCGCGCCAGAGATTTACCACGTCACCTTGCCGGTGTTTCTGCTAGACGCTGGCGACACTGCCACCGCGGCGCGCGTCGGCAATACCATGTAATCCCTCCGCAGGCGACCAGTGTACCGCCTGCACACCACCGAAATACATCGATGGCCCGTCGAAGGGTCGCGGTTCCAGGTTTAGCATCGGTATTACCGGCAGGCCGGGCTCGAAGGCGATGGTGCCCGGACTCGCCGCGAGTTCCACGTGCAGGCGGGGATGGCTGACCGCATCCGCCAGGCTCATCTCCCTGCTGGCGAAGTTCGCGAGCACCTGGGCAATCGCGGTCGTAATGCGCGCTGCGCCCGGCGAGCCCACTGCAAGCACAGCGCCGTCACTGCGCCGCCGCGCGATAGTCGGCGCCATGTTGGAGGCGAGCCGGGTTCCCGGCGTCAGACCGCTGACACCCCTGGTCAGCAGGTCGACCTCGCCGAGTGAATTGTTTAACCAGAATCCGGTGCCCTCGATCATCACTCCGGAACCGTAGCCGGCCGAGGCGGTAATCGCGCAGGCCAGGCCGTCAGCGTCGACCGCCGAGACGTGACTCGTGGAAGGCGCACCGAGCAGGCCATGATCGCCGAGGTCGGCCAGTTCGAGCATGCGTTCGACCTCGCACGGCAACGCCTGCCAGGCACCGTCGAGGCGACTGGCGCGGTAACCGAGAATTGCACGTTGCGCGCTCACCATGTGTTCGACCGCAGCGCCCGGGTCGGCGCCAGGCCCCATGCGCTCGAGCAACAGCAGCATGCCCGCCAGGCAGGAGCCCCCGACCGCGGGCGGCGGGTTGGTCGCAACCTCCCAGTCGCCAATACGCGCCCGCACCGGTGCACGCGCTACGGCCTCGTAGGCCTGCAAGTCCTCGATCCCGAGCAATCCCCCCTGCGCGCGCACGCCGGCGGCGATGCGCTGCCCCAGTTCGCCACCGTAGAGCGCGCTCGCGTCGGCGGCGATCGCGCGCAGGCTGTCGGCCAGGCAGGGCACGCGCACGATATCGCCCTCACCCAGCGGGCTGCCGTCCGCGTGGTGCAATATGCGATAGCTGTCGGGGTGCCAGGAATAGATGGCTTCGTGGGTAAACGAGAGGTATTCGGCCGCGCCGCCGGTGAGCGGAAAACCCCGCTCAACCTGATCGATCGCCGGTTTAAACAGAAGCGCCCACGGCAGGCGCCCAAATTGCGTGGAAGCACAAGCCAGCCCGGCGAAGCCGCCCGGCGTCGCGATCGTGCCGTAGCCGACAAGTTGACGGGTGTCACCGCCATAGTCAAACACGACTTCATGCGTGGCTTCACCAAAATGCTGCTCTCCGTAGCCCCGCCCCGGCATCTCCGCGTAACCATCTATCACGACCGGGTCGCCACCCGCTGGCCAGATGGTTACGAAGGCGCCGCATCCGGGCGACATGATGCCGGTGTC
>CAMYML010000199.1:0-7608 GCA_947259305.1 uncultured Gammaproteobacteria bacterium | reverse complement strand
CCGGTGTCGGTGCAAACCGAAACCACCATTGCCGCAATCGCGGCATCGACCGCGTTGCCGCCCTGCGCGGCAACCGCCGCGCCCGCATCGGCGGCAATCCGGGTTCCGGCGGCTATCGTGACCTGATTCATTTTTGACAACTCATATCCGGCTTTCAGTATCCAGATCAATGGAGCTTAGCACGTTGACCTGGCTCAATTCCCGCTCGAGTCACTTTCGTTATGATCTTTCGATGGGTGAACATCGGGTGCATGACACGAAAGACGAGCTGCGTACGCGAGCTTATGTGCGCGCGCTGCTGGATGACATTCGGGCGCTCGAAGGCATGCTCGAACAGGGACTGATCGAAAGTGATATCCAGCGGGTCGGTGTCGAGCAGGAAATGTACATCGTCAACTCGCAGGATTACCCGGCGCCGATATCGGACCGAGTGCTCAAACACATTGCCGATCAACGGTTCGGCACCGAACTGGCGCGCTTCAATCTTGAGGCCAGCCTCGATCCCGGCCCAATCGGCGGCGATTTTCTGCGCGCCATCGAGGCCAATCTGAAAGCCGTGGTGCTGCAGGCTGATCACGCCGCCAATGCCGTCGGCGCCTGTATCGTGCTCACGGGCATTTTGCCGACACTGCAGCAGGAACACGTCGTGCTCGCCAACCTGACGCCGGAGGTGCGCTATCAGTGTCTGAACGACACCTGCATGGCGGCGCGCGGTGGCAGGTTCACCCTGATGATTGTGTACAATCTCGCGCAGCTGATCACGGCGCCATTGCTGGCGGCGGCGGCCAAATCCCCGGTGCTGTTCAACCGCCGCGTCTGGCACGAAACCCGGGTTGCCCTGTTCGAGCGCACCTTCGAATATCGCTCAACGCCCCAGCTGGCGCGCGACTTCCCCACGCGGGTGGGATTCGGTGAAGCCTGGGTGGGCGATTCGATCGTGGAAATTTTTCGGGAGAATGCGATGCGGCATCATGTCATCATGGTGCGCGACCCACTCGAAGACCCGTTCGAAGCGCTGGCCGATGGCCTGGTTCCCGAGCTGAGCGCGCTGACGCTGCACAACGGCACCGTGTGGCGCTGGAACCGACCCTGTTACGGGATCACCGATGGCAAGCCGCATCTGCGCATCGAAAATCGGGTGCTACCGGCCGGGCCGACCATCGTCGACCAGGTGGCCAACGTCGCCCTGTTTTACGGCTTGATGAATGCACTCGAAGCGGGCGCGGGAAACATTCCACGGCGTATCGCCTTCGAAGACGCCAGATTAAATTTTTTCGCCGCCGCGCAGCATGGGCTCGCGGCCCGTTTTACCTGGCTCGATGGGCAACGCATGGGCGCCGCCGATTTGCTGCTGCGGGAGCTGATTCCTGCGGCAAGGGAAGGGCTCAGCGCCTTGCAGGTGTCAACCGAAGACAGCGACTATTATCTCGGTATTATGGAAGAGCGGGTAAGCAGCGGGCGCACCGGTGCGCGCTGGTTGCTGGACTCGCTGGCGAACGTGCCGGAAGACAAACGTGCCGCGGTGTGCAAACAGGCGGTCCAGATCGTGCATCAACATCAGACTCGCTCGATACCGGTACACCGCTGGGACCTGGTAACCCTCGAGGACGGTGTTGAAGTCACCGAAACCATAAAAAAGGTAAGCGATATCATGACCACGAACCTGTTCACGGTGCGTCCTGAAGACCTGGTAGACCTGGCGACCAGCATGATGGAATGGCGTCACGTGCGCCACGTCCCGGTCGAGACCTCGGCGGGCGAACTGGTAGGCCTGTTGTCGACGCGTGAACTGCTGCATCTGCGTTCCGGGGATACAGGCAAGCGGGATCGTCCCATTCCCGTCGCGGAAATCATGCTGCACAATCCAGCCACCGTCTCACCGGACCTTCCACTGAACCAGGCCTTTGCCCGGATACTCGAAAACGATGCCGGCTGCCTGCTGGTGGTGGCCGCCGGCCAGTTACTCGGGATCGTCACCGAACGCGATCTGCTAGAGGCAGCGGTGGCGCTTGTTCCAGCTCAGCGGCAGTAACATGATTGGCAGGACCCTGCCCCGATTCGGGTTACATCCAGGCTAATCCCGGGTAAGATTGACGCCAGTGTTTACCCGCCTGCCGATCGAGGTTTTGGAGTCATCAGATGTCCTGGCAAAATAAAATTCTACGCGTCAATCTGAGCAGCGGCAGTTGCATCGCCGAGCCGCTACGGCGCGACTGGGCGCAGGCTTACCTGGGTCAGCGCGGCCTCGGCAGCAAGTACTTCATCGAAGAGGTGGATCCAGGCGTGGACCCGCTGTCACCGGAAAACAAGCTGATCTTCGCTACCGGGCCCCTGACCGGGACGACCGCGCCTACCGGCGGGCGCTCTTCCGCGATCACCAAGGGCGCCCTGACCGGCGCCATCGCGGCATCCAATACGGGCGGCATGTTTGGCGCCGAACTGAAGCAGGCCGGCTATGATTTACTGATCATCGAGGGCCGCGCGGATTCGCCGGTCTATCTCTGGATTCGCGACGAGCAGGTCGAAATACGCTCGGCACAGGCGTTGTGGGGGCAAACTGTGTGGGAGACCGAACCCTGGTTGCGCCGCGAGCTCGGCGAGCCACAGGCAAAAATTGCGAGTATCGGCCGCGCGGGCGAAATCGGCGTCAAGTACGCCTGTATCGTCAACGATATGGATCGCGCCTTCGGCCGCTCCGGCGTCGGCGCGGTGATGGGTTCCAAACTGCTCAAGGCGATCGCCGTGCGCGGTTCCCGCGGGGTGCAGGTGCGCGATGCGGATGGTTTTCAAAAAGCGGTGCGCAATACGATGGCGGTTTTGCAGCCGAGCCCGGTGCGCAAGCGATTCACGGCGCGCGGCACGCACAACATGATGGATGTCACCAACCAGTTTGGCGCGTTGCCGACGCGGAACTGCCGCGACGTGCAGTTCGAGGGCGTCGAATCGATCAATGCCGATGCGGTTAACATCAGGCGCCAGAGCGACGGCAAACCCAGCCTGCAGGGCAACAAGGCCTGTTTCGCCTGCCCCATCGCCTGCGGCCGAGTCGCAACCATCGACCCGGTTTCACCACTGGTTAACGGCCCCGACCCGCGGGGCGGCGATCGGGCGCGTTACAAACTACGCTCGGGCGGTCTCGAGTATGAAACCGCCTACGCCTTCGGCCCGATGTGCGGCATCGACGATCTGGACGCGCTGAATTACGTCAACTTTCTCAGTAACGAACACGGCATGGACCCGATTTCACTCGGCGTCTCGATCGCCGCGGCGATGGAACTGTTCGAGGAAGGCGCGCTCACGCTCGAACATACGGGCGGCCTCGAGCTGCACTTTGGCAACTTCGAAGCATTGACGCGCGCCGCCGAACTGACCGCCTGCGGCGAAGGCATCGGCATCGACATCGGTCTAGGCGCCTCCCGGCTGTGCCGCAAATACGGTCGCCCCGAGCTGGCGATGGTGGTCAAGGGCCAGGAGTTTCCCGGCTACGATCCACGCGCGTTAAAAGGTATGGCGCTGGCTTACGCCACCTCGAACCGCGGCTGCTGCCATATGCGCGCGCGACCGCTGCTCGACGATTTCAGCAATGTCAGCACCGAGGGCAAGGCCGACCTGGTCAAATCCACGCAGGATCTGGCGGGCGCCATCGACAGTAGCGGCACCTGCATGTTTACCAACGTCATGTTCCCACCCGAACACCTGGCCGAGATGATCGACGCCGCCTGCGACGGCGGCTGGAACCTCGAGCGGATGCTCGAGGTCGGCGAACGCATCTGGAACCTGGAACGCCGCTTCAACCTGGCGGCGGGCTTCGGCAAGGCCGACGATTGCCTGCCCGAGCGCACCACCACCGAACCCGCGCGCGGCGGCGCGGGCAAGGGCCAGGTGGCCGACCTGTCGACCATGCTGGCGGAATATTACGCGTTGCGCGGCTGGGATCAGGACGGCGTGCCGCTGGCGGCAACTCTCGAACGCCTGGCGCTTTGAGAAGCGCGGCATGACAATCGAAATTACCCTGTTCGGCTTCGGCGAAGATCGACCGCCGCGTTTCGGGGGCGAGAACCATCTGCAGCTGGAGATCGACACCCCGGCGACTCCCTGGGCGGTACTGCGTTCCGCCGGCATCGACGACGAGGCCGGGCTGGTTTTGATGAACCGGGACACCGTTATTCCGGCACGGCACTGGGATGAGACTATCATCCAGGACCAGGATCGACTGACGTTACTATCCGCATTCGAAGGCGGGTGAGAAAAGCTCGGTTAGTCTTTTTTGATAGCGAATAACCGACGCGCATTGTCGAGCGCTAACTTGCGTTGAACCGCCGGCGGCAGGTCGGCTATCCAGTGGCGGTGGTAGGACAGTAACTGGTCGAAATAATCCCAGCCTTCATCCGCCTGGTCCCAGGTTTGCGTTCGCGTCACCTTCCACACCGGGTCGGTGCCAACCAGAAACCGCTCCGGGTATTCGAGCACCAGCTCACGCCAGGCGGGTAAGAGCAAGTTATCATCGCCGGTCAGGCCGCCGTAACGCCACGGATCGCGCGCCGAAAACTCGATCATGACCTGGTCACATTGTTCGATTACCCGGCGGATATGGCTGGCATACAGGTTGCCGCCGGCGTGCGCAAAGATGAGTTTCAGCGCGGGATTTTGCCGGCAGATATCAACAAACTTTTGCTCGTTGCCGGCATCGACATGAATCAGCACCGGAACCGCGTACTGACGCGCCAATGCCAACAGCCGGACAAAAACCGGGTTGTCGATTTTCGGCCGAAAGCCGGCCATGAAATGCACCTCGCCAATCCCCTGGTACTGCCCGCTGCGCAAGCCCTCCTCGGCCAGCTGCAGCGTGCGTTCATGCAGATACCAGTCCTGTTTACCCAGCGCGTGGGTGTAAGGCGAAAAGAAAGGAATAATCAGGTCTCCACCTGCCCGCTTCATTTCCAGTGCAAGTTCCGTCGGCGTTGCGCTGACCACGGTAAACGCGATATTCGCGCGTTTCAGTTTGGCGACTACTTGCTGTGCGCTGATCAATTCTTTTTGGTCCCAGTTGAAGTGCACATGCACATCGGCAAAGGGCTGTTGTGACCAGCCGGGAGACGCCATCGCACCCAGTAACAGGGCTACTATCAAACCAGCGCTATAGTTTCGATTGCACATGCATGTCTATCTATATCGAAGCGGATTCAATCTAACATGCAGACGCGATCGGTTCACCGATTTTAGCTACAGTCGACGCCGCGAATACTTTAAACTGCGGACCATGAACGATACCGTCGAAAGCATTTAATGCAAGCCGATGCCAACAGCGACCGGCTGCGGTTGCTCTGGTATGGCGCCACCGTGTTCATTAGTTCCGCCGTATTGCTGGTGCTGGAGATTACCGCCGGTCGGCTGATCGCACCCTATGTCGGCGTGACGATCTACAGCTGGACTTCAATCATTGGCGTCATCCTGGCGGGCTTATCGCTCGGCAACTGGCTCGGCGGGCGGCTTGCCGATCGTGGCGCCGGCGAAACCGCAACCGGCGTGGTGCTGGCGCTGTCCGCGGCGACTTCACTACTCAGCCTGTATGCACTGGTGCTGGTAGCGCCGCTGATTCAGGACAGCCAGCTCGATTTGCTCAGCTCGAGTTTCGTTTACGTGCTCTCCATGTTCTTCCTGCCATCGGTTTTACTCGGCATTCCGACCCCGTTACTGACAACGCTGGCGCTGCAGCTCGATGAGCATGCCGGACGCATCGTCGGGCGGATGCACGCGCTCGCTGCGCTCGGCAGCATCTGCGGCACCTTCCTAACCGGTTTCGTTCTGATTCAGTACCTTGGGTCGCGTTTGATCATTTTACTATCCGCGATATTGCTGGTGTTTCTGGCATTGCCTTTTTTACGCGGCGCTTCGAGGCAACTGACAGCCACCGTTATCGCGCTGGTACTGGCCACAGGCGGGCTCAGCTACCAGCAGCAGGGTTTTGCCAATCCCTGCGATCGCGAGAGCAGCTATTTTTGCCTGCGCGTGGTCGACGCCTCCGACCAGGTACCGTTTGGAACGGCGCGCGCCATGGTGCTTGACCACCTGGTGCACGGGATTAATCACGAGTCAGAACCCGGCATGCTGGTTGCCCCTTACGTGCACCTGATGCAGGAACTGGCCGAACGCCATTTCGAGGCCCAACCGGAACGCCAGCTGCACTACTTTTTTGCCGGCGGCGGCTCGTTTACCCAGCCACGTGCGCTCGGTAGCCTGAACCCTGACGCACGGGTCACGGTGGCGGAAGTCGATCCGACGGTAACCGAGCTGGCCCAGCAACGCATGTTCCTTTCTCTCGACAATATCGAGGTCATCCACGGTGACGCGCGCACCACCCTGTACCGGCAAAAGAATCGGCGTTACGATGTCATCGTTACCGATGCCTTCCACGATATCGCGATCCCCTATCACCTGGTAACGCACGAGTATATCGAACTGGCGCGCGCGCGCCTGCAGCCCGACGGCCTGTTCACGACCAACGTGGTCGATGCCTTCCCCAACCCGCGCATGGTCAAAAGCCTGCTGAAAACCCTGCGCCTGAGCTTCGCTCACGTCGATGTCTGGCTGGATGAAATTCCCACCCAACCGCAGCGTATGACCTTTGTCATTGCCGCCAGCGACAAGGCTTTTTCAGGGGATTTTTTTGATTCCCGACGGGGATTCGAACGCCGCTGGTTGCGCATCAACGAGCCGCTGCTGCGTACTGGCGATGCACTTGCCGACCTACCCGTGTTCAGCGACGACTTTGTCCCGGTGGAACGCATGATCGCCGACCTGCTGTTAACCCGCCAGGGACTCTAGAAATCGGTAAATTGGCGACGCACTCGCGATTCGAGCAGCGGGATCGCCTGCTGCAGCACGTACTCCTTGAAATGCGCGCTTTCCTGGTGCGCTTCGAGCCCGCTGGCGTCGTGATACATTTCGTAGATAAAAAACTCACGCGGATTTTCCGGATCGACGTGCGTGGTGTAGGTTATCACGCCGGGTTCCTGGCGCGAGGCCTCGCCCAGCGTCTGCAGGATTTCACGCACCCTGTCTTCGTTACCCGGTTTCGCGGACCAGGTCACTGCCAGTACCAATGCCATGTCATTACCTCCTGATTGATTCAAGCTTGCCGGGGATAAAATAGCCCGGCATATTTATCATACAAGCCGTGAGCGATATCAGCCGGTTTCCGCCAGCGTCACCGACACCGGAAAGTGATCGCTGAATCCGTCCTGGTTCACGTTCGTCGAGGGTTTCCCCTTGGGCAGCCCGAAGCGGATGGGACCATAGTTGACGCGATGGTCGACCATTTGCGGGAAGGCATCGATACGCGCACTGCTTTCCTGAATCGCAAGCCCGCCTGCGCCGGTGAGCAGGGAGCGATTCGCCAGTATCTGATCGAAGACACTGCCGTTGTTGCGGTAATACAAGGTGCCGTCGATTACACGCGCATCGCCACGATGGTCGGTCACCTGCTGGCTATGATAATTCCAGGCCAGGTTGTAAAACCGGGCCGAGCGCGACCTTTCTATGTCACCGCGCTCGCGCCAGGCGTTGGCGTTGTAGCGTATCGAATTGTCGAAAGGATCGTCGTTGAAA
>CAMYML010000198.1 GCA_947259305.1 uncultured Gammaproteobacteria bacterium | reverse complement strand
GCTCGGCCACGCTGGTCGGCACGGACAAGTTTCTGCGTTCCAGATCTACCTATGGGCCCAAAGGGTATAGCCAGGACATCAGCGGTTCGCGTCTATGGAAGGAACTCGAGAATAGCCCGACCGGTCTTTATCGCCAGCTCAGCGTGGTCGATAACATTACCCGTTACTATGCTTACCGCAAGGTTCCTGATTACCCGCTAATCGTTGCCATCGGCCTGTCGGTGGAAGATCTCCAGCGTTCCGTCGCGGCAGCGAATTTGAATCACTACGCGATCGCCGTACTGGCGACCCTGCTGATCGCGGTCACCGCATTGTTTTTTGCGCGCCAGCGCCAGCTGCTGATGCAGATCGAGACCAAGAACCAGGAGTTGGAACAGCGCGCCGATGAAATCGAGGCCAAGAACAGCGAATTGCAGAACCAGAATGCCGAGCTGGAGCGTTTTAACTACACCGTGTCACACGATTTGAAAGCCCCGCTGGTCACGATCAAGGGATTTCTGGGCCTGTTGCAGAAGGATATCAATGCCCGGAATCAGGATGCGATGACCAGGGACCTCGGGCAGATCGGAGATGCCGCCGACCAGATGGCGCAGTTGCTCGACGAGTTGCTCGAGCTGAGCCGGGTCGGGCGGCAAATGAACGCTGCGCAAAATTGCGCTCTCGATGAACTGGTAACGGAGGCAGTCGAACGGATTTCGATCCAGCTCGAAGAAAAGGGAGTCGACCTGCAAATTGCGACCGATATGCCCGGGGTGCGCGGCGACCCTGGCCGACTGCTCGAAGTTTTTCAGAACCTGATCGACAACGCGGTCAAGTTCATGGGCGATCAGGAATCGCCCTGCATTGAAATCGGGGCGCAGCGTGAGAATGGCGAAGTTCACTGTTTCGTGCGCGATAACGGTATCGGCATCGCGGCTGAATACCACGGCCGGGTGTTCGACCTGTTTGACCGGCTCGATACCAGGGTGGACGGCACAGGCGTCGGGCTGGCGCTGGTCAAGCGCATCGTCGAAGTTCATGGAGGCCGCATCTGGGTCGAATCGGACGGCCAGGACCGTGGCAGCTGCTTTCATTTCACCTTGCCCGCGGCAGAGTCTTAACCGAGGCCAAACCGTGCAGTCTACTGAAACGGGTGAATATTCGTATTTCGTGACTTTTTGCATGAAAGCGAGAAACGGATGCAGCAGCCCGTCATGCTAGCTTCGGTTACCAATTGCCTTGTCACCCGGGCCGAAGTTGCGGCGAGCATGAACGGCTGAACTCGCGTGGCGATATCTCCCGACGAACTATCAAATGATGACCTGGCAAATGACGCAGCGCTCGGTCAGGGCACGCACCTGGTTTTGCGCATTCTGCACGAAGCAGTTTCCTCCTTCAGCCGCCAGCGAAGCCTCGGTGATTTGTGGATTAGCGTCTGCCGCAACGCACGCTGGATTGTTCCTTGCGAGCGGATGGCGGTGTTACTCGGTAGCAGCGGTGCCCGGGAATGCAGCGTTGCCGCGCGTATCGAGGCCGGCCAGATGCTCGATTGCTTTGCCACCAGCTTCGATAGCAAGGTGGATCTGACCGAGAAGTTGCTCGCTAACGAGGGTGTGCAGTGGATCACTGGTCTGCAGGCATATTCCGCCGACCGCGATGAGTTGAATCAGTGGTTGCTCAAGGAGCAACCGGCGGCCTTGATCAGCGTGCCCCTGAAGATCGAAAAAAAACCGGTCGGCGCCATGGTTTTTGCGCTGAAGACCTTCAGCGCATCGGATCAGCCAATGTTGAATGCGCTGATCATCGGATATTCGCTTTATGTCGGTATGGCATATAGCCTGCTCAATGCCATGGCCGAGTTGCAGGCATCGCGACAACAACAGGACTTGCTGCTGTCCGAAATCGAAGCCAAGAATGTCGAACTGGAAGAGCGTAATGCCGATATCGAATCCAAGAATCTCGTGCTCGAGAACCAGAATGCCGAGCTGGAGCGTTTTACCTATACGGTGTCACACGATTTAAAGTCGCCGCTGGTTACCATTAGCGGGTTTCTCGGCCTGTTGCAAAAGGATATCGAGGCGCAGGACAAGATGGCGATCGAGGGCGATTTGAAGCAAATCGGCAGCGCCACCGATAAAATGGCGCAACTCCTGGGCGAATTGCTCGAGTTGAGCCGCATCGGCCGGTTGATGAACTCGCCCGAAGACCTGAGCCTGACCAGGCTCGCCCGCGACGCCGCGGAGCGGGTGGCAATCCAGCTCGACGAGCGGGATATCGAGATTGACATAGCCGACAACATGCCGACGGTCTACGGCGACCCGGGTCGGCTCTGCGAAGTGTTCCAGAACCTGATCGACAACGCGCTCAAGTTTATGGGCGATCAAGCGCTTCCGAAAATCGAAATTGGCGCTTTTACCGATGGCGAAAACATTCGATGCTACGTACGCGACAATGGCATCGGCATTCTGTCCGATTACCATCAGCGGATTTTCGATTTGTTTGATCGGCTCGATCTCAAGGTCGATGGCACCGGTATCGGGCTGGCGCTGGTCAAGCGCATCATCGAAGTCCATGGCGGTCGAATCTGGGTCGAATCGGAAGGCGAGGGCTGCGGCGCGACCTTCTGGTTTACAATCCCCGCCGATGCCAGTCAGTCGGTAAACTGGTAGGGGCTGTAACGCCCCGCTTCTCAGGATCCGTAGGCGGCCACCTCGATGGTGTAGTTGACGAAGCCATCGGTGCCGCCGGTAATCTTGTCGTATAAACCTCGCGCGATCGAGTTGTGCTGCTGGGTATGCCAGTAGACTTCGCTCCAGTTATGCCGTCTGGCTTCATCGACGACCGCTTCGACCAGCATTTTTCCGATACCGCCACCACGGATGTCGGGCGACACGAACAGGTCGTTCAGGTAACACACCGGGTTGGTGTACCAGGTATGGGCGTGCGGGAAAAAGTGTACCAGCCCGACCAGGCTGCCGTCGTCCGCCGCGGCCAGGCGGCATTGAATTTCCTGCGCGGGATCGACAATACGTTGCCACAGTAGCTCGGTGACTTTATCCGGCAGGCTGGTTTCATAAAACTCGAGGTAACCCTGCCACAGGGGGTCCCAATGCGCGCGGTCTTTTTCGTTGGCTGGCCTGATTGTGTATTGTGTCGACGTCATTCGATGCTTGCCCGTGAACGATTGGAAGTCGGCAATTATAACTTGCCTGAAATTCGCGTCATCGATAAAATCGCAGCCCGCTGACAGCGATGGCGTCGCTGTGTCTAAAGCAGATATTTTTATCCTGTACGCCCGGATTGTTACCCGGGTGAATCCGTCACCCGGTATTTTTCGGAGTGATTATCATGTCCCAGGTTCAACGTCCCGCATTCTTCGAACTGCATAACGGTTCCAAAGCCCAACTACCCTTTTCCGATGCCGAGTATGAAAATCGGCTGGGCAAACTGCGCGCCTTGATGGCCGACAGCGGCGTCGACGCGATGCTGCTGACTTCGATGCACAACATTGCCTACTATTCCGGTTTTCTCTACTGTTCCTTTGGCCGGTCCTACGCCTGCGTGGTCACCGCCGATCGCTGCGTCACCGTATCGGCGAACATCGATCTCGGCCAGCCCTGGCGGCGCGGTTACGGCGATAACCTGATTTACACCGACTGGCAGCGCAATAACTACTGGCGGGCTGTCAGCTCGATAATCCCGCGAGCAACCCGTATCGGCATCGAGGGCGACCATATGACCCTGGCCGCGCGCGAACTGATGGCCGAATTTATCGGCGGCGCCGAAGCCTGCGATCTGAATCGCGAGGTCATGGCTTTACGCATGATCAAGTCGGTCGAAGAAATTGAACTGATCAAGGGCGGCGCGCGCACCGCCGATATCGGCGGTGACGCGATCCGCGACGCGATCCGCGTCGGCACGCGTGAGATCGATGTCGCCATGGCTGGCCGAGATGCGATGGAGCTAGAAATTGGGCGCGCTTATCCGCATAGCGAGATTCGCGATTCATGGGTCTGGTTCCAGTCGGGTATCAACACCGATGGTGCGCATAACCCGGTTACCACGCGCGCCCTGGAAGCTGGCGATATCCTGAGTCTGAACACATTTCCAATGATCTCCGGCTACTACACCGCGCTCGAGCGCACGCTGTTTGTCGGTGAGCCGGATGCCGACTCGTTGAAAATCTGGCAAGCCAACGTGGGCGCGCACGAGCTGGGGTTGTCACTGATCAAACCGGGTGCGACCTGTTCCGGAATCTGCGCGGAGATCAACCGCTACTTTGCCGACCTCGACCTGTTGCAGTACCGCACTTTCGGTTACGGTCACTCATTCGGCCTATTGTCACATTACTACGGGCGCGAGGCCGGGCTCGAATTGCGCGAAGACATCGATACCGTGCTGGAGCCGGGCATGGTCGTGTCGATGGAGCCGATGCTGACCATTCCGTTGGGCCTGCCCGGCGCCGGCGGCTACCGCGAGCACGATATTCTGGTCATCGGTGAAGACGACGCCGAAAACATTACCGGCTTCCCCTACGGCCCCGAGCACAATATTATTGCGGCCTAGATCCGGGTCATCCCCGCGCAAGCGGGGCTATTTTCAGTATGCCCGGTGTTTTGAGATCCCCGCCTACGCGGGGATGACATTTAGATACTGGGGATTCCCTTATGCCTGAAGATCGTTCCCACCCGGAAGTCAGAGACGCGGTCGCGCGCCTGTGCGGCGATTACCCCGATGTATACTGGCGTGACAAGGATCGCGACAAGGTATACCCGCGCGAGTTCGTACAGGCCCTTACCGACGCCGGCTATCTATCGGTACTGATTCCGGAGGAATACGGCGGTGCCGGCATGGACCTGGCCGCGGCCTGCGCCGTGCTCGAGGAAATCCAGCGCAGCGGCGCCAATGGCGCCGCCTGTCACGCGCAGATGTACATCATGGGCAGCCTGCTGCGGCACGGCAACGAGACCCAGAAACAGAAATACCTGCCCGATATCGCCTCGGGTGCGTTACGCCTGCAGGCTTTCGGCGTGACCGAACCGAGTAGTGGCACCGATACCACGCGTATCAAAACGCGCGCGGTGCGCGACGGCGATGAATACGTCGTCAGTGGGCAAAAGGTTTTTATCTCGCGCGCGGAGCATTCCGACCTGCTGTTGTTGCTGGTGCGCACGACGCCGCGCGATGAAGTCGACAAACCGACCCGCGGCATGTCAGTGTTGCTGGTCGATCTGCGCGCGGCGGTCGGCAACGGCCTGACCATAAGGCCATTGGAAACCATGCTCAATCACGCCACCACCGAACTGTTTTTCGACCAGCTGCGGGTGCCGGTGGAGAACCTGATCGGCGAAGAAGGCAAGGGCTTCGGTTACATACTCGACGGCATGAATGCCGAACGCATATTGATCGCGGCAGAATGTATCGGCGACGCGCGCTGGTTTATCGATCGCGCCAGTAACTACGCGCGTGAGCGCGAAGTGTTTGGCGCGCCAATCGGCAAGAACCAGGGTATCCAGTTCCCGATTGCGCGCGCGCATGTGCAATCCGAGGCGGCAGCGTTGATGGTCGACAAGGCTTGCCGCATGTTTGACGCGGGCGAAGCCTGCGGTTCGGAAGCCAATATGGCGAAACTGCTGGCCGCCGATGCTTCCTGGGCCGCGGCCGATATGTGCCTGCAAACTCACGGCGGTTACGGCTTTACCGTCGAATACGATATCGAGCGCAAGTTTCGCGAAACCCGGCTCTACCAGGTGGCGCCGATATCGACCAACCTGATCCTGTCCAATATCGCAACTCATGTACTCGGCCTGCCGAAATCCTTCTAATGCTTGACCTTGAAGATATTCTGGTGGTTTCGCTGGAGCAGGCGGTAGCGGCGCCTTTCTGCTCCAACCGGCTCGCGCACGCGGGTGCGCGCGTGATCAAGATCGAGCGCGAGGAAGGCGATTTTGCGCGCGGCTACGACAGCGCGGTGCATGGTGAATCGGCTTATTTCATCTGGCTCAACCAGGATAAGGAATCCCTGGTGATGGACATTAAAGACGAAACCGACGCGGCCCTGTTGCAGCGGATACTCGAGCGCGCCGACGTGTTTATCCAGAATCTGGCCCCGGGCGCGGCCGCGCGCGCGGGCTACGGCAGCGAGCAATTACGGCGGCGCTACCCGCGCCTGATCTGTTGTGACATATCGGGTTACGGCGACAGCGGCGAATACAGCAAAATGAAAGCCTATGATCTGCTGGTGCAGTGTGAATCCGGCATGGCGTCGATCACTGGCACCCCGGATGCGCCTGGTCGCATCGGCGTGTCGGCCTGCGACATCAATTGCGGGCAGCAGGCCTATGCTGCGATTCTCGAAGCCCTGATCGCGCGCGAAAAAAGCGGCAGTGGCGCCATTATCAAGGTGTCGTTGTTCGACGCCATGGCCGAGTGGCTGGCGGTGCCGTTGCTGCATTATGACTATACCGGCAAAATCCAACCGCGCGTAGGCATCAATCATGCGACCATCTCGCCCTATGGCGCCTACCGCTGTCAGGACGGCCTCGATATCGTGATCGCCATTCAGAACGAGCGCGAGTGGGTCAGGTTTTGCGCGCTGGTGCTCGGCGATGAGTCCCTGACTCGAGACGAGCGGCTTAAATCCAACCAGGCCCGGGTCGAAAATCGCGAGTATGTCGATACCCTTATTAACGGCATTTTTTCCCGGCTCGACCAGGAGCAGGCGATCGAGCGTCTGCAGCTGGCCGGCATCGCCTACGGCCGCCTCAATGATATCGCCGGCCTGTCCACCCATCCGCAGCTGCGCCGGGAGACTATCGATACCCCGAGCGGCCCTGCCGAGGTAGTCTCGGTGGCGGCGATGCGCACCGATGCGCAAGAGGTATTGCGCAAGGTTCCGCGAATTGGTGAGCACAGTCAAAAAATCCGCGAAGAATTTTCCTGAG
>CAMYML010000197.1 GCA_947259305.1 uncultured Gammaproteobacteria bacterium | reverse complement strand
CCTTGGTGCCCTCGGCATTGACGCCATGACAGACCACGCAGTTCTGCTGGAACAACGAGCTGCCCAAGTCGACTATGTCCTGGTTGAACCAGCGTTCGGCTGCGGCGATATTAAAACTGGCGAGACATAGCAGTGAAACAATTCCATATTTGAACATGTGCATAATCTGGTCCTGAATGAATTTGTTGGCAGTTTAACTCCTGTAGATACTGCAGGGTCAACAGGAATCGAGTTGCAAGTCCTGAAATGATTTGACCCTGTATTTAATACAGGGTATAGGATGGCTCGATTAAATTTTACTGCTGAGTAATTCCGATTGAGCTGGTAGCTGGATTTGTAACTCCATGGATGTATTACGGCTGTCGGCTAGAGAAATAGGGCAATGCCTGAGACCAGGCGACGCGGGACTTCAAGAGATGAAAATTCTGACACGTGGAAAACTGGCAACCGAGACGGGTTGCAATATCGAAACCATTCGCTACTACGAGGCGATCGGGCTGATACCCGCGCCGGCGCGCACCGCTTCGGGTTATCGCAGTTATAGCGATGAACACCTGCGTCGACTCAATTTTATTCAACGCGCCAGAGCTTTGGGCTTTTCCAGCGAACAGATTCAGGGATTACTCGAGCTGACCGATCCCGGGGGAAACCATACTCGAGCCGATGTAAAATCCCTGACCGAAGCCCATATCGACGAAATTGCCGCAAAGATACGTGATCTGCAAAAAATAAAAAAGCGCCTGAGCCAGATTTCGTCGTACTGTGATGGCTCGGACAAAAGCGCCGAAACCTGTCCGATTCTGGAGTCACTGTTCGACGTCAAATAGTGTCGTCGAGCAACTCCGGGTAACGCCCTGAAGAATTCTTTCTCTGCGGTAGGGCCTCAGCTTCTGGTTTTCGCTAGCGCAGAATCAGCAATCCCCTCAGTGCATAATCAAAATTCAATCGATACTTTCGATACGGTGCACTGCGGTTTCGAGACTGCCGTCCTGGTTGAGCCTGAGATAGCGATAACCGGGAGATTCCTCGCCAATCGAAAACTCCTTGCTGCCCGGCTTGAACTGCACACAGCTGGAAGGGGTTGACATCCATTCGACACCATCGATCGAGCGATGGAATTCCTGGTGTACATGTCCCCATAGCACCGCCCTGATATTGCGATGTCGGGCCAGTCGCGCTCTCAATTGATCGGCATCCCGCAGGCCCTTGAGGTCGATCCATTCGCTACCGGTTTCCAGCGCCTGGTGATGCAGGCAAACCAGTGCATGCCGGTCTGGATACTGCTGCAGGGCGGCGTCGAGAAACGCCAGTTGAGCCTCCGCTACGCGTCCATGCACTTCGCCCCTGATGGTTGAATCCAGCATGACAATGTGCCAGCAACCCGCCAGTATTTGCCTGGCTGCATCGATCTGTTTTCCAGTGAAATTCTTTTCCAGCACGGCGCTATCGTCATGGTTGCCAGGCAACCAGAAGGTCGGAACGCCGAGATCGTCAAATTGACCGGCCAGGTAGCGGTAGGAATCGGCCGAGCCGTCCTGCGAAAGATCACCGGTTGCGAGCAGTATATCCGGGTCTCCGGCATTATCGGCAACAGCCGCTTTAACCGCCTCGAAACTGCGGCGCGTGTTCAAACCCCGCAGTTTTTCATCCGCACTCGCGAAGATATGGCAGTCGGTGATTTGCACCAGTTGTACCGCGCCTGGCTCGATCGTTTCCACCCGCCGTGGCTGCGCCTCCAGTAATTTACTCATTCAGTTCTGGTCGATATCGTTGTGGGTTAGTGATCAGTCAGCGTCATTTTTCTGGGTGTGAATAAAGATGACTCAGCCTGTTAATGATCGAAATGCCGGAGGCCAACAATAGCAATATTCGGACCCAACGACAAACCTCGGCATGCCTGGTAGTCTGCTGGTCCAACGCGATGATCAGGAATTAAAGTAAACAGTTATCGCGACCGAGCGTGGTTCCGGCCCATTCGCCGTGGCCGGGTGGCTGAAGCCACTGAGCGTCGATACTGTTTAGACCTCTGCGCCAGGTTAATCGCAAAAACCAGGTAAAAACTTTGTCGTGGCCTCCGATACTGGCATTATTGTTCGATGACCGAAGAAAACAGTAAATACCGATTCATACCTTATCGCCGGCGGGACATCGTCGAGATGTGCCTGCAGGAGAAACGGCTGACAGCGGCGGCTGACGATTTTCGCCAGCTGAGTTACATGCTGGATCAGATTTTCCATTTCGAATTCCACCAGGTGATCGAAGCCCTGAAAAACGCCTATGCCAATCTCGATCCCGATGCCGATACGCGCTGTCTGGATATGGTGGAAAACGATACCTCGAAAATATTCGTCGAGTTGCTCGACGGCCTGCTGGAAAAAGCCAACTACGAGCGCGTCACCGAATCCGATTTGAATCAGGCGCTTATCGAGTCGTCTTTATTCAAGATCCGATTGCAGGTCGAGTTTGATGACTTTTCCGAAGTTTCCCTGTTTGCCAGGGGCGTATCGCAGAAACAGGAAGAGATTCCTGTCTGGTTTGGGCTCGGCTCGAAAACTATCGATTTCACCAATTATGAACGCGTGGTGGTCTACATCAGGATTCGCGACGATTACCAGCACTCGAAGCATGACTTCGCCAGCTGTCGCGCCGGTGCGACGCTGCTCAAACTGTTTCGCAACGTCCCCAGGGCAGACCTCGAAATGTTGTTCCCCAACACGCGGGTGCGGATGCGTCTGATGGATAAGCTGTTGATCGGGGTTCCGGCACTGGTCAGCGGCGGCATCGTGTTTAGCACCAAGCTCGGCGCCTCCCTGGTGCTGCTCGGTTCGCTGCTGGGCTACTGGCTGGGGGTCAGCAAGCAGCCTGCTGAATTGAATCAGGCCGGCATATTGGTGCTGCTGGCCGGGTTGGCGGCGCTGGGTGGTTACCTTTGGAAGCAGTTCAGCAACTTCAAGAACCGGAAGCTCCGTTTCATGCAGGCGTTAACGCAAAACCTTTATTTCAAGAACCTGGACAATAACGCGGGTGTGTTTCATCGGCTCGCCAATGACGCCGAAGAGGAAGAATCCAAGGAGGCGATTCTGGCCTACTATTTCTTACTGACAAGTGAAACACTGGTGAGTAAATCGGAACTGGATCGCGCAATTGAAGACTGGTTTGATACTCGCTGGAATTGCCGCATCGATTTCGAGATCGACGATGCGCTGCACAAACTATTGACACTCGGCCTGGTGGAAGAGTCGGATGGGCGGTTTGGCGCGGTCGCTATCGATGAAGGCATCCAGGTTCTGGACCGCCGCTGGGATAACTATTTTGTCCCTGACCCCCAGTAGGTTAACATCGCGACACTGAATTCAGGCTGTTAGTCCATGTATATTTTTATCGCTGCCAGCGGCGAATTGACGTTACGGGATAGCGACAATATGCGCGCTTTTTCCATTGTCGAGGAAGAAAGCGGTAGCGCCGCCAAATGGCTTGCCGCTATCGCCACACCGGCGGCAGAACAACATTACTGGCTGGATGCAAACGCCGTGATTGAGCTCTCGGCCAGAATGCAGGATGAAACCTGGGTCCAGGGCTTCTGGGATATGCTCGCCAGCGTCGAAGCTTACGGCTATTCCGATATGGAAAATAAAAGGGTGAAAGCCCACCTGGAACAAAGCTGATGCCAAAATCGCTGTGGATTTTATTGATGCTGCCCTTGCTGGCCAACTGTGCCAGCCTGGTCAGCTCCGCAACGTCACGCATGGCGGACAATATTTCGCTGGCCATTCTGAACCAGGACGATCCCGCCACGGTTCGCGATGGTGCCCCGGCCTACCTGCTGATGATCGACGGGTTGATCGAAGGCGATCCGGAGAATACAAGATTACTGTTAACCGGCGCC
The DNA here is from genome assembly GCA_947259305.1 of uncultured Gammaproteobacteria bacterium. Lineage (GTDB taxonomy): Bacteria > Pseudomonadota > Gammaproteobacteria. The sequence continues at coordinate 3,106 of CAMYML010000197.1, read as the reverse complement.
CGACTTTACGGCTCCTATACCAGTGCATTTATCGAAGATGAAACCCGCGCGCAGCGCCTGGCGAGCAAGTCCCTGCTGTATGCGCGCACAGCGCTTTGCCTGGAAAACGAAGCAACATGCGCGGCCAGCGACAACAAGCTCGAGCAATTCAAGTCCGCGCTGGGCAAAACCGGTCAATCCGGGCTTGCCACGCTGTACGGATTTGGTGTGGCCTGGGCCTCCTGGGTACAGATCAACGCCAGTGACTGGAATGCCGTTGCCGACCTGTCGAAGGTCGAGGCATTGTTCGAGCGTTGTATCGAGCTCGATGAAACCTACGATGGCGGCGGCGCCCATGTTTATCTCGGCGTGATCAAATCATTGCTGCCGGCCGCGGTCGGCGGCAAACCGGAAATTGCGCGGCGGCACTTTGAACGCGCCATCGAAATTTCGGCGGGTGAAAACCTGATGGTCAAGGTGTTAATGGCGAAACATTACGCCAGAAACGTGTTTGATCGGGAATTGCATGATAGTTTGCTGACTTCGGTCAAGGCGTCTGCGGCCAATTATGCCGGTTATACGCTGATCAACACGCTGGCGAAGCTCGAAGCCGAGCGGCTGCTGGCGGATTCGGCAGACTTTTTTTAGGAACCTATCGCCGAACTGAAGGCTCCAATCATCGATATCAGGATCTCACGATGAACAAATACATAAACTCGATGTACCTGGCGATTCTGACGATTGTCGCGAGTGCCGATGTCAGCGCGGCGACGCTCAAGATTGCCACCCTCGCGCCGGCCGGCACGACCTGGATGAATGAAATGAAGGCCGGCTCCGATGCGATACAACAGCGTACCGCGGGCCGGGTGAAATTTAAATTCTACCCGGGCGGAGTCATGGGTAACGATAAGAGCGTGCATCGCAAGATCAAGATCGGTCAGCTGCATGGCGGCGCCTTTACGCCCGGCGGGCTGGCCATGGTCGATTCCAGTATCCAGTCGCTGGGGTTGCCGATGATGTTCAGATCCTACGAAGAAGTCGACTATGTAAGGCCGAGAATCGATTCGGTTATGAAGCAGCAGATGGAGACAAAGGGTTTCGTCATTCTGGGAATATCCGAAGGCGGGTTCGTGCAGATTCTGTCGAAACAGCCAATGCAGGATCTGGAATCGATTCGCAGCAGCAAAGTCTGGCTGCCCGAGGGCGACAGGGTCGGACAAACCGTGTTCCGGGCGCTTGGCATCAGCCCGATATCCTTGCCCATATCCGATGTATTCACCGGCCTGCAGACGGGCCTGATAGAAACCGTTGCGGTTAATCCGACGTCGGCGATCGCGTTTCAATGGCATTCCAGCACCGCCTATATGACCGACTTGCCGATTACCTTTATCATCGGCGTGCTCGCGGTTGAACAGCAGGCGTTTAGCAAATTGTCGGCGCCGGACCAGGCAATTGTCAGGCAAGAAATGGGCGAGGTTTTCAAGCGTATGGACAAGCAGAATCGTGAAGATAACCAGGCGGCCAGGGCGGCGCTGGTGAACCAGGGGATTACTTTCGTGACCCCGAAGCCCGGTGAAGTCGAGCGCTGGCGAAAAATATCGGATCAATCGATCGACGAAATGGTTACGGATGGGATAATTTCCCGTGAGCTTGTCGGCCAGGTCAGGGGCCACCTGAAAAGTTTCCGCAACAGCCAGTAATGCAAACCTGGGTCAAGAGGCTCCATCGCGCCGAAGATGCGCTGCTGGCGATCCTGTTAACAACGATGATTCTGCTGGCCAGTACGCAGATCCTGCTGCGCAATTTCTGGGATTCGGGGATTGTCTGGATCGATCCGATGCTGCGGGTGCTTGTGCTCTGGCTCGGCCTGACAGGCGCTACCGTCGCCACCCGCGATAATAAACACATTCGCATCGACCTGTTGTCGCGGTATTTTGACGAAAACGCGCATCTGCTGATCCAGTCGTTCGTGGGTCAGGTCAGTGCCTGGACCTGCCTGGTAGTTGCCTGGTACGGATTCAAATGGATTCATCTCGACTACCTGGATGGCCTGACGTCGTTTGCCGGCATTCCGGCCTGGATGCTGGAAGTGATTATCCCGCTGTCCTTCACGCTGATCGGCGTGCGCTATCTGATCATGTCTGTGTGCTGGGCGCGGCTGTATCTGCGGCATCGCAAGGACGCGAACGGGGCGATCAATTGAGTTTTACCGCACCGCTCTTGCTATTACTGGCAATCCTGCGCACACCTCTGTTCGTGGTTATCGCACTCAGCGCGATGATCGGTTTTTATAGCCTGGAAGTCGACCTGTCGGTTATCAGCATTGAAGTATACCGGCTCGCTGAAATGCCGGTATTGATTGCGATTCCCCTGTTCACCTTTGCCGGCTACCTGCTGGGCGAGGGCAACGCGTCCACGCGCCTGGTAAACCTGAGCAACAGCCTGCTGGGCTGGATGCCGGGCGGACTCGCCATCGTCGCCATCTTTAGTTGCGCCCTGTTTACCGCGTTTACCGGCGCTTCCGGAATTACCATCGTCGCGCTCGGCGGCCTGCTGTATCCGGCGTTGAAAGAGGCCGGCTACCCGGAAAAATTCAACCTCGGGCTGATCACCAGTTCGGGCAGCCTGGGGCTGCTGTTCGCGCCGTCGTTACCGCTGATCCTCTACGGCGTGGTCGCGCAGCAAATGGATCTCGATCAACCGGTGAGCATCACCGATCTGTTCCTGGCCGGGATTTTCCCCGGCCTGCTGATGCTGCTCATCCTGTCGGTTTATTCGATGTTGCAGCCGCGGGATCAAAGCCGGCAACAAGCCTTTGATTTGCAGGTCGCAATCGCTGCGATCAAGGATGCCAAATGGGAAATCCCGCTGCCCTTGCTGGTACTCGGCGGCATTTATGGCGGTTACTTTGCGGTCTCGGAGGCCGCGGCGGTAACCGCGGTCTACGTGTTGATTGTCGAAATTCTGATCATGCGCGAGATCAGGCTCACGGAGTTGCCCAAAATCATGCGCGAGTCGATGATGCTGGTCGGCGGCATCCTGATCATCGTCGGGGTCTCGCTGGCTTCGACCAACTACCTGATCGACGCCGAGGTTCCGACCCGGATGTTCGCCTTCGTGCAGCAGC
>CAMYML010000196.1 GCA_947259305.1 uncultured Gammaproteobacteria bacterium | reverse complement strand
CTGTTGCCTATTAACGAGTCACTTTTGCAAAGCGGTATACTGTCACGCTGATAAATGACGCGGCTGCAGGGCTGGGATTCGGTGAATCGTAGATGAATGCTGTCTTCAAATTTTTACTGCTCGGAGTTTGCCTTTATGCCGGCCTGAGCGCGCTGATTTATTTTCGGCAGTCGAGCATGATTTACTACCCAAACATGCCCGGCAGGGACCTGTCCGCGACGCCGCAACATATCGGCCTCGCGTTCGAGGATATCGAATTCACAACCGAGGATAAGATTCGATTACACGGCTGGTTCGTTCCGAGCGAAGACGCCCGGGGCACGCTGCTCTTTTTCCACGGCAACGCCGGCAACATATCGCACCGGCTCGACTCGATCGCGATTTTCAACCGCATGGGCCTCGACGTTTTCATTATCGACTACCGCGGCTACGGCCAAAGCCAGGGGCGGGTAACGGAAACCGGCACCTACCGCGATGCCGAGGCCGCATGGTTTTACCTGACCGAGACGCGCGGCATCGACGCCAATAGAGTTATCGTCTTTGGTCGCTCGCTGGGGTCGTCGATCGCCGCCTGGCTGGCCAGCAAGCACAGGCCCGCCGCGTTAATCCTCGAATCCAGTTTCAGCTCGGTGCCGTCGATGGCGCAAAGGCTCTACCCGTTTCTACCGGTGAAGTTGCTGGCGACATTCAGCTACGACACCCGTCGCTACGTCAGCACCATCGCCTGCCCGCTGCTCGTGGTGCACAGTCAGGACGATGAAATCATCCCCTACGCCGAGGGCCGTCTGGTTTTCGACGCAGCACCCCTGGATAAGCAATTCCTCGATATTCGCGGCGGGCACAACGATGGCTTCATCGTTACCGGCCGGGCTTATACCGAGGGGCTGAGCAGCTTTATCGGCAACAGGCTGGATCGATCCTGATTTCGCCTGGGCAACTCGATCGGTAACAGGCAACAAGGTGACGCCGGGATTAAAAAATAGTTTTGAGCCGCAGGTTTAGCATTCGAATTGAGTGTCTATTTCAGCATCGATCGATTTTCTCTTTTGCTTGAATGATGGCAAAAAAGAACCGGACAATCAGCAGGATACCGGATTTGATATTCGTCCACCTGAATGCAAATATAGCTACAGGTTCGTTTGCACTGTATTCTTGGCACAGTTGATCGTTTTATAAAAAAGAAAATACATTGAGGGATGGGTTAATTTTTCCAGCTTCGTCATGACACCCATTGAAGCGATCTCGCCGTTGAATCCAGCGGTCTGGACTTCCGTTTTTTGTCAACAATAGTAACGACGTTTTAAACAGAGCATAGAAATGAAACTAATGATACTGGTCGGTGTTTTCTTAATTCAGGGTCTGCTGATACACACGGCACAAGCCAGCTGCCCTGCAGGAACCATACTGGCAAAAAAAACGTTTCTCGACCAGGACAAGAGGCAAGCCCGGCGACTGATACTCGAGCCGGGCACCGTTTTAAAGTGCACTGGAGAAAAAGGCAAAAAACTGGTCGTGCAAACACCCACGGGGATAACCGGAACCATCAAAAAAAGTTCGGTGCACATTTTAGCGGTCGAATCTTTCAAGCTGGCCTATCCGGTTACCGCTTTCAAGAGCGATTCAAACAATAGAATCAAGTGGTTTTATCCAGGGGAGTTCTACCCTTTCACGGAAGATGATAACGGCAACCATGTGTTGTCAATTGGCGAAGCAGTTTACAACATCGCCTCGGGCGAATATCGGGTGCAAACCTATGGCTTTATCCTGCCAAACGGCGACCTGCAAAAATTTAATTTCGTCGACTACCAGGTTGTTCAGGAAACCGATTTCCCGGAATGGCGAAAAATCAAGGATTCAATAATCGATTTCGAACAACAATGGGGCTGCGGAAAATCGATTTCTCGCAAACTGACTGCAGCGGCCCAGGTCAAAGGCAGTCTTTCGGCGGGAGGCGGATTACTATCCTGGGTAACGGCAAAATTCGGCTTCGAAGCATCTGCCGGTGGTGATATCGAGATAACGAAAGAAAAGAAGGATGAAAAATTGCAACACACGCTTACCTACTGGGATTTGATCTCCAAAAATGATAGTTCAGAGTTGACTATTGCAGTCGAGAGATATCATTCCTGCCAGCGAGGCAGCGACGAGCCCATTAACTACAAATTTCATTTTCCCGGCCAGGAATTCGAGGAAGTAATCATAGATACGGAATGGGCCAGGCGATATGAATTTCAGGATGGAGGCGCAGTCCCGATAAGGTTATCCGGAATCGATGATTTTTTTAAGTTTAATAGTAATTTGACAGAGCACTACAATCTTTCCGGTGATTACTCCGACGCCATCAGGGATTTTGTAATTTTCAGCGCGGTCAATATTCGGTGAGAAGCGACGGTATTTTCCGCAGGCAATATCGGGCGCGCAGTAGACCTGTTAAAACCTGAAAACCAGCCGAATAAAGCGAACTGTCGTATTGACGCGCGGGGCTCGACCCCTGGCATAACCCGGCCCAGGCCAGGTTAGCTGAACAGCACACCCGGCTCACCCCGTCGTATTGGTTCGTTTCCACATCCAGCTAAGCGGAGCGGCAAGCACGACGGCGCCGATGGCGCCGACGCAGGTCCAACCGACTACCCAGGCGATGGCGAAGTTCGCGCCTTCGGTGATTGCCGCGCCGACTCCGATACCGACCATCCCGGCCACGAACCATGCCAGCGCGTTGGCGGGCACCCACCAGAAGGCGCCCTTGACCTTACCGAGCAAACCGAACCACTGCAGCAATCCGACCACCAGTCCGACCGCGGCCCAGGTTGGGTGACCGATGGGTTGAACGAAGATAAACGTTGCCCAGCCGAGCGCGCTCGCGAGCGCGAACCACGGACCCACGTCGACCATGCGATACAAATACACCCACTGCACCACACCGATCATGGCACCGAAGATCGCCCAGTTAGCGACGCCGCCGAGAACCAGGCCCATGACGCCGCTGACGATACCGGCGACTCCTCCGGCGACAGCGAGACCGGCGATCCATCCGAACCAGGGAAATGCCCTGGCAGCGGACGGACTGGTTTCGACCGAGGCCCCGGGCTCAGGCAGCACACGCTTGAGGAACCAGGGTATAAAGAACGATATGAGTGCCGCGACAACGGTCTTGACCAACCACTCCATTTTGACCTCCCTTCGCCGGTACCAGGGACAGCGCCCCTGTTTGTCGAATCGACAGGATTTGGTAAAAACCCAAATCTGGGATCATTCTGCAGAAAACGCTGGCAGGTATGTTGATCTGGATCAGATCACTGGTTTTTTAAGGTCGACGGCTACGCGCAATCGATATGCGGCGAACAAGCCCGAAACAGTCGGGTTAAAAGCCGTGGTCGCCGCAATCCAGATCGTCGCCATCAAACGCGCAAACCGGGTTAAGCCGCTGCCGCTTGGCCTGGTAGAGCGCGGTCTCGGCCTGTTCGATCAGCAGGGTGCCGCTATGGTCGAGCAGCGGCACCATTGCCGCGACACCGATACTGGCGGTCACATGGGGCGCCACCGACGAGGCGGGATGAGAAATATTCGCGCCGGCGATCGCCTGGTAGCAATTGCGCGCCACCCTGAGCGCGCACTCGACCTCGATTCCGGGCAGCAGCGCGGCAAAGGAACCGCCACCGTAACGCGCGACCATATCCCCGGAACGCTGCAGGCAACTACCGATTAATTGCGCCACCGTGGCCAGGCATTCGTCGCCGCGTAAATGCCCGTGGCTGTCATTGTATGCTCGGAGCCTGTCAATATCGATCATCAACAATGCCAGCGGTTCACCCGATCGGGCGCTGCGTCCCCATTCCGACGACAGCCTTGAATCGAACTCACGGCGGTTGCCGATCGAAGTCAGGGTATCGACCCGGGTGAAGCCTTTGGTCAGCTGTTGTAAACGCCGTGCCTGCAAATGCGTATTCAACCGGGTGCGCAGCAGCTTCGGCAGAAACGGCCGGGCGATAATATCGGTCGCGCCCGTTTCGAAAGCGGACGCCTCCTTTGCGGCGGTTGGTTTGTCCAGTATATGGATTATCGGGATTGGTGGATCCGGATCCAGGTTGGTCGAATTTCGCCACCAGTCGCGACCGCGAACATCCCCGATCAACGCGGTATTTACCAGAAGCAAATCCGGAATGCCGAGATTGCGCACGTACGCGATCAGCCCGATGAAGTCCTCGACCAACTCGACCTGGGCATCGTGCATTTGCTCGAGGATGACCCGCAGGCTCGGCGCATGGTTATCCAGCACCAGTATTCGCTGACGCGAGGGTGGCCGTGAAAGTCCGCCGATCGCTTCGTCCGAGACCAGCGAACCGGATTCGAGAAACGCATTCAGTTCGGGCTCCAGCAAGGGCCCGATAACGGTTTCACCGCATTCGCTGATGACGACCGGAAGATGACGATCGAACTCCGTGTTGTTGGCCCATTCGGACTGCCAGGCGCTGAGCTCCTCGCTATTCAGGGCAACGCGCGTCGACGCCAGCACGATATCGAGGTCCAGCAGCAGGGAGGCCAACAAATCGGGATCGGAAATGTCCTGGCCATCGATCCAGAGCGCTTGATAAATTCGCCTGCGTAGCTGTACCGCCTGAAACGGATCGTCCTTGCTCACCTTGTATAACAACGCCGTGGGCGGGGCCGTATTGGGACGGATCATTGGTAGATTGATTTCAATCGACGGCACCCGGCGGCGCACCTCGGCGACCTCGGCGGAAAGTGCGCTCAGCGATTCCAGGTTGACCTGGTCGCTGCGAGCATCGGGTAATTGCTGAACCAGGCGAAAATCAACCCGGTCTTCCCGGCCCAGCGCAAACAGACGCTCGTTCAGCGCATAACAAAACGGGCAATTGAAATCGGCATAGACGGTAAATTCGACCACGCCAAAACACTCGTAAAGCCGCTCCTTTTGCGTCGCACTAATCATGCAGGTTTCCTGCTTTCGTCGCTTGTAGGGAATTTAATATGCGCACCATATTCCATCGATATTACCCGCCTGTCCTGGCTGTTCAGGTCACCCTGGTCGTTTTTATTTGCCAGGCCAGTGAATGCACACACCTGTTTACGTGCGTCAAGGCACTGGGCCCAGGACGCGATTTTCACCATAATGATCGATAAATATTGTGATCTGGCCCGCGATTTTTGCATCTTTTGGGGGCAAACAGCGTTTTGCCCGGGCTTCGTTCCAAAGATCGAAAAACAGGAAGAATCCGCTCGGCGCCTGGAAGCCAGGCATCGTCAGATCAGGCCACCAGCGCCGACAACCAGTGTGATGGCCCGGCCGATTTCCGAATTACCGCCGGTAACCAGCGCCACCTTCGATTCAAAGGACGGCTTCATACGGCTCTCCTGATGCTTGATTGACTGGTAAATTCCCCGAATAGTATACCCATTCGCGGCGATTGATATAATTCGCCGACAAACGGAGGGATCGACATGTCCGAATTCACCAAAAAGTCCGTGCTCGTCACCGGCGCCGGCAGAGGGGACGGGTGCGAAACCGCGCTCGCCCTGGGCGCCGACGGTGCGAAGGCTGGCGTCAACCATGCACGCTCGGCCACCCAGGCGGAACAGAGCGTCATGTTCGACGGCGGGCGCAACCTGTGCTGATGCCCAAAGCCAACGCTGAAATGAAAAACAGACTACCGACAATCCTGCTCATCTGCCTCTCGGTGCTCATCATGGGCAAAACGATCGCGAACGAAACGCAAGACTCGATGCAAAACCGCTTGCTGGCCGCCGCCGCGCAGAACCAGCCGGAAGCCGTGCAACAGTTGCTCGCCGCCGGCGTGGATATCGAAACCCGGGATTCGCAGGGTCGCACGGCGTTGCTGCTCGCGACGCATCACGATGCCGTCGAGGCCGCGCGCACCCTGATCGAGTCGGGCGCCGACGTGAACGCGATGGATAACATCTCCGATTCACCGTATTTGTACGCCGGGGCCGAGGGGCGTCTGGAAATTCTGCGCATGACCCTCGACCATGGCGCCGATCTCGCCAGCGTCAACCGCTACGGCGGCACCGCGCTGATCCCCGCGGCGCATCATGGTCATGTCGAAACCGTGCGCGAGCTGCTGCAAACGGCGACCGATATCGACCACGTCAACAACCTGGGCTGGACCGCCCTGCTGGAAGCGGTCATTCTCGGCGATGGCGGAGCGGTATATATCGAGATCGTCGAACTGTTGCTCGAAGCTGGCGCCGATGCCGGAATCGCCGATAACGACGGCGTTACCCCGTTGATGCATGCGAAAAACAGCGGTTACGCCGAAATTGTCGAACTGCTGTCCCGCCAGTGAGAATCAAAAAAATGTGGCGAATTCGGGTTCTAATGACAATTTGTTTTGTCCTGGCGGGAAAATCCTTTGCCACTGGGTCACTTGATCCGACATCCATTGCCACCGCCTTACCCGGTGCGAGTACCGGAGAACCAGGTCCCGGCATGTTTCTGGTGGCCAGGCGGGCGCTCGACGGGTCACATTTCGGACAATCCGTTGTCTACCTGGTAGAGCATGACGAGAACGGCACACTGGGCCTGATCGTGAACCGGTCAAGCGATACCCGCCTGTCCGAAGCGTTACCCGACATCCAGGACCAGCAGGCGACAGCACACGCGCTGTACTACGGGGGGCCGGTCGGACTGCCAATGATACTGATGTTGGTGCGCAGCGAATCGGCGATCGAGGGAATGGCACATGTTGCCGACGATGTCTTTATCAGTGCGGATCGACACATCCTCGACAAGGTACTTGCGGCGCAGAAACCCGATAGCGAGCTGCGTTTTTACATCGGTCATTCCGGGTGGGCGGTCGGTCAGCTCGATTTCGAGCTCGACCGTGGCAGCTGGCATGTCGTGGCAGCCGACACGGACGCGATCTTCTCCGGCGAATCGGACTCGCTCTGGAACCGGCTGATCGAGCGATTGGAGCCGACGGGTATCCAGGTGAATAATGGGCCATCCTTGCCACTTCTGGCGTCCGAAAA
>CAMYML010000195.1 GCA_947259305.1 uncultured Gammaproteobacteria bacterium | reverse complement strand
GACCTACGGCGGTGTCGATATCCTGATCAACAACGCCGGTATCATCCCGCGCGGCAATATTCTGGAGACCACCGACGACATGTGGTTCAGCGCGCTCGACGTCAACCTGAATGCGGCATTCTTCCTGTGCCGTGCGGCGATTCCGCACATGCAGGCAGCTGGTGGCGGCGCAATCGTCAACACCTCGTCGACCTGGGGTATTTATCCCGGGCCCGGTCATGTCGCCTACTGCACCAGCAAGGCCGCGCTCGCGGCGCTGACCAAAAACCTGGGGCGAGACCACGCCCCCGACGGTATCCGCGTCAATGCGGTCTGCCCCAACGAAGTCAATACCCCGATGTTACGCAGTGGTTTTGTCACGCGCGGCATCGATCCGGGCCGACGTCATCGCCTTCCTGGCCTCGCACGACGCGCGTTACATCTGCGGCGAAACCGTCGAAGTAAGCGGCGCCAAACCGGTTTACGGTTAGCCTGTGGGCGACCTGGCGGGCAAGCTGGCCGTCATCACCGGCGGCGGCCAGGGCATCGGCCTCGGTATCAGCCAGGCGCTGCTCGACGCCGGCGCGCATATCCTGGTGGCACAGCGCAGCCCGCTGCCCGACGAGTTGGCCGAAGCCAGTTGGGTCGAGGCGGACCTGGCGCAAGCGGACAGCTACAGCAGCATCGCCGCGGCCGCGCAACAGCAGTTCGGCGGCATCGACATCCTGGTTAACAATGCCGGATTCATGTTCGAGCAAAGCATCGACGAAATGCAACTCGACGACTGGAACCGGATGCTCGCCGTCAACCTGACGGCACCGGTATTCCTGAGCAAGGCCTTGCTGCCCCTGCTGCGTAACAACGGCGGTGGCAGCATTATCCATATCGGCTCGATCGAAGGCCTGGCGGCGAATCCCGAACACGCGGCCTATTGCGCGAGCAAGGGTGGCGTGCACGCGCTCACCAAAGCCATGGCGGTCGATCTCGGCAAGGACGGTATCCGCGTCAACGCGATCGCGCCCGGCTGGATTCGCTCGGATTTGAGCGATAACTACATCAACGCGCAACAAGATCCCGCCGCGGCCTGGGAAGGTTTGTACAAAATGCACCCGAGCGGGCGCATCGGCAAACCCGACGACGTCGGCAAGCTCGCCGTGTTTCTCGCCAGCGACGATGCGGCCTTCGTCACCGGGCAAGTCATCGTCATCGACGGCGGCCGCACCAGCAAGCTGCCGCTACCGTTCTGAATTTACGCCGCAGCGGGCTGATATCCAGGGGAATCGACAGGCCTGATTCAATAGGGCGTGCGCAGGGTATAGGCCAACACCAGCAACAGGCCGGTACTGAAGTGAATGCCGATGGTAAGCGCATTGACCTTCAGCAGCAGGTAAGGCAGGCGCTGGCGATCGGCGTCGGCCTGGTTCCAGTCCTGCAGCCAATTCTCACCGAGGCGAATGGCATACAGCAGTAACGGCAGCGGCAGCAGTGCCAGCAAGGCGTAAAGCGTGCCTATACTGGCATCGAACACACCGGCGACGCTGAGCAAGACCACGAAACCGAAGCCAAAGAAACCCAGCAATCGGTACAGCGCCAACGGGCGTTCGTAGCGCACCGTGCCATCCTGCATCGCCGCACAACGCACCACCCAGTTGCGCTTGTCCACCAGCCGGTCGGCGGGCACATCCTGGAACTGGTTGATCCAGACGATCAGCACGACGAAGGAGGCAACCGGTATTGAAGCTAATAGAGCCGGAACCCAGTTCCATGCGCCAGCAACGGGCGCACTCAGCACGTAGTGCGCGCCGAGCACAATTACCGGCCCAAAGCCGATCGCAATAGCGACCTCGCCCAGGCCGTGATAACCGAGCCGCCAGGGTCCGAGCGTATAGCAGGTACCCAGTAAACAGCCTGCGATACCGATATACAAAAGCGGTGTCGTGGCAAATGCAGAACCCGCGAGCTGTTGATTCAGCGTCAGGCCGACGGCAATGGTCGCGATAAAACAAAGTATCGACGCCAACAGGACTTTCCATGGCGCGAGCAAGCCGGCCTGAATCATCCGGCTGCCGCCGTTGAATGGGCTGGGAACCCGATTCAGTTCATCGTTCCCCGAAACGTGATCGCCGTAGTCATTAGCCAGGTTGGTGCCGGCATGTGCCGCGAGCGCGCCGACTACTACCAACCAGAACAGTTTCCAGTTCCAGGCTTCGACCATGCCGGCTGCGGCCAGGTCGCCGCGGGCGATGGTTGCGCCGAGCAATACCGGGATCAGCGTGGCGCTAAAAAAAGGCGCGCGCACGGCCTGTATCCAGAGCAGCAGCCGATTTTTGCTGGCGCCTAAAGCCTCCACCAGCGCAGGCCTGCGATTCTTGGGAAATTCCAGGGTTTCAAACTGGGATTCGGCATAAAAATCGATATGCGTAATTTGGGTCGGTTTGATCCGGTAATAACCGGTGACACCGTTGGCATCGAGGAACTCGTCATCCATGTATTGCTGAAATGCGCGGGTCACTGCGAGTATTTTCTCACGCGCCGCTTTAATCGCTTCGGGTTGTTTGATTCTGAAGCAATTGCCTTCCACCCGCACGCCGCGGATACCGTATTCGTCCTGCGGCCAGATCGTCGCCTGCACTGCGGGATTGAAATGGATCTGGCGCGCCTTGCGGGTCGGATTAAAGGTGAAGAACAGCAAGTCGTCGCCATCGCGCGCATAAAACACGCTGGCGCAGGAACTGCAGCCGTCGACCGAAGTCGCCAGCACCATGCGCGAGGTACTGTCTATTACCTGATTGATTTTGTCTTGCGGGCTGGTTGTCATCGATTCACGCGTTTAATGGGTGGCGACTGCTGCTTTTATTGATAACAACAGCCGAATGCCTCCGGTCGGGTACTACATCGACGGGGCCGGCAAGCTAAGTTTTCGGGCCACGGTTTTCATCGCATTCCTTCGTGCCGCAGAAACGGCGGCGATAATAACAACATAAGACCGGCAGGTAAAACCGGCGCCCGCGTCTCCCGCTGTTTAATTCTTTAACCTGCCAATAAAGGCTGGTCGACGCCTGACTTGCCAGCGGATACTCGACCTTCGCCACCAGACAGGTTATCGTCGCCACGTGGTGCCTACGAGACAGGTAACCCTAACCAATTTAGTTAATCAGCGAAACAGGATCTGGCAGCATGTCGACAACCGGAGTGGAAAAATTAATGCAGGGTTACCGTCGTTATCGCGATGGCGCCTACCAACAGAGTCAGCCGCTGATCGAGGACCTGGTTGCGCGCGGCCAGCGCCCCGAGGTCGCGGTGGTGGCCTGTTCCGACTCGCGCGTCGATCCGGCGATCCTGTTCCAGGCCGACCCCGGCGATCTGTTCATGGTGCGTAACGTCGCCAACCTGGTACCGCCGATGGAAGAGGAAGGCACTTACCACGGCACCAGCGCGGCGCTCGAATTCGCGGTCCTCGGACTCGGTGTCAAGCACATCGTCGTACTCGGTCACGCGCATTGCGGCGGCATCAAGCTGATGATGGAACCCGATCCCTACGACAGTTCGTTCAAGTTCGTGCCTGCCTGGGTTTCGATGCTGAACGCGGCCCACCGGCGCGTGCGCGCGACCATGGCCAGTGCCAGCGCCGAGGAGAGAACGCGCGCCTGCGAGCAGAACGCGGTGCTGGTTTCGCTGGAAAACCTGACGACCTTCCCGTGGGTGCGCGATCGTATCGACAGCGGTGAATTGCAACTGCATGGCTGGTACGTCGATATCGCCGCACCCGAGCTCAGCGCCTACGACTGGGAAGCGGGCAAATTTAGTCCGATGGCTTAAGACAGGCTTTTGGTCAGTCAATCAGACTCGATAAATTATCGATGGATTCGAGTTGTCAAATTCGCTCAGCGAAACGATTCGCCCGGGCGTCGCGCAACCGCCCGGTAACGAACCGGTTTATCACGCCGGTGAAATAATCGGTAAAACCACTGCGGCTACATTCGGTTAGCGGGTTGGAAAACCCGTTGCCATAGCCCAGTTGAACACGCAGATAGCATCATCTTTAGACGGCTTCGTTGTTGACGCCGATAATGCGCGAAGTCAGAATGCCGGGACTATAATTTTAAATTCCGCCTTCTATCCCGAGGGATCCCTGATGCGCAGGCCAAGCAGGTACAATTATGAGTAATGTGTTTCCACGTAACTGCAAGATCAGCATGCCGCTCGCGGTACAGGGCGACGGGGTTTACATCATCGACCGGACCGGCAAGCATTACCTCGATGCATCGGGCGGCGCAGCGGTCTCCTGCCTGGGACATAGCGACCATGAAGTTATCGAAGCAATCAAGTCCCAGGTAGAACGACTCGAGTTCGCGCATACCGGGTTTTTCAGCAGCGTGCCGGCCGAAGCGCTCGCCGAACTGCTGATCAAGGAAGCGCCCGGCGACCTCGACCGGGTATATTTCGTGTCGGGTGGTTCCGAGGCGGTCGAGTCGGCGATCAAGCTCGCGCGCCAGTACTTCGTCGAGATCGGCCAATCCTCACGCCATCGCGTCATCTCCAGGCTGCAGTCTTATCATGGCAATACGCTCGGCGCACTCGCCGCCGGCGGCAACCTCTGGCGGCGCGAACAGTTCAACCCGCTGATGATCGAAACCTCGCATATCTCGCCCTGCTACGCCTACCGCGGCCAGGAAAAAGACGAATCCGAATTCGACTACGGTCAGCGCGTCGCCAATGAACTCGAAGCTGAAATCCAGCGTGTCGGTGAAGACCAGGTGATGGCGTTTATCGCCGAACCCGTGGTTGGCGCCACGCTCGGCGCAGTGCCCGCGGTCGAAGGCTACTTCAAGCGTGTCCGCGAAATCTGCGACCAGTACGGCGTATTGTTGATCCTCGACGAAGTCATGTGCGGCATGGGTCGAACCGGTAGCCTCTACGCCTGCGACCAGGATGGCATTGCTCCCGATATCCTGACCATCGCCAAGGGCCTCGGCGCCGGCTATCAGCCGATAGGCGCGATGCTCTGTAGCGGCAAGATTTACCGGGCGATCGAAAACGGAACGGGATTCTTTCAGCACGGTCATACTTATCTCGGTCATCCGGTCGCCTGCGCTGCCGCACACGCGGTGGTGAAGAAAATCATGGACCGGCGCATGCTCGACCGGGTTTTATCCCAGGGCGTCCGCTTGCACAAGGCGCTGCTGGACAAGTTTGGCGAGCATCCAAATATCGGCGATATCCGCGGCCGCGGCCTGTTTTTCGGGCTCGAATTCGTGCGCGATCGCGACACCAGGGCGCCGTTTCCGTCCCAGCTCGGATTCCACAAGAAATTCAAACAAGCCGCCTTTGACGCCGGCATGATCTGTTACCCGATGGGCGGCACCATCGACGGCCAACAGGGAGACCACGTGCTGCTCGCTCCACCTTTTATCCTCGATAGCGGGCATATCGATGAAATTGTGAGCAAATTCGACACGGCGCTCAAAACCACGCTGCGCAGTTTATGACCGGCCAGCCCGGCGACGGCCGCAACCAGAGGATGGTTAGATATGCGGCCTGAGGACGTCATTATCATGGTGGCGCCGAACGGCGCCCGTAAAACCAAATTCGACCACTCCAGTCTGCCGGTTTCGATCGAAGAAACCGCCAGCGAAGCCGCCTCGTGTTATGCCGTCGGCGCCAGTGCACTGCACGCCCACGTGCGCGGCGCCAACGACGAACACCTGCTCGACGCCGGGCTTTACCACGAATTGATCGCGGAAGTCTGCAGGCGCGCGCCGGGCATGCTGGTGCAAATTACTTCCGAGGCAGTAGGGATTTACACCCCCGAACAGCAGGTCGACTGCATCCAGGCGGTAAAACCGGAAATGGCGAGCATGGTACTGCGTGAAATCAGTTCGAATTTCGACCAACCCGATTACGCGCAGCGGTTCTTCCAGTGGTGCGACGAAAACCGGGTTCATATTCAGCATATCCTGTTCTCGGCCGAAGACTTCGAACATTTCCTCGACTATCGTGAGCGCGGCATAATTCCGGCCGGACACCGTTGCGTGCTGTTCGTCCTGGGGCGCTATAACGTCAACTTTCAATCGGAACCCGCCGATCTGGAGCCCTTCCTGCAGCATGGCCTGGATGAACTCGACTGGTTCACCTGCGCCTTCGGTCACCGGGAACAGGAATGCGTCATGGCCGCGATCGAGGCTGGCGGCAACGCCCGCATCGGATTCGAGAATAATCTGTACCTGCCCAGCGGCGAGCTGGCAGCCAGCACCACCGCGCTGGTTGAAAGCCTGGTTGACAGGCTGCGGCAACAGAACCTGACTCCGGCCAGTTCAGCCGCAGTGCGTCACAGACTGGGTATGCGCAGCGCGTGAATCAGCAGCAGCGTCGATATCACGCAAAATCCGGCGAGGATCAGCGTGATCGCCAGAAACGAGACCTGCCATTCGAGCAGGGTGCCGACCGCGGCCGGCCCCAGCGCCGAAGAAAACACCATCACCGCGTTGGTTAACGACTTGATCGCGCCCAGGTGCCTGGCGCCGTAGAGCTCGGCCCAGAGCGCACTCAGCCCGGTAAAATACAGGCCCGAGGTAATCCCCTGCAACAGCAGGAACGGCCATACCAGGTACTCATGACTGGACAGGTTGATGACCACCAGCGAAAGCCCGAGCGGCAGCAGGAAAAATGGCAGCACCCGCCGCGCGCTGAAGCGGTCGATCAGGATGCCCGAATAAATCGTAACCGCAACCGATACCGTCGAATACAACCAGTAATTGCCGGTAACCCAGAGGCTGCTCCAGCCCTTGGCGCGCGCGATCTCGGCCGGGAAAAAGAACAGTGCGGTACCGATCATCGGCGTGGCGATCATCGCCGGCAGCAGGTAGTAAAAACGCGGCTCGGCCAGCATTTGCAGGCGCGTATAATCGCCGCCGCCTGCGCCCTCGCGAGCCCTTTTGTCGAGCGCCACGGTGTGTGCCGCGTGGCGCAGGCGGTGGCCTTTCAGCAACCACAGCGCCGGCGGCAGCGCGGCCAGCACGGCAACTGCCACGATGTAAAAAGTATAACGCCAACCCCAGAACTGCGAGACGTAGAGGCCGGCTACCGGCAGCAGGGCTTCGCCGAAGGAATAACCAATCGCCGCCAGCGCGATCGCCTTGCCACGATTGTTATCGAAATAGCGCGCCATCGAGGTAATGCCGGCATGGCTGCTAAGCCCCTGGCCGAACTGGCGCAGCATGAAAATGGCGATAATTAGCATCATCGGCGTACTGACCGAGCCCATGACCAGGCAGGCGCCGGCCAGACCGAGCAGGATCAGTCCGGTAAACAGGCTCAAATCGAGCCGGTCGATCAGCGTGCCGCTCCAGTTGATGACCAGCGCCGACGCCAGGGTGCCGAACATGTAGATCCGTCCCCAGCTGCCGGTATCGAGACCGAAGTCAGCCTGAATCTC